>JAICLU010000178.1 GCA_025925195.1 Thermoleophilia bacterium
CCGTTCGCCGGCGCCGCGATGGGCGAGTACTTCCTGTTCAACGGCAAGCACGCGCTCGTCATCTACGACGACCTCTCCAAGCACGCGGACGCGTACCGGCAGCTGTCGCTGCTGCTGCGCCGCCCGCCGGGCCGCGAGGCGTTCCCCGGCGACGTCTTCTATCTGCACTCGCGGCTGCTCGAGCGCGCGTGCAAGCTGAACGACGAGAACGGGGGCGGGTCGCTGACGGCGCTGCCGGTGATCGAGACGCAGGCCGGCGACGTGTCGGCGTACATCCCGACGAACGTCATCTCGATCACCGACGGGCAGATCTTCCTGCAGTCCGACCTGTTCTTCTCGGGCGTCCGTCCGGCCGTCAACGTCGGCATCTCGGTGTCGCGCGTCGGCGGCAACGCGCAGACGAAGGCGATGAAGAGCGTTGCCGGGCGTCTGCGGCTCGATCTCGCGCAGTACCGCGAGCTGGAGGCGTTCGCGCAGTTCGGCTCCGATCTCGACCGCGCCACGCAGCAGGCGCTGACGCGCGGGGAGAAGATGGTCGCCGCGCTGAACCAGCCGCAGTACCAGCCGTGGCCGACCGAGGAAGAGGTCGTCGCGATCTACGCCGGCATCAACGGTCATCTCGACGCGATCCCGACGCCGCAGGTGCAGCGGTTCCTCGAGGAGCTACGCGAGCACCTGCGCAGCGAGCAGACGGTGCTCGACGCGATCCGCGAGGAGGGCAAGCTCTCCGACGAGACGACGGCGAAGCTCGACGCCGAGCTCGAGAAGTTCAAGAACGGCTTCAACGTCCAGGAAGAGTCGGCCGTTATCTAGTGGCAAGCCTGCAGGACATCCGGCGGCGCATCGGCTCCGTCAAGAACACGCGCAAGATCACGAAGGCGCTCGAGCTCGTCGCCGGCGCGCGGCTTCGCCGTGCGCAGCTGCGCATCGAGGAGATGCGGCCGTACGCCGACCGGATGCAGGAGTTGATGGTCGGGACGGCGCGCGCGGCCGCCTCGTTCCGCAACCTCGCGCTGATGCAGCGTCGCGAGGTCAACCGCGTCGCGATCGTGCTCGTCACCGGCGACCGCGGCCTCGCCGGGCCGTTCAACGGCCAGGTGCTGCGGCGCGGGTTCGAGCTCGAGCGACAGATCCGCGGCGAAGGGCACGACGTCGCGTGGGCGGTGATCGGGCGCAAGGGGGCGTCCACGCTCCGCTTCCGCCGGTACGAGCTGAGCGCGCAGTGGGCGGGCTTCGTCGACCGGCCCGAGTACCACGACGCGCAGGGCGTCGCGCACCGGCTCGCGGAGCTGTACACGAGCGGCGAGGTCGATCGGGTCGTACTCGTCTACAACCGCTTCGAGTCGGCGCTCGTGCAGCGTGTCACGGTCAGCGACCTCCTGCCGATCCCCGAGAACGTGTTGGAGGCCGGCGAGGACACCGACCTGACGGAGCGCGAGCGCGCCCTGCGCGGCGACTTCATCTACGAACCGGAGCCGGAGGAGATCCTGCAACGGCTGCTGCCCGTCTATCTCGAGACGGAGATCTATCGCGCCTTGCTCGAGTCCGCCGCGTCGTTCCTCGCCGCGCAGATGACGGCGATGCGCAACGCGTCGAAGAACGCGGAGGATCTGGTCGACCGGCTGACGCTTGCGATGAACCGCGCCCGTCAGGCGCAGATCACGCAGGAAATCCTCGAGATCGTCGCGGGCGCGGACGCGCTCACGCAATAACCGAAGATCCGCGCTAACTCGGGCCGAGGCGTCGCGTCGTACTCATCATGGACGCTGTTTTGTCAGCAGAGTGCGAACGCGCCCGCGGGTGGGCGTCGCTGGCGCTCGACTGCGAGCTCTCCGAGCTCGAGCGGGGGCATCTGCGCGCGCATCTGGCGGAGTGCGCCGCGTGCGCGACGTTCGTGGCCGGCCTTCGTGAGGTGACGCACGAGCTGCGTGCCGCGCCGCTGCCGGCGCCGTCGCGGCCGCTCGTCCCGCGCAGGATGCGCAGTCGCCGCGTGCCGCTCGTGCTCGCGCTGCTCGCGATCGTCGGTGCGGCAGCGGCGGGCGGTGTCGCCGGCTCGCTCCGTCCCGCGCCTGCGCCCGCGCGTGTGACCGCCACCGGCGTCCGGCTGACGGCGCTCTTCCGGTCGCAGCCGCCGACGATGCCGGGGACGCGTCTTCCCCTGCGGGCCGCGGTCTAGCTTCCACTAAACTCCGCACCCCCGCTGAACGCCTCCAGGAGAGTCATGGCCGACCAGAATCAGAACGGCAGCACGACCGGCAGGATCGTCGAGATCAAGGGCGTCGTGCTCGACGCCGTCTTCCCGGGCCGGCTGCCCGACATCTACAGCGCGCTCAGCATCACCGTGCCGGGCCGTGACCAGGAGCTGATCGCAGAGGTGCAGCAGCATCTCGGCGACGACCGCGTGCGCGCGGTCGCGATGGACACGACGGACGGCCTGTCGCGCGGCACCGAGGTGCGCGATACCGGCAAGCCGATCAGCGTGCCCGTCGGCGACGAGACGCTCGGCCGGATCTGGAACGTGATCGGCGACCCCGTCGACGGCAAGGCTGCCGCGACCGGTGAGCGCCGCCCGATCCACGCCGACCCGCCCGACTTCAGCGACCTCTCGCCGAAGGTCGAGATCTTCGAGACCGGCATCAAGGTGATCGACCTGATCGCGCCGTATGTGCGCGGCGGCAAGATCGGCCTGTTCGGCGGCGCCGGGGTCGGCAAGACGGTGACGATCACCGAGCTGATCAACAACGTGGCGCAGCAGCACGGCGGCGTCTCGGTGTTCACCGGCGTCGGCGAGCGCACACGCGAGGGCACCGACCTCTACCTCGAGATGGAGGAGTCCGGCGTGCTCGACAAGGTGGCCATGGTCTACGGCCAGATGAACGAGCCGCCGGGCGCTCGCCTGCGCGTCGCGCTGTCGGGACTGACGATGGCGGAGTACTTCCGCGACCAGGGTCAGGACGTGCTGCTGTTCATCGACAACATCTTCCGCTTCGTGCAGGCGGGCTCCGAGGTGTCGGCGCTGCTCGGACGCATGCCGAGCGCGGTCGGCTACCAGCCGACGCTCGCGACCGAGATGGGGCAGCTGCAGGAGCGCATCACCTCGACGCGGACCGGCTCGGTGACGTCGATCCAGGCGATCTACGTCCCGGCGGACGATCTCACCGACCCGGCGCCGGCGAACGTGTTCGCGCACCTCGACTCGACGACGACGCTGTCGCGCGCGATCGTCGAGAAGGGCATCTATCCGGCCGTCGACCCGCTCGACTCCACGTCGCGGGCGTTGCAGCCGGGCATCGTGTCCGACGAGCACTACAGCACCGCGATGCGCGTGCAGGAGACGCTGCAGCGCTACCGCGACCTGCAGGACATCATCGCGATCCTCGGCATCGACGAGCTCTCCGACGAGGACAAGCTCGTCGTGTCGCGCGCGCGGAAGGTCGAGCGGTTCTTCTCGCAGCCGTTCTTCACGGCCGCACAGTTCACGGGCACGCCGGGCGAGTTCGTGAAGCTCGAGGACACGATCCGCGGCTTCCAGGAGATCCTCGACGGCAAGCACGACGACCTGCCCGAGCAGGCCTTCTACATGGTCGGCCCGATCGAGCAGGCGGTCGAGCGCGCGAGGTCGATGCAGGCCGAGCCCGTCGCCGCGTAGGCGGTAGCTGACGCGTGGCCGACCATCCGCTCTTCTCCGTCTCGGTCGTCACACCGGAGGGTGCGGCGTTCGACGGCGAGGCCGAGCTGCTGATCGTCCCCGGCGCCGCCGGCGAGATCGGCGTCCTCGCACGGCACGCCCCGCTCGTCGGCATGCTGAAGGCAGGCTCGACCCGCGTGCATCTCGGCGACGGCCAGGTGCAGGAGTTCGCGACGGGGCCGGGCTTCTTCCAGGTGCTCGAGGATCGGGCGATCGCACTCGTGGACGACGCCGTGAAGGCCGACGAGATCGACGATGCCCGCGCGCAGGCGCAGCTCGAGGCCGCGCAGGCCGAGCTGGCGAAGATCGAGTCCGGCGACTCGACCGCCGACCGCTGGCAGCTCGAGCAGCGCATCCGCCACGCCGAGAACCAGCTGAGCGTCTCGGGACGCTCCGGCTGACGTCGCGTCGTGGTCTCCCTCTCAGTAGACCTCGACGATCTTCAGCCTGCTGCAGACGAAGGCTGAGCGCTCGAGCCGACAGCTGGGGATGATGGCGAGCTTGTGGTCGGCCGACCCGGAAATCCGGTAGCTCGCATCACACCTGCCCGTGCAGGACGAGTCGATCTCGGCCTTGACAACGTAGGGGCCACGCCTGCGTTGAAGGACAGTGAGGGGCTTGCTCGGCGTGGCGAGAGCTCCCGCAGGAGCGGCGCCGTCCCGGCTGATCAGAACCAAGACGGCGAGCTTCCTCTCGGCTGCCGGGCCCAAGGTGTTCTCGACCGCCACGATCAGC
>JAICLU010000152.1 GCA_025925195.1 Thermoleophilia bacterium
GGCGCCCGAGGCCGACGGGATCGCGATCAGCACCTCGTCCGGCGAGTACTCGCGGATGATCCGCGGCAGCTCGTCGGTCGTGCCGAGCACGCGGACGCCCTGGATGCGCGAGTTGCGCTTGCTCCGGTCGTCGTCGACGAAGCCGATCGGCGTCGCGGACAGCATCCGCGATCGCTGCATCTCCTGCACGATCAGGCGCCCCGCGTCGCCGGCGCCGACGACGATCACCTCCTTGCCGCGCGCGACGACGCCGCCGAGCGGCCGCTCGATCACGGTCCGCGCGAGCAGCCGCGCGCCCGCGATGAGCGCCATCGTGATCAGCAGGTCCATGACGGCGATCGAGCGCGGCAGCCGGACGTTGTGGACCGGCGACACGAGATACACCGTCACGTCCGCGACGAGCGACGCGACGACGACGCCGCGGGCGGCGCTCCACATGTCGTGCACCGAGACGTACCGCCACCAGCGCCGGTGGAAGCCGAAGAGCAGGAACACCGCGAGCTTGATCGCGACGACGAGCAGGATCGTCCGGCGCAGCAGCGTGTCGTAGTAGACGGGCAGGCCCTGGTCGAACCGCAGCTCGAACGCGAGGAACCAGGAGACGGCGACGATCGCCGCGTCGGTCAGGAGCTGGAGCAGGCGGTGACGCCTGAAGCCGGCCACGTCGTTAGACGCGTGCGACGGCGCCGACCGCGGAGCGGACGACGTCGACGACCCGCTCCTGCGCCTCGGCGGGGATCCCGGGCCAGAGTGGCACGGAGAAGTTCTCGGTCGCGACGCGCTCGGTCTCGGGCAGCGACCCGGGCTCGTTGCCGAGGAAGCGGAGCGCCGGCTGGAGATGAAGCGGCGTCACGTAGTACGTGGCGGTACCGATCTTCGCCTCCTTCAGCGCGGCGACGATGCGGTCGCGCTCCGGGGAGCGGCAGACGAAGAGGTGGTAGACGTGGCCGGGCTCGTCCTGCGGCAGCTCGACGAGGTCGCCGAGCCCGAGCTCGGCGTAGCGCGCTGCTGCGTCGCGGCGTCCCTGCGTCCAGCCGTCGAGCTGGGTGAGGAAGACGCGCAGGAATGCGGCCTGCAACTCGTCGAGGCGCGAGTTGTAGCCGACGAAGTCGAAGTCGATCTTGTCACGCGACCCGTGGAACGCGAGCACACGCACGCGCTCGAGCAGCTCCTCGTCGTTGGACGCGACGAGGCCCCCGTCGCCGAGGCAGAAGAGGTTCTTCGTCGGGAAGAAGCTGAAGGTCGAAATGCGGCCGCGCTGTGCGATCCCGGGCGCGCCGAAGGCCTGGGCCGCGTCCTCGATCACCGGCAGGCCGAGCCCGAGCAGGTCGTCGAGCGGCGCCGGGCGGCCGAAGAGATGGACGGGCATGATCGCCTTCGTCCTCGCGGTGACCTTTGCCGCCGCGTCATCGGCGTCGACGTTGAGCGTCGCCGGGTCGATGTCGGCGAAGACGGGCGTCGCGCCGCGCCGGGCGATCGCCTCGGCGGTCGCGTAGAACGTGAACGCCGGGCAGATGACCTCGTCGCCGGGGCCGATCTCGAGCGCATCGAGGGCGAGGACGAGCGCGTCCGTGCCGTTCGCGACGCCCACGCTGCCCTTCACGCCGAGATAGGCGGCCGCCTCCTCCTGAAATGCCTGGAAATGCGGCCCGCGGATGTACCGGCCGCTGTCGAGGACGTCGGCGAACCGCGCTTCGAGCTCGGAGCGCACCGAGGCGAACTGCGCCTTGACGTCAACGAGGGGAATCTGCTGCACGACGACTCACTCTAGCGGCGTTGATCCACCGATAGACGAGATACGCCGCCGCGAGCAAAACGCCTGCAACGATCGCGTATTCGACGTACGCGAAATCGTGGTTGAAGCGCTCGTAGCTCGAGCCGAGCGCCCAGCCGACGCCGGCGAAGGCGAAGGCCCAGATCGCCGACCCGATCAGCGTGAAGAGGACGTACGGGCCGAGCGGCATCTCGAAGACGCCGGCCGGGATCGAGACGAAGGAGCGGAGCACGGGCGTGATGCGCCCGACGAGCACGCCGACGCTCCCCCAGCGCGCGAACCACGCCTCCGCCCGGTCGAGCCGCTCCGGGGTGATGTGCAGCCAGCGGCCGCGCCGCTCGAGCAGCGGGCGGCCGCCGTAGCGGCCGACGCCCCAGCCGACGAGCGCACCGGCGAGATAGCCGAGGGTGCCGGCGAGCGCCATCGTCACGTACGCGGGCGCGCCGAAGCCGATCTGCGCGCCGAACAGGTTGACGTGGTGCGCCGCGGTGAAGACGCCCGCCGCGACGGCGCCCGCGTAGAGCATCACGAGCTCGCTCGCGGCAGGGAACAACGCGTCGATCGCCATCAGCCCGAAGACGGCGTACGCGCCGTGGGAGGCGACGGCGGATGTGAAGCTCGAGCTGACGCCCGCGATCAGCAGCGAGCTCACCGGTGGCTCGACCCGAACGGAACGGTCTGGTCGACGGTGCCGATCGCGTTCGTCGCGGTCACGTGCACACGGTAACCGGTTCGGGGGCTGCCGTTCCAGGTCAGCTGCTGCGGGCCGGCGGCGAGCTTCTTGACGAGCACGGTTGCGACGACGATCCCGTTCGCGTTCTCGACGGTCACCGCGACGTCGGCTGCGTGCGCGAGCGTGAAGGAGATCGCCGTGCCGCTGACGGCGACCGAGCCGAGCGTCTGGTTGACGGAGAACGGGCGGGTGGCGGTCGTCGTCCCGTCGGTGACCGAGAACGTCCAGTCGCCCTCGGCAGCTCCCCTGGCGTCCCACGGGAACGAATACGTCCCCGGCTGTTCGGCCACCTGCGCCAGCACGATCGGCTTGCCGTCCGGGCCGGTGACGGTCGCCGCGACCTGTGACGGCCGGACGACCTTCACCGAGAACGTCTGCGTGTCGTCGACGCCGTCCCCGTTCGGCGAGACGACCGCAGCCGCAGGCGGCGCCGCGTAGATTCCGGTGTAGGCGAGGACGAGCGCGTCCGCGACGGGCTGCTCGCTGCCGCTCGACGGCCGGGTCAGCAGCCCGCCCTCGAACGACATCGACGCCGACGGGCCCGACCCGAGCCCGAACGCGGTGACCGCACCGAGCCGGGCGAGCGCGACCGCGAGCTCGAAGTTCGTCATCCCGACGCTGTACGCCGACGTCCCGCCCTCGACGGTGACGAGGAGGATGCGGCCGTCGCGGAGCTGCGCGACCGCGCTGCGCGCGCTGCGCCGGTTCAGCACCGGGTCGCCGAACGACTCGCGCGAGCGAAAGACCGGCTTCCCGTTCGCGACGAGCTGCGGGCCGCCGCCGATCGCGCTGCGCATCGCGCTCCAGTTCGGGGTCAGCGTCGGCCGGATCTCGACCGTCGTGCCGGCCGGCGCCTCCGCCTGCAGGTGCGGCGCCTGGTTGCCGCGCGACACGAGCACCGCGCCGTTCGGCGGGATCGGGACGGGCCCATGATCCGTCACCTGCGTCACGACGCCGGTGTTGACCGCGTTGGGGACGAGCGGCGGCATGCTGTCGATGACGTCGACCACGACGCCGCTCTCGGGCGGGGTCGTCGGGCCCCAGGCGGACGTGTAGAGCGTCGTGTGGCTTTTCGCCGGCGCCGCGTTCAGGTCGATCTGCCGCCGCTGGTCGGTGCCGCGCCACGTCCCGTCGAACGCGACGCGCGAGACGGTGAGCGTGCCGTCGGGCGCGATGCCGAGGCTCGAGCGGGCCTGCGCCGGCGCCGAGTCGAGCTGCCCGCTTCGGATCAGGACGCCGGTCGGCTTGCCGGGGTTCGGCGCGAAGTAGTCGCCGTTGACGCCGACCGTCGTCGCCGTCGTCTTCAACTCCTGCTCCATGTCGGTGACCTTCTCGGTCCCGACGATCGCGTTGTTCGAGAGGACGGGCTGCAAGGTATAGAGGCTGCCGTCCGGCTTCGGCGCCGTCACGACGTCGAGCACCACCGGTCCGTGCTGGGTGAACTCCACCTGGCGCTGATACGAGACGCCGGGCATCAGCTGCTGCGGCGGCGATTCCTGCAGGCCGACGCGACGCGACGCGCCGGCGGGCAGCGCTGCGACGGCGGCGAGCGCGACGACGATGAGAATGCGGTGGAACACGACCCGGGGCCAGGGTAGCCTCGACCTCGGTGGAAGGTCAGCCTCGTCTCGCAGGCGTCGGATCGCGCGCCGCCGCCGTCCTCGTCGACGGAGCGCTCGTCTTCGTCGGGCTCGGTCTGGTCGTCGGCTCGATCTCCGGGCAGACGTATTCGGGCGGCGGATCGCACGGCTTCCGGCTGCACGGCGGAGCCTCGGTCGCGTGGCTGCTGCTCGCCTATCTCTACTGGATCGTCCTCGAGGCCGTGTGGGGGACGACGGTCGGGAAGCGGCTGCTGAACCTTCGCGTCGTCGACGAGGCGGGCGGGGCGATCTCATGGGGACAGTCGGCGGGGCGCAACCTGCTGAGGCTCGTCGACGGGTTTCCGTACGTGCTCCCGTATCTCGTCGGCGGCGTGCTGGCCGTGGGCGACGACCGGAAGCGGCGCCTCGGCGACCGCGCGGCGCACACGCTCGTCGTCTACCGGGACTAGTTCCAGACCTTGACGTCGCGGTACAGCGTGTCCCGCTGCACCGGGATCTTGCCGAGCGAGCGGATCAGGTGGACGAACTCGTCCGTGTTCGCGCGGTGCGTCGTGCCGGCCGCCGACACGACGTTCTCTTCGATCATCACGCTGCCGAGGTCGTCGGCGCCGAATTGCAACGCGACCTGTCCGATCTTCTTGCCCTGCGTCACCCACGACGAGCCGATGTGCGGCACGTTGTCGAGGTAGATGCGCGAGACCGCCTGCGTCAGCAGGTAGTCGAACGACGTCGGCCTGGACTCCGGCGGGACGAGCGCGCCCAGCCGGTTGCCGTCGTCCTGATAGGTCCACGAGAAGAACGCGCGAAAGCCGCCGGTCTCGTCCTGTACCTCTCGCACCCGACGCATGTGCTCGACGCGCTCCTCGAGCGTCTCGACATGCCCGTACATCATCGTCGCGGTCGTCGAGATGCCGAGCCGGTGCGCGTGCCGCATGACGTTGAGCCATTCCGACGACTTCGTCTTCTTCGGCGCGATGATGTCGCGCACGCGGTCGACGAGGACCTCGCCGCCGCCGCCCGGGATCGAGTCGAGGCCCGCGTCGCGCAGGCGCGTCAGCGTCTCGGGAATCGTCAGCCGCGAGCGCCGCGAGATGTGCTGCACCTCGGGCGGCGACAGCGCGTGCAGGTGGATCCTGTACTTCGCCTTGATCGAGCGGAAGAGGTCCTCGTAGTACTCGATCCCGAGGTCGGGGTGATGGCCGCCCTGCATCAACAGGCCCGTGCCGCCGATCGCGAGCGTCTCCTCGATCTTCTTGAAGATGACCGGCTTCGGCAGCAGATAGCCCTCGCGCGTATCGCCCGGCGAGCGGTAGAACGCGCAGAAGTCGCAGTCGGTCGTGCAGATGTTCGTGTAGTTGAGGTTGCGGTCGATGATGAACGTCACGCGGTCGGGGTCGTGCTTGCGGTTGCGCAGCTCGTTCGCGACGCGACCGACCGACACGAGCTCGCGCGACCGGAGCAGCGTGACGGCGTCGTCGTCGCTGATCCGCTCGCCGTCCAGCGCCTTCTCGAGCACCTCGGTGACAGGCGAGACGGTGATGCTCATGCGACCGCGGCGCCCTTCGTCTGGACGAACCGCAACTCGGGCACCGTGTCGAGCAGGTCCGCGTCGCGGGCGAGCTCGAGGAACGTGTAGAGGCCGGCGCGCTCGCGCGGGCCGAAGCGGTAGCGCAGCTTCTCGAAGTACCGCGCGAGGAAGCCGGGCGGATAGCCGTAGCGCTCGGATGCCTCGAACGCAAGGCGCTCCGGCTCCGCACGCGCCATGCGCACCGACGCGACGAGCGCGTCCTCGAGCTCGGCGAGCCCGTCCGCGAGCGGCTCGGGGCACGCCCACACCGCAAACACCATCGGTAGGCCGGTGCGCTCGAGCCAGAGCCGGCCGAGGTCGAAGTGCGGCGTCGGATCCTCGAACGCCGA
>JAICLU010000035.1 GCA_025925195.1 Thermoleophilia bacterium
CGCGTAGAGGCCGTCTTCGACGCGCTCGGCGACCCCGGACGGCGGTCGCTCGTGCGCGCAATCGCGGCTCGGGGCGACGCGACCGCGACGGAGCTCGCAGCGGAGCTGCCCGTGACGCGGCAGGCGGTCGCGAAGCAGCTCACGGCGCTCGCGGGCGCGGGGCTCCTCCGAGCGACGCGAAGCGGACGCGAGACGCGGTACTCCGTGACGCCGGAGCCGCTGCAGGACGCGGTCGCGTGGATGGCCGACGTCGGCGGCGCCTGGGACGACCGCCTCGCGAAGCTCGGACGGTCGCTCGCTAGGGGGAGAGCCGCTCGGTGAGCCAGCCGCCGCCGTGCCGGCGGTAGCGCAGCCGGTCGTGGAGGCGGTCGTCGCCGTGCTGCCAGAACTCCCAGACCGCCGGCGCGAGGCGGAACCCGCCCCACCAGGACGGGCGCGCGGGCTCGAGCCGCTCGGCCTCGTCGACGCGCCGCTCGAGCTCCTCTCGCGACTCGAGCACCTCGCTCTGTCGGGAGGCGTACGCGGCCGCGCGCGACCGGGGCGGCCGCGTCGCCCAGTACGCATCGGACTCGGCGTCGGGCAGCCGCTCGACCGTCCCCTCCACCCTCACCTGCCGTCCCGGCCAGTGGAACAGCAGCGCGGCGCGCGGGTTGGCGGCGAGCTCGCGGCCCTTGCGGCCGCCGTAGTTCGTGAAGAAGACGAACCCCGCCTCGTCTGCCTGCTTCAGCAGCACCATCCGGACGGAGGGCGCGCCGTCGGGCGTGGCGGTCGCGAGCGCCATGGCCTCGGGCACCTCGACACCCGCTTCGGCGTACCAGCGCCCGAACTGCTCGAGGGGATCCGCGCTCACGAGATGAGGGAGTGTCGCAGCGCCGTCGCGACCGCCTGCGTACGCGTGTCGGCGTCGAGCTTCGCCATCGCCTTGCGGATGTGCGTCCGCACCGTCTCGGCGGCGATCCCGAGCTCGGTTCCGATCGCGTCGTTCGTGAGCCCGTCGGCAAGCAGGCGAAGCACCTCCCGTTCCCGCTGCGTCAGGTCCGGCGACCGTTCCGCCGTCCGCGAGCCGACGAGCAGCCCGGCGAGGACGGGATCGACGTAGGTGTCGCCCGCTGCCACGCGCTCGACCGCACGGACGAGATCCTGGAGCGGCGCCTCCTTGAGGACGAAGCCGCGCGCGCCGGCCGCGAGCGCATCCGCGAGGAGTGCCCGGTCGCCGAAGGCCGTGTAGAAGACGAACGCAGTGCCGGGCGAGGTCTCGACGGACGCGCGCGCGACCTCGATGCCCGAGAGATGCGGCATCTGCAGATCGACGACGGCAACCCGCGGCTGCTCGCGGGAGATGTGCTCGACCGCGGCCCGGCCGTCGGACGCCTGCGCGACGACGGTGAACCCATTTCGCTCGAGCGTCTCGACGACGGCGGCCAGCAGCGCCGGATGGTCATCCGCGACGACGACGGTCGAGGGGTACGCTTCACCCGGTGGATGCACTTCTGTCAACAGTACAGCGCCTCCCCGACGACGCCAGAGTCGAGTTCGAGCGAACGCTCGTGCCGATCGCCCGCCGCGCGGCGGCCGGCGCGCTCGCCGTCGACATCGCGCACGATGCCGGCAATGCACTCTTCGGCCTGGTCGGGCTGATCGGATTGATCGTCGCCGACGAGCCGATCGACGCCGACCGGCAGCGGCTGCTCGCCCAGGCTGCCGGCGAGCTCGACGCGACGCTGACCCCCCTGCTCCAGTTCGTCCGGTGCGCAGCCGACGACGGCGCGAGCGCGGAGCTCGGCGGCGCCGTTCGCGACGGGCTCGGCCTGTACCGCCACGGGCGGCGGAAGCTGCTCCCGATCGCGACGGCGCTGGCCGAGGCGCCCGTGCAGGTCGCGTGCCCGCCGTCGCTCGCTCTGCAGGCGGTCGTGCACCTCCTGCTCGCTGCCGACCCGGTCGAGTCGATCTCGCTCACGGGCACGACGCTGCGGGTGACGCCGGCGCGGGACCCCTCGCTCGACGAGCTCGCCGCCGCACGGATCGCGGCCGACGAGGGCGGGACGCTCGAACGCGACGGTCCGGCGCTCACGCTCCGGCTGCCGCCCGCCTGATCGAGATCGAGCCGTCAGCTGGCCTCGCCGCCTTCCAGCAGCCCGTGCTGGAGCGCGTGACGCACGAGCTCGGCGCGGGTGTTGAGCCTGAGCTTCTGCATGATGTGGGCCCGGTGCGTCTCGGCGGTTCGGACGGAGATGAAGAGCATCTTCGCGATCTCCTGGTTGGTATGCCCGAGGGCGAGCAGACGAAGCACCTCCCGCTCGCGCTCGGAGAGCGGATCGGCTGACGCCGCAGCCTCTGCTTCGGCCTCGGCGGCAAAGAGCCGGGCGCCGAGCGTCGGATGGACGTACCGGCCGCCGGCGGCGACCTCGCGGACGGCCGCGACGAGCTCTGCGTCGGCCGCCTCCTTGAGCAGATAGCCGGTCGCGCCCGCCCCGAACGCCTCGCGGACGTAGCTCGGGTCGTCGTGCATCGAGAGGATGAGGATCCTCGCCTGCGGCGCCGCCTGCCGGATCTCTGCGACCGCTGCGAGACCGCTCCGGCCGGGCATGGTCACGTCGAGCAGCACGACGTCGGGCTTGTGCAGGCGCGCCAGGCGCACGGCCTCGTCGGCGGTGCCGCCCTCGTCCTCGACGTGGACGTCCTCGACTTCCTCGAGCAGGAGCCGCAGGCCGGAGCGCACCACGGCGTGGTCGTCGACGATCACAACCCGGATCACGTCAGCGGCACCTCCGCACGACAGGTCGTTCCGGCCTCGGGCGTCGTCTCGATCGCCAGCCGCCCGCCCAGCAGCGAGACGCGCTCCCGCATGCCTACCAGGCCCAGCCCGTCGGCGCGGGCGGAGGCGAGGTCGAACCCGACGCCGTCGTCCTCGATCACGGCCGTCACCGACGAGGGCCTGCTCGCGAGCAGGATGCTGACCTGGGACGCGCGCGCGTGCTTGACGATGTTCGTCAAGGCCTCCTGGACGATCCGGTAGAGGGCCGTCTCGACCTCGGGCGGCAGCCGACTCGGGGGCAGCGACGCGTGGAAGTCGACGCCGATCCCCGTGCTCTCCCGGAAGCCCTCGATCAGCCGTTCGAGCGCCGGCACGAGCCCGAAGTCGTCGAGCGCCGTCGGCCGCAGGTCGACGGCGAGCTGCCGCACGTCCTGCAAGGTCTCGCGCACGAGCCCGCGCAGCTGGGCGACCGCCGCCGCGCGCTGCCCGTCGTCCGCGGCGTCCTCGACGGACTTCAGGCCGAGCAGGATCGACGTCAGCGCCTGTCCCGTCTCGTCGTGCAGCTCGCGCGCGAGCCGGCGCCGTTCGGCTTCCTGCGCCGTCACGACCCGTTGGAGCGTGTCGCGCGCGACGAGCTTCGACAGCTCCACGGCGACGCTCGCCCGCTGCGCGAACACCTCGGCGAGCCGCTGGTCGGCGTCGGTGAAGCGCGCGTCGGCCCCGAGCTTGTCGCGGACCGCGATCACCCCGATCGCCTCGCCGCGGAGGACGAGCGGGACGTAGAGCGCCGTCCGCATCCCGAGCCGCCGGGCCGACCCCTGGTCGATCTCCGGGTCGTCGATCGCCGAGTCGACGCGCTCGCTCCGTCTGCGTTCGAGCACCGCCATCGTCTTCGACCGGCGCGGGATCTCGAGGCCGACCAGCTCTTCCGTCGCGTCGCCGGCCGCAGCCTCGATCCGAGCGCCGTCGCCGAACGGCAGGGCGATCGTCACGGCGGCGGAGCCGAGCAGGTGCTGCAGCCGCTCGGCGACGAGCTGCAGCAACCGCCCAAGGTCGAACTCGGTCACGAGCGCATCGGCGACCTCGTTCAGCGACTCGAGCTGTGACGACCAGCGCCGGGCCGCCTCGTACAGCCTGGCGTTCTCGATCGCGACGGCGGCCTGCGACGCGAGCACGATGACCGTCTCCTCGTCCTCGGCGGTGAAGTCGACGCCGCCGGCCTTCTCGGTCAGGTAGAGGTTGCCGTACGCGACGTCGCGCAGCATGACGGGCACGCCCAGGAAGGTCGTCATCGGCGGATGGTTCGGCGGGAAGCCGACCGAGCGAGGGTCGTGGCCCAGCTCGTGCAGCCGCAGCGGCTGGGCGTCGCGGATCAGCACGCCGAGGATCCCGCGCCCCGACGGAAGATCCCCGATCCGCGCCCGCAGCTCGTCGTCGAGACCCGTGGTGATGAAGCGCTCGAGGTGCGTGCCCGCCGGGTCGAGCACGCCGAGCGCTGCGTAGCGTGCGCCGGTCAGCTCGGCGGCGATCTCGACGAGCCGTTGCAGGAGCGCATCGAGCGAGAGCTCGGAGGACAGCGCGATGCCGGCCTCGACGAGGCGCCGCATCCGCGCCTCGGGCGTCGTCACTCCGCGAGCGTCGCGCGCAGGCTCGCCGGGCGCAACAGCCGGGTGCCGAGCTCGGCCTCGGGCGGCACGAGCGTCTCGACGACCCGCAGCACGAGCGCGGCGTCGTCCGAGAACGGGCTGATGATCCGGTTGCCCTTCAGAAGCGCCTTGCCGCGCGGGCCCGGGTGGACCGCGAGGTCACGGTCGGCGTAGCCGAGCTCCTGCAGTCGGACGTTGGCGGCTGCGATCGCATCCTCGGCCATCGCGGCGACCCTAACCGAACAGGTCGAGCTCGGGTGGGATCGGGATCTCGGTGGCGCGGCCGTCGCCGCGCAGGTCGAGCCCCCGGACGATCGTCACCGGATTGCGGTCGAGCTTGCCCGAGACGAGCTGCGCCGCCCCGGCGAGCTCGTCGGCGACCGCGATGACCGTCGCCTTCAGCTCGTACCCGATCGAGTCGCGCTCACCGGTCAGCTCGCGCAGGACCTCGATCCCCGACGCGCCGATCGCCACGTCCGTCGTCCCCTGGCGCCAGGGACGGCCGAACGAGTCGGTGACGAGCACGCCCACCTCGCGGCCTGCCCGCTCGCGGAGCTCCTCGCGGAGCGCGGCGGCGGACGCGTCGGGATCGAGCGGGAGCAGCACGAGCGTCCCCTCCGCCGGCGTGTTCGACTGGTCGACGCCGGCCGACGCGCAGATGAAGCCGTGCCGCGTCTCGCAGATCACGAGCGGCGGTCGCACGCGGACGATGCGCTTCGCCTCGCGCAGGATCCATTCGATGCGGCGCGGATCCCCCTCGTCGCCGGCGATCTCGACCGCCCGCTCGGACGGGACGACGTCGTCGAGGCGAACGACGCGACCCTCGATCTTCGAGATCGCCTTCTGGGCGACGACGACGACGTCGCCGTCGAGCAGCTCGACGCCGGCGAGGATCAATCCGGCGAGGTCGTCGCCCTCGTGCAGCTCCGGGATGCCCGTGACCGGGAAGACGCTGTAGCCGCTCATGTGAGCACGCGTCCGAGCGCCGCCTCGGCGAGCCTGCGCCGCGCGTCGGCGTCGCGCATCAGCGTGCGCGCGACGATCGGGCGGACGTCGCCGAGACCGCCGAGGTCGTGCGCGTCGCTCTCGTCGACGACGAGTGCGTCGATCAGCCCCTCGTAGCAGCGGGCGACGTGGCGGGGGGATGTACCCCCCGCGAGCCGCGCGAGCATCCGGTCGGCGGGCCCCTTCACGGCGCGGCCGCCGATCAGCGGGCTGACGGCGACGCAGGGCACCGTGCGCGCCGCCACGGCGGCGCGGATCTCCTCGACGGCGAGGATCGGCGCGACCGAGACGTACGGATTGCTCGGCGCGAGGAGGATCAGATCGGCCGCCGCGAGCGCTGCGAGGACACCGGGCGCCGGGGCCGCGTCGGCGGCGCCCTCGAAGCGAAGCCCGTCGACCTCGTCGCGGTGCTGCCGCGCGACGAACCACTCCTGGAACGTGATCTCCCCCGAGGCCGTCGAGATCCAGGTGCGCAGGCGGTCGTCGGTCGCCGGCAGCAGGACCGCGTCGACCCCGAGCTTGCGCGCGATGCGGGCCGTGATCGCGGACAGCGGTTCTCCGTCGTGCAGCGCCTGCGTGCGCACGAGGTGCAACCCGAGGTCGCGGTCGCCGAGGAGGAACCACGTCTCGCCTCCGAGCGCCGCCACGGTGCCGAGCGCCTGCCAGCTCTCGTCTGCGCGCCCCCACCCGCGCTGCTCGTCCGACAGGTCGGCGAGGGCGTAGAGGATCGAGTCGAGGTCGGGCGAGACGTGCATCCCGAGCACCTCGAGGTCGTCGCCGACGTTGCCGACGACGGTCACGTCGCGCGGCGCCACGACGTCGCAGACACCGCGGACGAACCGCGCGCCGCCGACGCCGCCGGAGAGCGTGACGACGTTCACGCGATCTCGGCTCTCGACATCGTCGCGAGGCAGGTCTGCGACCTCGGGCCGAGCCGCAGGTGCAGCCGCTCGAGGTCGTCGACCGTGTCGACGTCGTCGGCGAGGTTGGGAATCGCGACGGACAGCGACTCGAGGCCAAGCTCGCGGGCGTGCGCGCGGAAGCGATCGGCGCTGCCGTGACCGTAGAGCGGTGCGAACACGTCTGGCGCCGAGATGCTCAGCGCGTTCGTCGTTCCGTCGAGGGCCTCGACGAGCGCCATCCCGCCGGCCGGCGTCGCCGCGAGCAGCGCGCGCAGGTCGTCCGGCACGAGGCATGGCAGGTCGGAGTTGACGACGAGTATCGCGCCCGGGTCGAGCCCGGCGAGCGCCGCCGCCACCGCGGCCCCCTGGCCGCCGCCCGGATCTTCGAGGACGGTCCCGCCCGCCTCGGCGGCGAGAACCGCTCCGTCCTCGTCGGACGTGACGACGCGCGCCGCACCGACCGCCAGGGAGGCGGCGAGCACGTCGCCGAGCATCGCGAGCGACAGCGCACGCCGCACGCGACGCGACGCATGCAGGCGCGATTTTCCCTCGATCCCCCCGAACGGAATGACGACCGTCGTCACGGGCAAAGCCTAGCCAGGTGACCAATGCCGACATCGCGACGACGCTCGAGAGCTATGCCGCCCTGCTCGACCTGGCCGGAGCGGGCTATTACACGATCCGTGCGTATCGTCGCGCCGCCGAGCTGATCCGCGAGACGAGGGCGCCCGTCGCCGAGCTCGTGCGAACCGGGCGCGTCCGCGACCTGCGCGGGATCGGGCCTGGGATCGAACGGCGGCTCGTGGAGCTCGTCGCCACCGGGAGGCTCGCCGAGCTCGAGGAGCTCGAGCGGCAGGTCGAGCCGGCGCTCGTCGCGCTCGCACGGCTGATCGGCCTCTCGGCGACGCGTCTCGTGGCGGTCGGCAAGGAGCTCGGAATCCGGACGGCCGACGAGCTGCGCGAGGCGGCGGCGGCAGGACGGCTGCGAGAGGTCAAGGGGATCGGGCCGAGCACCGAACGGAAGATCCTCGAGGGCCTCGCCGGTGCGCAGCAGCGGGCGCGGCGCGGGCTGCTGCTCAATCGCGCGCGCGTGCTTGCCGAGCAGATCGCCGTCGAGCTCGACGCGGTCGTCGCCGGCGAGGTTCGCCGGTGGCGCGACGTCGTGCACGAGCTGGCCGTCGTCTCGACCGCTCCCGACGCGCTCGAGCGGCTCGACGCGTCGCCGACGCTCGTCACGGTCGTCGAGCGCGAGCGGTCGCGCGCGGTCGCGGTCACCGTCGAGGGGATCCCCGTCGAGCTGGTGGTCGCCGAGCCGGGTGCGTTCGGCAGTGCGCTCCTGCGCGCGACCGGCTCGGCCGAGTACGTCGCGTCGCTCGGCGAGCTGCCGGACGCGCCCTCGGAGGAGGAGGTGTACGCCCGTCTGGCCCTGCCGTGGGCGCCCCCCGAGCTGCGCGAGTCCGCGCTGCCTGCCGAGCTGCCCGTGCTCGTCGACCTGCCGGACATCCGCGGCGACCTGCACACGCACACGACGTGGTCCGACGGCAAGGCGAGCGTCGAGGAGATGGCGCGCGCCGCGCATGACCGGGGCTACGAGTACCTCGCGATCTGCGACCACACGCCCAACGTGCGCGTCGTTCCCGGCCTCGACGCCGACGCGCTCCGGCGCCAGGCGGAGGAGATCGCTGCCGTCAACGAGCGGCTGGCACCGTTCCGCGTGTTGCGCGGGACGGAGTGCGACATCAGGCGGGACGGCACGCTCGACTTGCCCGACGACGTCCTCGACGAGCTCGACTGGGTCCAGCTGTCGCTGCACGCCGGCCAGCGCGAGGACGAGGACCGGCTGACCCGCAAGGTCGTCGAGGCGATGCGACACCCGGCCGTTCGCTGCCTCAGCCATCCGAAGGGGCGGATCATCAACCACCGGCCGCCGAATGCCTTGCGCCTCGATGCGGTGATCGAGACGGCGCTCGAGACCGGCGTCGCGGTCGAGACGAACGGCCTTCCCGACCGGCTCGACCTGCGCGACGAGGAGGTGCGCCGGTGCGTCGAGGCGGGCGTGCCGATCGTCTGCTCGACCGACGCCCACTCGGTGCGCGGGCTCGGCAACATGCCGCTCGCCGTCGCGACGGCGCGCCGCGGGTGGGCAACCGCCGCCGACGTCGTGAACACTCGCCCGCTGGACGGGATACTGCGGCGGTGAAGATCGCCGCCACCCGCCCGCTCCCCGGCCCGGCCTGGGACGAACTGGACGACGTGGTCGTCGGCGAGCGGCCGGATGCCGAGATCCTGATCGTGATGAACGAGCCGGTGCCGTTCGACGCGCTGCCGGCGCTGCGGCTCGTCGCGAACTTCAGCGTCGGCTACGACCGCATCGACGTCGCTGAGTGTCGCGCGCGCGGGATCGCGCTCACGAACACGCCGGGCGTCCTCGACGCGGCCACGGCCGATCTCGCAATGGCGCTGATGCTCGCTGCGCGAAGGCGTGTGGTCGAGGGCGATGCCGCGATCCGGAACGGCGACTGGCCGCACCTCGTCGCGCGGGAGGTGACCGGGGCAACGCTCGCGATCGTCGGCCTGGGCAGGATCGGCTCGGCGGTCGCGCGGCGCGCTGCCGGCTTCGACATGCGGGTGATCGGCGTCCGCAGCCGCCAGGGCGATCTCGACGCGGCGCTGCGCGAGGCCGACATCGTGTCGGTGCACGCGCCGCTGAACGACGATACGCGCGGCTTGATCTCGCGCGAGCGCCTCGCCCTGCTGCGCGACGGGGCGACGCTCGTGAACACGGCGCGCGGGGCCGTCATCGACGAGGACGCACTCGTCGACGAGCTCGTCTCCGGGCGGATCGACGCCGGGCTCGACGTCTTCGCCCACGAGCCGCGCGTCCCGGAGGCGCTGATCGGCCTGCCGAACGTCGTTCTCACTCCGCACGTCGCGAGCTCGACCGTCGAGACCCGGGCCGCGATGACGCGTGTCGTCGTCGACAACGTGCTTGCGTTCGCGCGCGGCGAGCCGCTGCCGACGCCGGTTCTCTAGCTCGTGCCGGGGCGCCCGGCCGCGATCCACTCCTGCACCTCGAACCAGTGCGACTGGCGCAGCGCGTCGGCGACCTGCGGATCGGTGTGTGCGGCGTAGAAGACGTTCCGGTCGAGGTCGCAGCAGATCGCGACGTCGGAGAGCTGCTCGGCCGAGACCTTCATCAGTGCGTCGGCGGGCAGCTGCGCCTCCGCGACCGTGTAGTGCTTGAACTGGAGCTCGGGAGCGATCTCCATCAGGTCGGGCCAGTCGGGGCATGTCCGAGAGCTCATGTTCTCTCCAGTTCGGCGGCGGGAGACCAGCGTCCTTCCAGCCGGACGAGCCCGCGGGCGTCGTCGGCCGGGTAGACGACGAAGACGCGGGCGTCGTCGAGCGAGTGGTACTGCGGCTCGCCGGTCTCGCCGGTCAGGTCGAGCCGAAGATGCAACCGCCCGCCTGCGAACGGCGGCCGGTCGGCCTCGAAGCGCAGCGGCAGGGAGCGGGTGCTCTCGTCCCAGCCGTGGGCGGCGAGCGACACCTCGCCGCCGGCAACGAGGATCGCCGCATCGTCACGGAGCTCCCACGTGAGGCGCGGGGCGGGCAGCGCGACGTCGGCGACCACGTCGAGCGACAGCGCGAACGGCTCGCCGCCGAGCAGCTGCAGCCGCTCCTCGCCCTCCGGCCCGAGCAGCTGGACGTTGTCGACGCGCGCGACCTCGCCGCCCCACTCTTTCAGTCCGGCCGCGCGCTCCTCCGGGTTGCGCTCGCCGGCGAGCAGCCGCCGGTACGCGACGATCGCCTCGTGGGTCGGCCCGTCGAACGCGACGACGCCGTCCTTCAAGAGGATGGCGCGGTCGCACAGCCGCTCGACCGACGCCGCGTCGTGCGAGACGAAGACGATCGTGCCGCCACGCTGCTTGAACTCGAAGATCTTGCCGAAGCACTTGCGCTGGAACGCCTCGTCGCCGACGGCGAAGACCTCGTCGAGCAGCAGCACGCTCGACTCCATGTGCGAGGCGATCGCGAAGCCGAGCCGCATGTACATCCCCGACGAGTACGTGCGCACCGGCAGGTCGATCGCTTCCTCGAGCCCGGCGAAGGCGACGATCTCGTCGAACTTCTCGCGGATCGTCGCGCGCGAGAGGCCGTGGATCGAGCCTTGCAGGAAGACGTTCTCGCGCCCCGTCAGGTCGGGATGGAAGCCTGCGCCGAGCTCGAGCAGCGCGCCCACCCGGCCGCCCACGACCACGCGCCCCGACGTCGGCTTGATGATCCCCGAGAGCAGGCGGAGCAACGTCGACTTGCCCGAGCCGTTGCGGCCGACGAGCCCGACGGCGCTGCCCGGCTCGACGTCGAACGAGACGTCGCGGAGCGCCCACACGTCGGCCCCCCGGGCGCGGCTGCGCGCGACGACGAGATCCTTGAGCGCGCGGTTCTCGCGCGCGTAGACGCGGAACCGCCGTGCCGCGTGCTCGACGAGGATCGCTCCGTCGTTCATAGGGACAGCGTACGACGCACGATGCCGGCGAGCGCCGCG
Source organism: Thermoleophilia bacterium (assembly GCA_025925195.1). GTDB lineage: Bacteria > Actinomycetota > Thermoleophilia > Gaiellales > Gaiellaceae > Palsa-739. The sequence continues at coordinate 10,858 of JAICLU010000035.1, forward strand.
ACGAAGGCCGGCTCGTCGTTCGGCATCCCGATCCGGCTCAGCTCGAGGCCGAGCTCCTGCGCGAGCTCGACCGCCTCGACGTCGATGTCCCAGCGGATCTCGAGGTGGTCCGAGACGAAGCCGACCGGGCAGACGAGCACCGTTCGGACGCCGCGACCATGCAGGTCGCGGAGATGGTCGAGGATGTCGGGGCCGAGCCATGGCTCGCCGGTGGGCGACTCGCTCTGGAACGAGAAGCTCCACTCGTTCACGCCCGCACGCTCGGCGACGAGGCGGGCAGTCTCGAGCAGCTGGTCCTTGTACGGATCGCCGAGCTCCAGGATACGGGCCGGCAGCGAGTGCGCGCTGAAGACGACGTGCGCGTCGGTGCCGCGGATCTTGTCGGCGAGCACCGCCACGAACGCCGGGTCGTCGTGCCAGCTCTCGACGAACCGAAGCTCGGCGCGGCCGGCGAGCGCCTGCTCGAGCTGGTCGCGGTAGCCCTTGATCGAGAGGGCGGAGTAGTGCGGTGCGAGCACGAGGCCGACGACGCGGTCGGCGCCGGCCGCCGCCTCGGCCGCGTCTGCGATCCGCGGCGACCAGTGCTTCATGCCGGTGTACACCGGGAGGCCGACCTCTCGCTCGAGCGCGGCACGTGTCGCCTCCGTGATCTCGTTGAGCGGGTTCGTGTCCTCGACGCCGAGCCGCCGGTACCGCTCGATGAGGTCCTCGAGGTGCTCTGGCGCGACCGGTCGGCCGCCGCGGATGTCCGAGTAGTACGCGGGCACGTCGGCCAGCCGCTCGGGCGAGCCGTAGGCCATGAGGACGACCGCGTCGCTCATGCGTCTGACGCTAGCCGGTCGATCAGGTCGAGCGTCCGGTCCCACGCCGACTTGCCGCCCCGGGGCAGCCAGCGGAGGCGGCGCGCGCCGGCGAGCAAGAGCTCGCCCTCCGGTTCCTCCCCGTCTACGTCGTGCAGACGGAGGTACTCGCGGAGGAAGCCGCGACCGAGCCGTCGACCCGCTCCACGCACGCGCGCACCTGCGGGACGCCGAAGACGGCGTTCGCGCCCGAGACGTACGCGAACGGCTCGCGCTTCCAGTAGTACGGATCGCCCTTGTCGTCACGCGCAGGCCAGACGCCGCCCGTCGCCGCCGGCGGCGTCTGCCGCGACTCGCGGACGCTCGACACCTCGGCCGTGCCGAAGACGAGCTCGAGCTCGTCCGCGGGCAGCTCGGTCAGACCCGCGCCTCGACCGTGCGCTCCTGCACGAGCTGCGTCAGCTGGGTCAGCACGCCCGGATCGGTCGCGGGCAGGACGCCCTGGCCGAGGTTGAAGATGTGCGACCGGTCGCGGGCGGCGTCGAGGACGTCGAGGGCCGCGTCCTCGATCCGCTCCCACGGCCCGAGCAGCACGGCCGGATCGAGGTTGCCCTGGACGGCGCGGTCGTCGGGCGGCGAGGTCAGCGGCAGCCGCCAGTCGACGCCGACGACGTCCCCGCCGGTCCGCGCGATCGCCTGCAGGAGCTCCTCGGTCGCGCCCGTGCCGAAGTGGATCGTCGGCGCGTCGACCGCCGCGAGGATCCGGGCCGAGTAGGGCGCGACGAACTCCTCGTAGTCGCGGGGCGAGAGCGCGCCGACCCAGGAGTCGAAGAGCTGGATCACGTCAGCGCCTGCGGCGACCTGTGCGGCGACGTAGCGCGAGAACTGCTCGGCGAGCACGTCGAGGAGGGCGTGCCACGTGTCCGGCTCGCGGTACATCAACGCCTTCGTTTTTGCGAAGTCGCGGCTCGGCTTCCCCTCGACGAGGTAGCCGGCGACGGTGAAGGGGCCGCCGCAGAAGCCGATCAGCGCCTTCTCCGGCGCCAGCTCGCGGCGGACGATGCCGATTGCATCGAGGATCTCCTGCTGCGGCTCGGTCGTCGAGAGCCGGTCGACGTCGGCGCGCGAGGCGATCGGCTGCGCGACCACCGGGCCGACGCCCTCGACGAGCTCGACGCCGATCCCCATGCCGAGGACGGGCGACATGATGTCGGCGAACAGGACGGCGGCGTCGACGTCGTGGCGGACGACCGGTTGCAGCGTCACCTGCGCGCACAGCTCGGGCGTGCCGGCGACCTCGAAGAACGAGTGCCGCTGACGGATCGCGCGGTACTCCGGCAGCGACCGGCCGGCCTGGCGCATGAACCACACGGGCGTGCGCTCCACGGGCTCACGCCGCGCGACGCGCACGAGAAGCGGGGCGGTCACGGGCCTAGACTAGTCGCCGTGGCCGGGCCGCTCGTTCCGCGTTGGCGTGCAGTGCAGCACGGTCCGATCGAGGCCGGCGCGCTCTGCGAGCTGCGCGTCGAGGCCGAGAACGGGGGCACGGCGCCGTGGCGGACGCGAGGCCACGAGGACGGCCTCTTCCTGTCGTACCACTGGCTCGACGAGCGTGGGAACCCGATCGTCTGGGACGGCGTGCGGACGGCGCTCGAGCGGGTCGTCGCACCGGGCGAGACCCTCGCGCAGACGATGACGGCGCGCGCTCCGATCCCGCCGGGCCGTTACCGGCTGGCCGTCGACCTCGTCGAGGAGCACCGCTTCTGGGTCGCCGAGCTCGGCGTCGAGCAGCACGAGGAGCCGGTCGACGTCCTGCCCCGCTCGGCGGAGCCGCGGGTCTTCGGTGCCGATCCCGATGCCGAGTGGCGTGCCCATGCGGCCGCCCTCCACGCAGAGGGTTACGCCGCCGTCGGCGGCGCCGTCGACGGCCTGCGCGACCATCCGGCAGGCGGCGGTAGGAACCCGCGCTTCCCGCACCCGCTCGTGTGCCCGTCGCTCCTGCCGCCGCTCGAGCCGAACTGCGAGGTCGAGGGGCTGCCGGCGTGGCGCCCCGAGGGCGACGAGCCGTTCATGTACGACGGGCGGCTGATCCTCAGACCTCGATCGCGATCTGGTCGTCGATCCGGCTGATCAGCTGAGCTGACGGTTCCGCGCCTCGGAGCGATCCGCGACGGCCGTCAGCCCGGGGTCGCTGACTGCCGCGATCAGCAGGCGCGGCGCGATCGCCGGATGGAGCAACCGTTCGACCCGTTTCAGTGCCGGTGGGCGGAGCACGGTCACCTCGACGGCCCGCCAACCCGCGCGGGCCAGTAGATGGGCGATCGTGTGCCGCGTCCACTGGTGGTAATGGACATCGGCGTCGAACGGTTGCCGGCCGCGGGCCCGTAACAGTCGTCGTGCGGTCGCGGAGGACGGGAGCGCACTCGTCTGGAGGAGCAGCCGCCCTCTTTCCCCAACGAACGGGATGAGACGCCGAAGCAGCAGACGCGGCGCATCGATGTGCTCGAGGATGTCGGACACCCAGAGGAAATCGAACTCGCCGAGCACCCCGAGGTCATTCGGAGATTCGACATCGACCAGCCTTGCGTCCAGTCCGATCGCGGTGCAAAAAGCGACGGCCTCCGGGTTGTTGTCGAGACCGACCGACGCGGGCCCGAATCGGGAAAGGCTCGTTCCGTAAGAGCAGCCGACATCGAGCACCCGTGCCGTCGCGAGCGGAAACCGCTCGAGTGCGAACGCTGTCCGGAGCGGAGTGCGGCGGAAGTACGTCGCCAAAATCTGCTCGGTGCGCTCGCGCGGCAGCGGAGAGTCACGGAGGACGCGTTCGCGGAGCTCCGCGATATCGGTCATCAGGGTGTCAGACCTCGATCGCGATCTGGTCGTCGATCCGGCTGAACACGAAGGCGCCGAGCGCGAGCGAGGCCGCGCACGCGACGACGAGGTAGAGCGCGTCCGTCCAGTGCGGCAGGGTGCCGTCGAAGAGTGGCGCGCGGACCGCCTCGACGGCCGGCGACAACGGGTTTACCCAGTGAATGACCTCCTCGGCCGTCTGGTGCTTCGCCGACACGGTGTCGAGGCCGTACAGGATCGGGGTCAGGAAGAACCACGGCACGAGCAGCGCAGCCACGATGAACTCGACGTCGCGGAACAGCACGTTCAACGACGCGAACAGCAAGCCGAGCCCCGCGACGACTCCGACGAACAGCAGCGCGAGCGGGATCGCGAGCCACTCGGTCGCGCGCACGCGCGACAGCGCCACGAAGTTGATCACGAGCAGGATGCCGAGCATCGCCGCGAACGAGACGAGATGCGCGAACACGACCGACAGCGGCACGAGCTGCCGCGGGAAGCGCGTCTTGCGGATCAGGTTCGCGTTGTCGAGCATCGACCGCGTCGCCGACTGCACCGCGGCCGCGAAGAACGTCCACAGCGCGAGGCCACTCAACAGGAACAGCGGGTAGTGACCGCCCTGCGCGAACGGTGACGGCCAGACGACGCCGAACACGAGCAGGTAGACGCCCATCAGCATCACCGGATTCGCGACGGTCCACAGGACGCCGAGCGCGGAGCCGCGGTACTTCGCCTGCAGGTCGCGCCGGAACAGATTGCCGAGCAGCTCGCGGTAGCGGAAGACGTCCGCGTAGACGGTCACTTCGCGCGCCGTCCGTAGAAGGAGACGCCGACGTACTTCGCGGCCGTCGCGTGGACGAGGGTGCCGAGCGTCATCCCCACCTTCGGGACCTTCGAGAGGAAGTAGCCGAACGGAAGCGGCGGCCAGCCGTCGGACCGCTCGACGCGGCGGAGCACGACGCCGTTGCGAAGAAATGCCAGGGCGTACGCGGAGGCCGTGTGCACGTGCTCGTTGATCCCGAGATCCTTTTCGGCCTGCTGGTCAGGATTGTCGGCGTTCCGCAACGCGCCGCGCACCCCTTCGTTCAGGCCGGCGACCGTCCCGCCGACCTTCGTGACGCGCGTCATCTCGCGCACCATCTTCGTCAGGTCGAGCGCATGGTGCAGCGTCGCCACGCAGTAGGTGATGTCGAACGTCGCGTCGGGAAAGGGCAACGCCTCTCCGTCCGCCTGCACGCGGCCGAAGTCACCGTAGAAGGCGCCGCGTCCCAGTCCGATCTTCCTGTCGATGAGGATGTCGGTCGCGACGAAGTCGCAGTCCCGCTCGAGCCAGAACCGCGCCGCCCACGCCTTCGCGGCGCCGACCTCCAACACGCGCAGGCCGCGTTGCTGCTGGACGTACCGGTCGAGGAGAATCTGGAACGAGTGCCCGTTGGCGAGCCAGAGCGGGTTGTCCCAGCCGAGCTCGCGATTCACGAACGGCAGGGCCCGGTCGACCGCATCGTCCGGCTCGTACCACCCTTCGGACTTCGCCTTCTCGAGCCACCCCTCCGCCTCGGCGAGCTTCTCGCGGGCGCCCGGCAGCTCGGGGTGGAGCATCAGCGGGATGCCGTCGTCCGTGACGCCGAACACGCGGCCGCAGCCGTCGCAGCGGAGCTCCGCTCCGTCCTCCGCCACGGCCGCCGCGCAAAAAGGGCAGCGGAGCAGCTCGATCGGGACGGTGGCCACCGGGTCACCGTAACGGACTTCTTACAGCCGTTCGTTACGCTCCGGACGTGACCGTCGCGGTGGCTGCGCTCGCGGCTCTGCCGGCGAGCTTCCTGACGATTCGCGGCCTCCTGCGCACCCCGGCGGCCCGCCACCTCGTTGCCGCGCCTCGCGCTGAGCGCTGGCACACGAAGTCGACACCCTTGCTCGGCGGCAGCGGCATCTTCGCCGGGCTGCTCGTCGCAGCGGCCCTCGCTCTCGCCGCGGGCGCCTTGCCGCTGAGCCGCGAGCTCGGCGGCATCCTCGGCGGCTGCGCGATCCTCTTCGTCGCCGGCCTGGTCGACGACATGTTCCACCTGCCTCCGCTCGCCAAGATCGCTGCGCAGGTGGCGGCGGCGGTGCTCGCGATCGTGTCCGGCATCCGCGTCGAGATCGTCGGCAATCCGGTACTCGCGACCGCGATCGGAATCGTCTGGCTCGTCGGGATGACCAACGCGTTCAACCTGCTCGACAACATGGACGGGCTCGCCGCGACACTGGCGGCGATCGCGTGCGCCTTCTTCGCGATCGACGCCTTCACCGTCGATTCGAGCCACCTGGTCGCACTCGTCGCGCTGGGGCTCTGCCTCGGGTGCCTCGGCTTCCTGCCGTACAACCTCCGTCTGCACGGCCCCGCAGCCGTCTTCATGGGCGACAGCGGCAGCCAGGTCCTCGGGTTCGCCGTCGGGGCGCTCGGCCCCGCGACGGCCTGGACCGTCGCGGGCTCGACGGTTGCGACGCTGCTCCTGCCGATTCTCATCCTCGCGGTGCCGATCCTCGACACGACGCTCGTGACGGTCGTCCGGTTGCTCGAAGGACGTCCCGTCAGCCGGGGCGGGCGCGACCACACCTCGCACAGGCTCGTCTATCAAGGGCTCTCGGACAAGCGCGCGGTCGTCCTTCTCGCGATCGTGTCGGGCGCGCTCGGGCTGACGAGCCTGGGCTACGAGCGCCTGAACGACACACGGGTGACGCTCGTGGGAGTCCTGATCACGTTCGCGTTCCTGCTCCAGTTCGGGAGCTACCTCGCCGACGTGAACCGCCAGCCGGAGCCCGACGAAGCGAGATCGTTCCTTCGCTCGCTGCTCGTCCACCGGCGGCGGCTGATCGAGGTCGTCGTCGACTTCGCGTTGATCACGAGCGCGTTCACCGCCGCCTATTTCATCCGGCTCGAGAACTCCGGTTTCGCGTGGCAGCGGCACGTCTTCAACCTGTCGCTGCCCGCACTGCTCGTCTCGCGCTACATCTTCTTCGTCGTGTTCGGTCTGTACCGCGGCGTCTGGCGCTATGCCGGGGCACGCGACGCGGCCACCATCTTCGCCGCGGTCCTCGCCTCGGAGACGACGACGTTCCTGTTCATCTGGGCGACCGTTCCCTGGAACGGCTTCCCGCGCGGCATCTACGCCGTCGACATCCTCCTCTGCTCGCTGCTGATCGGCATCTCGCGCTTCTGGGAACGCGGCGTCGCGCACGCGCTCAGGTCATTCGTCGGCCGCGGAGCGCAGCAGCGGACGCTGATCGTCGGCGCCGGGCGCAGCGGCCGGAGCCTGCTGCGGGAGCTGCGTGAGTCGCGCGACGTCCGCGTCGTCGGGTTCGTCGACGACGACGCCGAGCTGCGACATCGCCGGATCCAGGGGGTGCCGGTCGTCGCCGTGCTCGACCAGATCGGATGGGCGATCGGGCGCTATGCCCCTGAGGCCGTCCTGGTGACGATTCCCGAGGCGCCGCGCGAGCTGCTCGACGGGGTCGTCGAAGCCTGCGCCCGCGCCGACATCAGCTGCCGGTTCGTCCGGCGCGAGATCGACCTGGACCCGGCAGCCGTCCTGACCCCGGCCGCCGAGTGAGCGCGGTCGCAACGACCCGCCCGCGGGCAACCGCCTCCGACCGGCTGCTCACGGCCGTCCCGCTCGCGAGCATCTATCTCTGGCTCTCGATCGTCTACTGCGTCGAGGCGTGGAAGCGCAGCACGCCCTGGCTCTTCACCGACGAGCTCGAGTTCACCCAGCTCTCCCGGTCGATCGCGGCGACCGGTCACGCCGCGCGGCGCGGCGATCCGCACTCGATCAAGTCGCTCTACACGGTCGTGACGGCTCCGTTCTGGTTGATCGACGACGTCGCAGCCGCGTTCGCAGCGATCAAGTACTTCGACGTGCTCGTCATGACGTCGGTCCTCTTCCCGACGTATTTTCTCGCCCGGCTCGTCGTACGGAAGCCCGCCGCGCTCCTCGCGGCGGCTGCGGCGGCTGCGATCCCGTCGCTCGCGTACTCGTCGTGGATCGTCGAGGAGACGATCGCCTACCCGTACGCCGCCCTCTGCTTCCTCCTCATCGCGAAGGCGCTGCTCATCCGCTCGCGCGGCTGGATCGTCGGCGCCGTCGTGGCGAGCATCGTCGCGCCCGCCGTCCGCGGCGAGCTCGTGGTGGTCCCGATCCTCTTCGTCCTCGCGTTGCTCTTCATGTGGTGGTCGAGCGCGGCTCGACGAGACCGCCGGCGATCGTGGTCGTACGGCGACTGGCTCGGCGCCTTTGCGATCGCTGCCGGTGCGATCATCCTGATCAGCGGCTTCGCCAGCCATCACTACAGCCAGTGGCTGATGGATACGGCGTACAACTGGACGAAGAAGCGCATCTTCGTCTACGGCGACTACGCGGCGGCCGCTCTGGCCGTCGGTGTCGGCATGATCCCCTTCGTCCTCGGGCTTGCATCTCTCGTCAGGACACGCACGGAGGCACGAATGCTCGAGCTGCGCGTGTTCCGCTCGGTCGCGGCCGCCGGCGTCATCGGCTTCGGCATCTACACGGCGATGAAGGCGGCCTATCTCTCGCAGGTCTTCGAGTCGAGGATCGAGGAGCGGAACCTCATCTACATCTGCCCGCTGCTCTTCGTCGGCACCGCCCTCGTGCTCGAGCGCAGGCGCGTCAATCTCTGGGCCGTCGCCGCCGCCACCGCGTACACGGTGTACGTCGTCCTCGGGACGCCGCTCCACGTCGGAGACGGCCTCTACTCGGATGCGCTCGGCCTGGCAATCCTCCAGCAGGCGAACCGCTACTACCTACTCACGACCACCACCGCCCACTGGATCCTGCTCGGGCTGCTCGCCGGAGGCGTCGTCGTCGCCGTCGCGATGTCTCGTGTCCGCGCGCAGGTCGGAGTCGGACTCGTGGCGGCGACCGCCGTCGTGATCGTGGCGTGGAACGTGACCGGCGAGATCGCCGCCGCGGCCGGCACCGTCACCCTCAGCCGTGACTACGCGCCCGCGCTGGGAGAGCCGTTCACATGGGTCGACGACGCGACGCATCTGAAGCCGACGCTGTACCTCGGGCAGGCGGTCGCCGACCAGAACCCGGAATGGCTGCTCGAGTTCTGGAACCGGTCGATCACGACCGTGAGCAGCCTCGACGGCAGCCTCGGCGGGCCGGGCCCCGCGGGCGCACCGAACATCACCCGCCTCGGGCAGCTCTACTGGACGAGCTCGCCGGCGACGCCCGGCAAGACGTTCGACTACGCGATCGGGGACTGGCCGTGCGTCGACTTCGCCGGGACGCACGTCGCGACGCACCTGTATCGCGGCGGGGCGACCCAGCTCCGGCAGTGGCGCCTCACCCGGTTGACGAAGCCGAACCGGCTCCGGGCGCTGTGCAGCGGGATCTACCCGGACGGTTGGAGCGGGCAGGACGACAGCACGTACTTCCGGTTCGTCGGCCGCCGCGCCGGCTGGCTCCGCATCCGCCTCTTCCGCCAGGGCTACCCGCCTTCACCGGTCGACATCCGCGTCGGAGAGATCGCGACGAGGGACAAGGAGCCCGTGCTCGGCCGCGTCACGAAGCACGTCCGAACGGTGGTCCGCACGAACCGCGTCGACGTCATCTGGATACCGACGCCCGCCTCGGCCTTCGGCGCCAGCGCGGTCGTCGAGCGGAAGTTCTCGCCCCATGACATCGACCCGAACAACGGCGACGTCCGCACGCTCGGCGCGCAGGTGTCGTACCGCTGGTTCGCGCACAAGCCCTCGTAGCCGCGACGTCTTAAATGGGGATTATCCCCGTTGTAGAAGCCGTGACGAACGCGTTGCACTTCGCGCGCGCGAAAG
>JAICLU010000112.1 GCA_025925195.1 Thermoleophilia bacterium
GTCATCGCCGAGAGGGTCGGTTGAAAGCGTTGTCGTTGTCATGCCGCCGACGCTAAGCGCGGCAGCTGAACCTCACCAGGCTCTTCGCCGAAGCGGCAAACCAAGGTCGCGGCAAACTCGCCAGAGGCTGGGTGGAGCGCCTTTCGAAAATGGTCGCATATGCAGGCACTTTTAGCTAATTGCAGCTGGCCTGGGTGCTCGGGGGCGTTTCGCTTGGTGGCTGGGTGCGAACGCTTGCGCGCGACTTTCAAAACCGTGCGAATCGCCTGGAGTTATGCGGTGAGCGCCAGGTGCAATTAGCCCGCAGCAGCAGCAGCAGCAGCAGCCGGCCGGCCGGCGGCAGGAAGCTCGACCACGACCCGGAGCCCGCCGCCGTCCCGAGGGCTGATCGCAAGGCCGCCCTCGTGCGCGTCGGCGATGCTCTTCACGATCGCGAGGCCGAGACCCACGCCTGCGTGGTCGCTGCGTACGCGTTCGGTGCCGCGGCGAAAGGGCTCGACAAGAGTGGTAACGAGCTGCGGGTCGACGTTCTCGCCGGTGTTCTCGACGGAGAGGACGACGCCGTTCGGATGGACGCCGGTCGCGACCCAGACCGTGCCCTCTGCGGGCAGGTTGTGAACGATGGCGTTGTGTACGAGGTTCGTGGTCAACTGCAGCAGGAGTGCGTACGAGCCGACCGTGAGGCTCGTGTCGGCGGACGTCTCGACGCTGATGCCGTGTCGCTCTGCGAGCGCGAGAAGCGTTTCGACGGCCTCCTCTGCCACGAGGGAAAGGTCGACGTGCTCTCGGGTGAAGGCCCGCTGGTCGGCGCGGCTGAGCAGGAGCAGTGCCTCTGTCAGGTCGATCGCTCGGGCATTGACAGCGTGAAGGCGATCGACGAGCTCGGCGCTCTCGCCGTTGCGATGCTTGCGGGCGACGTCGAGAAGTGTCTGGGTGATCGCCAGCGGCGTGCGTAGCTCGTGCGACGCGTTGGCCGCGAATCGCCGCTGCTCGACGACGTGCGCCTCGAGCCGCGCGAGCATGGAGTCGAAGGCGTCGGCGAGCTCGCGGAACTCGTCGCTGCGGCCCTCGAGCTGTATTCGATGCGAGAGCGATCCCTTCGCGGCTTCGCGTGTGGCGTCTGTGATGCGCGTCAGGGGATCGAGCATGCGTCCGGCGAGAAGCCATCCTCCCAGGAGGCCGAAAACGAGCAGAAACGCCATCACGACGGCTGCGGTCGGCGCGAAGGAGCGCAGGAGCTCGCCGTGGCTCTGCACGATGAAGATCACGCCGGGGTGCACGCCGCGCGAAAGGGAGAAATACCCGGCGGTGAGGAGGACGACGCCGGCGAGCATGAGGAACGCGGCGTAGCTGAGCGTGAGTTTGAGGCGAACGCTCGGCCCGGGCGCTCTAGCCACCGTCTTCTCCGTTGTCGACGCGGTAGCCGACGCCGGGCACGGTTGCGATGAGCCACGGTTCCCCGAGCCGTTTGCGCAGTCCCGACACCGTGATGCGCACGGCGTTGGTGAACGGATCCGCGTTCTCGTCCCAGGCCCGCGCCAGGAGCTCTTCCGCGCCGACGACACCGCCTTCGGCGGCGACGAGGACCTCGAGGACGGCGAACTGCTTCCTGGTCAGTGCGACGTAGCGGCCGTCGCGGTAGACCTCGCGGCGGAACGGATCCAGCCGCAGCCCTGCGATCTCGCGGACGGGCGGCCGGTTGTGGGCGCGCCTGCGGTCGAGCGCTCGCAGGCGAAGCACGAGCTCCTGGAGATCGAACGGCTTCGTGAGGTAATCGTCGGCGCCGAGACCGAATCCGGTCGTCTTGTCGTCGAGCCGGTCGGCAGCGGTGAGCATGAGGATCGGCGTGCCGGTCCCGGACGCGACGATGCGCCTGGCGATCTCGTCCCCGGTCGGTCCGGGAATGTCTCGGTCGAGGACGGCGATGTCATACTCGTTGAAGCGCAGCAGCCTCAGAGCGGTGTCCCCGTCACCGGCGATGTCCGCGGCGATCGCTTCGAGGCGGAGGCCGTCGCGGATCGCTTCGGCCATGTACGGCTCGTCCTCGACGATCAACACGCGCATGCTCGGATGCTAGAGCGGGCCGATATCGCCGGCGTATCGAAAAACGGATACGGCCCGGCAACGCACTGCTGGGAAAGCTGGCGGCGTGGCCCATGGAAAGCATGCGCGAACGGTGTACCGCCGGACTCGGATTCGCCGGGTCCGCCTCGCCGGGCTGCTCGTCCTCGTTGCGGGGATCGTCGCCCTCGGTCACGAGGTGCTGGCGTCCTCGAGCGCCGCCTCGTCGGCGGACGCGATGCGCACGACGCACGGCGGTGGGCTCGGCAAGGTACGAGGGACGGTCTGGCCGGCGGACGGGCAGGCCGCGTTCATCGAAACGGGCCGATCGCAGGTTCAGGTGGGTCCGAACCAGCACTCGGCAGCCATCGCGAGCGTCGCGAAGGTGATGACGGCATATCTCGTGCTGCGTGACCACCCGCTGCAGACCGGAGACGACGGCCCGACGATCACGCTCGACGACGCGGATGTCGCGGACACCGACCGCCGGCGCGGCAACGGAGAATCGGTGGTGTCGATCGCCGCCGGCGAGCGGTTGTCGGAACGGCAGGCGTTGCAGGCCCTGCTGCTGCCGTCGGCGAACAACGTCGCTGCTGTCCTCGCGCGATGGGACGCGGGCTCGCAGGAGCGGTTCGTCGCCGGGATGAACGCCACGGCACGGTCGCTCCGCATGACTCACACCCGTTACACCGACCCGAGCGGCTACGACGACGCAACCGTGTCGACCGCCGCCGACCAGGTGCGTCTCGTCGACCGCGCGATGCGCCTGCCGGTGTTCGCGACGATCGTCGCCACGACGAGCGTGACGCTCCCCGTCGCCGGCACCGTGCGCAACACGAACGCCCTGCTCGGGCACGACGGATTCGTCGGCGTCAAGACGGGCTCGGACTCCGCCGCCGGCGGCTGCTTCGCCTTCCGGGTCGTTCGGTGGATCGACGGCAAACGAACGACGATCACGGGCGTCGTGCTGGGACAGCCCGGAGAAGACCGGATCGCGGCTGCGCTCGAGGCCGCAGACGCGATGGTGGCGCGCATCACCGGCCGGCCGGCTGCGCCGGTGCCACCGCACGAGTACCTGCCCGCACCCGCGGCGCCGCCCGGTCGATGATCGGCTGGAGCAACCCTCGCGTACCATTCCGGGGGTGACGGCGACCGCTCGCTGGGCGCTCTTTGCCACGGTGCCGCTCCTTGCGGCCGCGGCGGTCGTGCTCGTCTTCGCACTGCGCTCGCCGGGTACCACGGCCGCAACCGGCGGCGGGCCCATGGCGGCACCGGCAGCCACAGATGCGGCGGCGACCTGGGCGGCGGGGGAGAAGCGGGCGCCTGCGTTCGCCCTGCACGACGAGCACGGTCGCGCGGTGTCGCTCGCGTCGCTTCGCGGACGCCCGGTGCTCGTCACCTTCATCGACCCGTTGTGCCGCGACTTCTGCCCGACAGAGGCACAGCATCTGAGCGATGCCGTCCGCGGCGCGAGCGAGAAGCCGACGATCCTCGCGGTGAGCGTCAACACCGCGGGCAACGCCCCCTCGAACCTCGCGCTCGACCGGCGCAAGTGGAAGGTCGCGTCGCAGTGGCGCTGGGGCGTCGGCACCGGTGCGCAGCTCGCGCGCGTCTGGCATGCGTTCCACATCGAGGTGATCACGACGCACAAGAAGATCGCCGGCGTGAAGGTTCAGCAGGTCACCCACACCGAGGCCGCCTACCTGATCGACGCGCAGGGCTACCAGCGCGCGCTCTTCATCTGGCCGTACACGGCCCACGCCGTGACGGAGGCCCTGCGCGGCCTATCGGCGTCGTCGTAGCGCGGCCCGGCCGAGCAACGCCGCACCGATCAGGGCGACGGCAGCGATGATGATCGTCAGGCGGTCGTGGGTGTTTCTCGACTCGGCCGGCTTTGCGGCTTCGACCGTGATGCCCCGGTCGGCGGCGAGTCGCATGACGGCTTCGTGTGCGCCGGTGACGAGCCCATCAGGGCCCGCGCCGATCCTGACGCTCTTGAGCACGCCAGATTCGCGTGCGGTCGGATGTCCCTTCCAGTAGAAGCCGAAGCCGTTCGGCATCACGACGAGCAGCCGCTGCTTGTAGACGAACGCGAGCTCGGCGCCGAGGAAGCGCGCATAGGTCTGCGGTTTTCGCCAGAGCGACGGCACCGCGCCGAGGTCGTAAGCGCTGCCGATCACGGCCACCCGGATCGGGAAGCCCGCGCGCGTCGCACCTTCGACGGTCCCGATCAGCGCCTGCTGCGCAGCCTTCGGCGCCTTCACGTCGAACGGCAGGAACACCTTCTGTGTGTAGAGGTAGTCGCTCGCCGGGTCGCCGTCGGCGCGCGCCGCGCCTGCCGACAGGAGGAGCGCGGTGAGCACGAGCACGACGAGCCTCATCCGCCCGCCCGGTCGACGATCGTCGTCGTAACGGTGCCGACGGTCAGCGCCAGCCCCCAGTGCCCGACCATCACGAGCGCCGGGATCGTTCGCGCGTACGTGCCGGGAGCGGTTTGCGGGAGCGTGTACGTCTGCGACGGCATCTCCATGTCGAGCATCGTGAAGCGCAGTGTGACCGTCGCGCCGCGCACGGGCTGACCGTTGCGACTGATCCGGACGGAAAACGCGTTCGCGACGGCGGCCCGATTCGGATCGACGTGCAGGACGAAGTGATAACCCTGTTGGTCGAACGAGCTCGTCACTGCGCCAGGCCCCACCTCGGACGCGGACGAGCCGACGTCCGCGAGCGCCTTCGGCGGCGGCGGGAGGCTCGAGAGGACGGCCGCTGCGGCGATCGCGGCGGCGACGAGCACCGCCTCGCCGGCGACGAGGCGGCGCAGGAGAGCCGCGGCAGCAGGCGGCGGCTCGGGCAGCAGCAGCGCCGGCCGCGAGCGCAACAGGTTGAACGACGCCATTGCGATCGCTCCGAGCAGCAGCACGATCTTGACGATGATCGCTTCGCCGTAGTGGGTCTGCCACAGCGACGCGAGGGTCGGCAGGTGGACGATCGAAGCGATCACACCCGTCCCGAGCAGCACCGCAACCGAGGCGAGCGCGACGTTCGAGAAGCGCGGCACGCACACGATGAGGGCCGCGACGTTCCGGCGCAGCAACAGGAGGCCGATGAGGCCGCCGATCCACAACGACCCGGACACGAGGTGCAGCCAGTCGAGCGTCACCGACAGCGCGCGCGGGCTCGTCTGCGCGGCGTGTCCCGCCGCGCCCGGAACGAGCAGCGAGGCGCCTGCCGCGAGCGCCGCGCCGGCGAGCGCGAGCAGGTCTGCGACCGTTCGCCGGCGGTGGGCGCCGCGGTCGACCCAGAGCACGACGCCGACCGCGACGCCGAACAGCGCGAGCACGAGCTCGAGCCGCAGGTAGCCGCGGCCGAAGGCCGAGTGCTGCATCAGCGGCACCAGCGCGCCGACGTCCCAGGACGAGCGCAGCGCGAACTGCGCGGTCGCCGCGTCGATATAGATCAGGTTCGCCACGAGCGCGACCCCGAGCGAGACCCAGAAGGCGATCGCGAGCGCGCGAGGGCGCTCGCGCAGCAACGGCCGCGCGACCGCCGCGCGGAGGACGAACAGGCCGATTGCCGTCATCATCGACAGGAACACGAGCCAGCGCAGCACGACGAGCGACGGCCGGGCTGCCGTCTCGGAGAGCGAGGGGATCGCAAACGCCGGGCTGGGGCCCGGGTTCGGGCCGACCGAGAACGTGAACGCGCCGCGCACCGGATGGCCGTCGACCGAGATGACGCGCCAGAAGACCAGATACCACCCCTGCCGCAGGTGCTCGAGCGGGACGTCGAGCTCGTCCTCGTTCGCCTGTGATCGGGCCGGCGGCCCCGCGGTCTGGCGCCGTCCGCTCGCGTCGGTGACCGAGACGATCGCGAACCGCGGCTCGACCGCCTCCGAGAAGAAGAGGCCGACGTGGTCGGGCGGCGTGTTCACGAGCTGATTCGCCGTCGGAAACGTCTTGAGGAGCGCCGCGTGAGCCCAGGCCGAGCCGGGAAGAGCGAGTGCGGCCAGCGCGGCGACGAGGACGGCGCGTCTCATCGCACGTGCAGCGTGAAGGGCGCCGTCAGAACGCGCCCGTCGACCTTGCACTGCAGGAAGAGCCGCCACGTGCCGGGCACGGGCACGAGCACGCCGACGTCGAGCTTGCCGGGCGTGGCCGAGCGGCCGGTGACCTTCGCGCCGCCGAAGACGCTCGTGCAGCCGGAGGCGCCGGGCGCGCAGACGTGCGTGTGAAAGTAGTCGAGCGTCCCCTTGCGCAGGAAGATCGCATGCGCGAGCGCGCCGTACCACGGCGTGAACCGCACGGGCTTGCCGCCCCGCGTGACGGTGAAGTGCAGGAACGCGGGGTCGATCGCGCGCAGGTGCGGTGTGCCGTGCAACGTGAACGTCGCGCCGTCCACCGTCTCCGTCGTGCGTAGCGGCGGCAGCGGTTGCGGCGTGTAGTGGCCCTTGACCGTGAGCGAGCCGAAGAGCTGGAAGTTCGGCTGTGGCGACTGCTCCGCGGGATAGACGTCCACGATCAAGCGGTACGGGCCGGGGCCGAGCGGCTCGTCGTCGGCGACGAACGTCCCGTCGGGCCGGATGTGCGGGTGCAGGTGGAGCAGGGCGCCGAGATCGCGTCGGGCGAAGATGACGTGCACGCCGGTGTGCGGGCCGGGACCCCGCTTGAACGCCGTGAGCGGCGAGCCGTCGGGCTGCACGATCCGCAGCGAGACCGCGCCCGGCCTGATGTGCATGACGAGCGAATACGTGCCTGCAGCGCCCACGCTCACCGACGGCGCTCCGGCGGAACCGCCGCCGCAGCCGGCGAGCGCCAGCACGGCGACAATGGGGACGAGATGCCGATACCGACGCCGATCGGAGTCGGGCCGCGCTACCACCCGCCGGCCGTGATCCGCCGCTGCAACCAGCCGGCGCCGCAGCGTGTCCACCTGGAGCTGTTCGCGAACGGGCGCGTCGTGCTCGTGCCGCCCCGCATCGGCTGCTGGACGTCCGACCCGACCGGCGTCCTCCACTACCGGGGCCGCGCCACCCTCGGCGGCTTCTTCCGGGCGTGGCGGCAGCGACTTTCGCGCACGCGGCTGCTCTCGTTCTCCGGCCGCGTGCTCGCGTTCCGCAACGGCCGCCGGGTCGTCGGCGATCCGCGCAGCATGCGGCTGCGCGACGGGGACGAGCTCGTGCTCGAGGTCGGAGGCTACGTCCCGCCCCACCGCTCCTATCTCTTTCCGCGTCACTGAAGCAGCCCGAGCGCGAGGACGGCCGCGACGACGCCCGCCGCGAGCGCGACGACGGAAGCGAGCAGCCGCGCGATCATGCGAGATCCCTGCCGCTCCGCACGAGCACTGCGGCGAGCCCGAGCACGAGCGCGACAGCCGCGACGGCGAGTGCGACATAGACGAGCGTCGACGTGCCGCCGCCGAACGACGAGACGGCCTGCACGACGGGCGACGGCGTGTCGGACGACTCGGGGCCCGACCAGTCGACGACCGACCCGTCCGAATACGTCTGCCGCACGGAGAACGAATAGTCGCCCGCCCCGCTCGTCCCGGCGAGGAACGAGAACGTCGCGTCCTCCTCGGTCGGGACGGAACCGCCCGTCCAGGTCACGACGCGGCCGTGCACCGCGCGCGTCCAGCCCGGCGAGGGCACGAACGAATCGATGTCGAAGCCCTTCGGCGTCGTCAGGGTGACCACGGTGGTCTTCGCGTCCTCCTTCTCCGTCGGCACCGCGAGCGTGAAGACCTGGTCGTGCTCGGCGAGCACGACGGCCGGGCTGACGTTCGCGTGCGCCCAGGCCGCGGCGGTGCTTGTCAGTGCGCCGAGCGCGACGAGCGCGCCGAGCGCGATGCGATGTCTCATGTCTCCTCCTTCGTGGGAGCCGTCGGGTCAGATGCCGACGGCGCACGGCGGACCGCGCGGAGACCTGCAGCCCGTGTGGAACCTGCTTTCCAGCAGGCTCCGGCCTTCGAAGAAGAGAGCGGTCGATTGCAGCCGCGGCGGCACGGCGAGCGCGCGTCCGAGCCTGACCGCGACGCGCAGCAACAGCCGGGCGGCGACGTACGCGAGTGCCGCGAACGGCAGTTGTAACGCGAGCCCCGGCAGGAACGTCGGCGCCGCGACCGCGCGCCAGCCGAGCGTGCCCGTGTGGAGTGAGAGCTCGAGCAACTCCTGCACCGCGAAGGCGAGCGGTGGCAGGAACGCGAAGGCGACCGGCGGCAGCTCGCGCACGCGGCGCCCGTGCGCCGCGTCGAGCACGGCCGTCGCGAGGCCGACGAGACCGACGGCGCCCGCAGCGCCGAGCGCGAGCGGCAACTGCGCGAGGTAACCGTGGCCGGTCTCTGCGAGGACGTGGAGCCGCAGGCTCGCCTGGGGGAACACGAGGCGGTACGCGAGCGCGTGCGCCGCCTGGGAACCGGCGAGGATCGCCGGCAGCGCCACGAGCCAGGTCAGCCGGCGCCTCACGGCGCTCACCCTATCTGCCGAAGAGCCGTGCGAGCAGGCCTTTCGGCCGCTCGGGCGCCGGCGCCGGGACCGGCGCGGCGGGCTCGACCGGAGGCTCCGGCGCGATCGAGCGCGGCACGTTCTGCCGCTCCCGCTGCGCGCGAATCGCCGCGTTCATCTCGTCCTTCTGCGACTGCTCGCTCATGCACCGGAGACTACGCCGCCGCGCTCTCGTATCCTCCGGGGCGGAATGTGCTTCGACACCGACTCGTCGCCGCCGATCCCGGTCATCTCCGGCGCCGCCGTCGCGCACGACGACCTGACACTGACGGCCGCGGACGGCAACGAGCTCGCCGCGTTCCGCGCCATGCCGGACGGACCGGCGACGACGGGGGTCGTCATCCTCCCGGACGTCCGCGGGCTCTACCGCTTCTACGAGGAGCTCGCGTTGCGCTTCGCAGAGCGCGGCTTCGTCGCGATCGCGTTCGACTACTTCGGCCGCACGGCGGGCGTCGAGAAGCGCGACGACGACTTCGACTACAAGCCGCACGTCGAGCAGACGACGCCGCACGGCGTACAGACCGACGTCAGCGCCTGCGTCGATCACCTGCGCGCGCTCGGCTGCACGTCGATCTTCACGGTCGGCTTCTGCTTCGGCGGCAGCGGCTCGTGGGCGTCGGCGGCCGGCGGGCACGGGCTGAAGGGAGCGGTCGGCTTCTACGGCCGGCCCCAGCGGATGCTCGACCGTGTCCCGCACATCGAAGCGCCGATCCTCGCGTTGCAGGCCGGCGCGGACCAGGCGATCTCGCACGAGGACAATCTCGAGCTCGAGCAGGCGTTGCGAGCCGCCGGCAAGGAGTACGAGCTCGTCGAGTACGCGGGGGCGCCACACAGCTTCTTCGACCGCAAGCAGGAGGAGTTCGCCGACGCGTCGGAGGACGCCTGGCGACGTGTACTCGAGTTCATCGGGCGGTACGAGTGATGACATGCCCATCCTCGACTTCTTCAAGAAGCGGCCCGACGGCCCCGCCGAGTACTGGGTCGCCCTCGCGCACGAGCGGTTCCAGCCCGACGACCTGCTGAAGCAGGCCCAGGAGGCCGAGCGCGCCGGCTTCGA
>JAICLU010000123.1 GCA_025925195.1 Thermoleophilia bacterium
GCAGCGGAATCTCCTCGTGCTGGATGTATTCCCACACGTCGAGCTCCGTCCAGTTCGACAGCGGGAACACGCGCAGGTGCTCGCCGCGCTTCACGCGCCCGTTGTAGAGCGACCACAGCTCGGGCCGCTGGTTCTTGGGATCCCACTGCCCGAACTCGTCGCGGTGGCTGAAGATGCGCTCCTTCGCGCGCGCACGTTCCTCGTCGCGCCGGGCCCCGCCGATCGCCGCGTCGAACTGGTGCTCCTCGATCGCGTCGAGCAGCGTCGTCGTCTGCAGCCGGTTGCGCGACGCGCGCGGCCCGGTCTCCTCGACGACGCGGCCCTTGTCGATCGACTCCTGCACGGACGCGACGATCAACCGCTCGCCGAGCTCCGCGATCCGGCGGTCGCGGTACTCGATCGCCTCGGGGAAGTTGTGCCCCGTGTCGATGTGCATGACCGGGAACGGGAACTTGCCGGGCCGGAAGGCCTTCTCGGCGAGCCGGAGCAGCACGATCGAGTCCTTGCCGCCGCTGAAGAGCAGGACGGGCTTCGCGAGCTCCGCCGCCACCTCGCGGAAGATGTGGATCGCCTCGGCCTCGAGCTCGTCGAGATGCGTCAACGTCTTCGGCAGGGACGCACTCATGCGTGCACACCGTCGAGCTGGGCGAGCCGGTCGAGAACGATCTGCGCCGACTCGGCCGGGCTGACGCCCGTCGTGTCGATCCGGATCTCGGGGTTCGAGGGCTGCTCGTACGGCGCCGAGACGCCGGTGAAATCCGCGATCTCGCCTGCGAACGCAGCCGCGTACAGGCCTTTCGGATCGCGGCGCGCGCACTCGTCGAGCGGCGTCGCCACGTAGACCTCGACGAACGGCGCGTGCGGCTCGACGAGCGAGCGCGCATGGCGGCGCGCCTCCTCGTACGGCGAGATCGCCGAGACGATCACCGCCGCGCCGGCGCGGGCGATGCGCGACGCGACCCAGCCGATGCGGTGGATGTTCGCGTCGCGGTCCTCCTTCGAGAACCCGAGGCCCTTCGAGAGGTGCGTGCGGACGATGTCGCCGTCGAGGTGGTCGACGACGAGGCCACGCTGCTCGAGCTCGGCCTCGACGATGTTCGCCACCGTCGTCTTGCCGGCGCCCGACAGCCCCGTGAACCAGACGACGAAGCCCGTCACGAGAGCACCTCCGTCGCCTTCACCGTGTGGATGCCGCACTCGGTCTTTGCGGTGCCGGCCCAGCGGCCCTCGCGGCCGACGCCGGGCTGGGTCGAGTGCGTGTCGCCGATCGAGGCGTAGCCCCGGTCGTGCAGCGCGTTGTACGGCAGGTCGCGCTCGCGGATATAGGCCCAGCAGTCGTCGTCGCTCCAGTCGGCGAGCGGGTTCGCCTTCCAGAGCTCGTGCTGCTCGTCCCAGCCGAGCTTCGGCGCGTTCGCGCGCGTCGGCGCCTGGTCGCGGCGGATGCCCGTGATCCACGCGTCGAGCTCGCCGAGTGCGCGCACGAGCGGTGCGACCTTCGCGATCGACAGGTAGAGATCCGGGTTGCGCTCCCACAGGCCGTGCTCGACCGGCGGGCCTTCGTGCTTCTCGATCGCGATCCCGTAGCGCTGCTCGACCTCGCGCCAGTACGCGTACGTCTCGGGGAAGAGATGGTGCGTGTCGATCGCGAACACGCGCGCGGCCGGCTCGAGGGCGAACAGCATGTCGAGGAGAATCGTCTCCTCCTTCTGGAACGAGCACGCCAGCGCGACCCGGCCCGGGAACTGCTCGAGCGTCCAGGCGACGACGCGCTTCGCGTCCCACTGCTCCACGTCAGACGGGATCTGCAAGAAGCACCTCCTTCAGCGTGTCGCCGCGGAGGCCGAGCCTGAGCGTCTCGAGCGGGATCACTTCGTCAGGCGGGATGTTGCCGAGGTTCACGTCGGCGCCGAAGTGCTTGATGAACCAGGCCTGCGACGTCTTCGTCGGCGCCTCCCAGAGGATGTCGTGGAAGTCGATCTCGTGCGCGATCTCGTCGATCAGCCCGGTGCGCATGTCGCCGTCCCTGCGGAAGATGCCCGAGCTGCCGCCCTCGCGCGCCTCGGTGATCACCTTCCACGCGCCGGCCTCCTTCTCTTCCTTCAGCCACTGCACCCACTGGTACGGCGCGAAGACGACGTCGCTGTCCTTCGACCCGACCTCCGAGAGCACGGTGAAGTCGCGCGCGAAGTCGGCGATCAGCTCGAGCTTGCGGTCGCGCGGGATCTCGATCGTGCCGTCGGAGATCTCGACGTGCGTGATGCCGAGCTCGTTCAGCCATTGCTTGTACTCGTCGAACTTTCCGCGCACGTAGACGACCTCGAAGAAGGTGCCGCCGATCACGACGGGCTTCTCCTTCAGAACGTCGAGCTTGCGCCGCAGGTTCTGCGTCACGTAGGCGGTGCCCCAGCCGAGCTTGACGATCGAGATGAACTCGCCGCTCGTCTCGAGCACGTCCTCCCAGCCGCGCGGGCCGAGGCCCTTGTCGAGGACGTGCGTGAGGCCGCCGTCGCGTTTGAGGTCGAGGTCGAAGCTAGAGACGGGCATAGAGCTCCTTCAACTTGTCCTGGGCGCGAGCCTGGACGTCGTGGTAGAGGGAATTGCCGTGCGCGTCGATGCCCACCGTGAGCGGGCCGAAGTCCTTGACGCGGAACTTCCAGAGGCACTCGGGCATCAGCTCCTCCCACAGCACCTCTTCGATCTCCTCGATCTGCGTCGTCTCGAGCGCCGCGGCGCCGCCGACGATCGCGAAGTACACCATCCCGAGCGCGCGCATCGGCTCGATCGCCTCGTCGGGGAAGCCGCCCTTGCCGCAGATCGCGCGGACGCCGTACTGCGAGCCGAGCCCCTCGGTGAACCGCACCATGCGCGCGCTCGTCGTCGTGCCGATGCAGACCTTCTCGTAGCGTCCGTCGTCGAGCTTGCGGACGCCGGGCGCGGTGTGGAGCAGGAACGCGCCGCGCAGGTCGAGCGGCGGCTCGACGCCCTGGTCGAAGATGCGGATCTGCGTCCGGTCGCGGATGCCGATGATGTGGCCCTGCACGATCACCTCGTCGCCGGCGCGCAGCTTCAGGATCTCGTTCTCGTCCGTGACCGGAAACGTGAGCGTGTGCGTCGCCATCAGACGGCGTTGTCGTAGTCGATGGAGCCGTCGGCGCCGATGTGCGCGCTCGCGCGCCGCGCCGCCCAGCACTGGTAGTTGACCGCGACCGGATTGAGCGTCATGTGCGTGTCGGCGTGCTCGATGTGGCAGTTCAAAACGGTCACATCACCACCCAAGCCCATTGGCCCAATCCCTGTTTCATTCAATAAATCCAACAATTCGTCTTCGAGCTCGGCGACGATCGGATCGGGATTGCGCGTCCCGATCGGCCGCATGATCGCGTCCTTCGCGAGCGCCATCGCGTAGTCGGCCGAGCCGCCGATCCCGACGCCCACGATGCCCGGCGGGCACGGCTTGCCGCCGGCGCCGACGATCGACTCGAGCACGAACTGCTTGACGCCCTTCACGCCGTCGGCCGGGTTGAGCATCTTCAGGAAGCTCATGTTCTCCGAGCCCGACCCCTTCGGCACGCACTTCAGATCTAACTCGTCCGAGTCAAGCGCAAATTCCCAGTGGACGATCGGCAGCCGGTAGCCGATGTTCGGCCCCGTGTTCTCACGCGTCAGCGTGTGCACGGCGTTCGAGCGCAGCGGATGCTCGATCGTCGCCCGCGCCGTGCCGTCGCGCAGCGCCTCGTAGATCCGCGCGGGGTGCAGCGGAAAGTGCTCGCCGACCTTCGCGTGGTAGACGGCGATGCCGGTGTCCTGGCAGACGAGGTTCTTCTCGCTGTCCGCGACGTTGATGTTGCGGTGGATCGTCTCGAGCACGCGCTTGCCCGGGACGCTCGTCTCGCGGTGGCGCGCGTCGGAGAGCGCGTCGCGCAGGTCCTGCGGGATGTCCTTCAGCGCCCACACGTACAGGTGCGCCGCGGCGTCCTCGACGGCGTGCTGCAGGTCGCTAGCGAGCTGCGGTGGCTGCAGCACGGCCCGCCCTCCTTCCGAAGACGACGCATTCCAGGAGGCTGTTGCCCATCATCCGGTTGCGCCCGTGCGTCCCGCCGGCGATCTCGCCGCAGGCGAAGACGCCTTCGAGCGTCGTCTGTGCGTCCGTGTCGATCACGAGACCGCCGTTCTGGTAGTGGAGGACAGGGTAGGTGAGGATCGGCTCCGCGAGCGGGTCGACGCCCGCCGCGCGGTAGCGGCGGAGCATGTACGGGAGCGAGACCTCGGCGTCGGCGACGGGGATCCGCGTCGTATCGAGGTAGACGGCGGGGCGACCGTCGGGCGTCTCGACGCCCTTGCCCTTCGCGACCTCGTCGACGATCGCTTGTGACACAACGTCACGAGCGCCGAGCGAATCGGTGAACTCCTCGCCGTCGGCGTTGAGGAGCACTGCGCCGTAGGCGCGCGTCGTCTCGGGGATCGAATAGCCCTGCATGTTCGCCGGCCACGCGCCGCCGTTCGGGTGGTACTGGAGCGCGTCGAGGTCGCGCGCCTCGGCGCCGGCGTCGAGGGCGAGCCGCGTCACCTCTCCGGTCGCGCCGGGATGGTTCGTGCTCAGCTCGCCGCGCTCCTCGGCCTCTCGAAAGCAGCGGCCGCCGGCCGCGAGGACGACGGTCGCAGCCTCGACGTCGTGGGCGCCGACACGTGCGCGCCACCCCCCGTCGGAGACGAGCTCGTGCAGCGGCGCGTTCGGGAAGCGCGCGACGGTGCTCGCCTCGACGGCGTCGCGCAGCGCCTTCGTGATCGCGTGGCCCGTCCGGTCGCCCACCTGGAGCAGCCGTTTGCGCGTCGCGCCGCCGCACCGCGCGAGCCGGTAGGCCCCGTCGGCGTCGCGGGTGAAGGCGACGCCGAGCTGCTCGAGCCAGTGGATGGCCGACGGCGCGCTCGACGTGAGCGTCTCGACGAGCTCCATGTTCGCGGTCTCGTGACTCGACGTCCAGATGTCCTGGGCGTGCTGCTCGGGCGAGTCGTCAGGCCCGACTGCCGCCTGGATGCCGCCCTGCGCCTTCGCAGAGTTGCAGGCCTGGATCGACCCCTTCGTCGCGAGCGCGACGCGAGCGCCCGCCCGCTCGGCCGCCAGCGCGGCGGCGAGCCCGGACGCGCCGGAGCCGATGACGAGCACGTCGAACACGCTGCGACTATACCTAATCCATTCGATAAGTGATCATTATCTAAGGCCTGCTCGTACGCGGCCAAAAGAGCCATCTTGCGCCCGCAGGGTCGCAGGACTAGCGTCGCACGTCGTACCCCGGGGCGGGGCGCGGGGACCGATCCGAAGGGAGTCAGAAGGTGCGGAAGGTCCTCATAGCACTGGTGATCGCGCTCGCCGTGGCGCCGGCTGCGTCGGCAAAGAACCCACACGACCAGACGGAGCCGTCGCCGTCGACGACCACGATCGTGCAAGGCCCGACGGTCATCCCGCAGTCGGCCGTCCCGAGCGGCGGATTGACGGCTCCTGCCGCCGGCGGAGTCGTTCCGGCGAGCTCGAGCTGCGGCGCGTGCATCGCGACCTGCTGGTCGTCGACCACGCGGTCGGGCCCGTCCGACTACAGCGGCCACGTCTACATCTACCAGCACCTGTCCTGGTGCGGAAACGGGGCGCAGATCACCAACGCGTCGGTCTGGCAGTCGTACGACCAGTACGGCTGGTATTCGCTTTCGAACACGTACGGCCCATGGTGGAGCGGCGGCTGCGTCGGCTGCCCCTCGATCCGGGCGAGCGGCTACATCCTCTGGGATTGGTCATCGCCCCTGATCGGCTTCCATCAGTCGGGCACGAGCCACCTCGACTCGGTGATGTACGCGTACGGAGGTCTCTCGTTCTGAACCGCGCGCTCCAGGTCGCCGGCGGGATCCTGATCGCAGTCGCGATCCTGTTCGCGATCGCGTCGCTCGTCGAGATCGTCTGGAGTCACTGACCGCGCGGTCAGTAGACCGAACGCAGGAGCTCCAGGATCTCGTCCGCCGTCGCCGGCCGCGGGTTCGCCCGGTTACCCGGGCGGCCCGCGGCAGCGGCGGCCAGCTGCGGCAGGTCGGGTTCGGGCACGCCAAGATCGCGTAACCGCGCCTTCCCGCCGAGCGCTGCCAGCTCCTCGACGTCGCGCCCGACCGCTTCCCGGAACGCGTGCACCGCGGCGGGGGCGAACTGCTCGTTGAACCGGAGCGCCGGCGGCAGGCAGATGCCGTTCAGCGTCCCGTGCGGAAGCCCGTACCGGCCGCCGACGGCCTGCGCCATCGCATGCGCAAGCGCGAGCATCGACCCACCAAGTGCCTGGCCCGCGTGACACGCGCCGCGCAGTAGCTGCGTTCGCGCCTCGAGGTCCCGCGGCTGCTCGACGACGCGCGGCAGCCACTCGCCGATCAACCGGGCTCCCGCGAGCGCGTGCCCATCGGCGTCCTCGTTGTGGCCCTCGACATAGAGCGCCTCGGCGCAATGGGCGAGCGCGTTCATCGCCGTGCCGACCGTCGGCTCGCGCGGCAGGTCGAGCGTCAGCTCCGGCTCGTAGACGATCGCGTGGAGCCGAGCGCCTGCGCCTCCGCCGACAGCGCGCCGGTCGGTCGCGCGGATCCCGTAGTACGGCGTCCACTCGGCGCCCGCGTAGGTCGTCGGCACCGAGACGAGCGGCACGCCGGCCTGCGCCGATACCGCCTTGCCGAGATCGATCGCGCTGCCGCCGCCGACCGCGACGACACAGTCGCCCGCGACCGCCGCCGCTTCGTCGATCCGCTCGGACGGGACCTCGTCCCAGCGCCGCGCAGCGCGAACCGGCAGATCGGCCCAGCGCGGGCTCGCGACGAGCAGCGCGTCGCCGCCGCAGAGGCCCGCGAGCGCGTCGATGCCCCACCGGACGATCACGCGAGCCGCGCGCGCGCGAAGTCGACGAATGCCTGTGCGACCCGCGTCTCGGCACGCCCGACCGAGCGCACGAGCGAGATCTCCCGCGACGCGTCGAGGCCGGTCACCGCGGCGACGGCGAGCGTCCCGCCCGCGACGTCGTTCTCGATCGCCGACCGCGAGATGAACGTGACGCCGTAGCCGGCCAGGACCGCGCTTCGGGCGGATTCCTGCAGGCCGAGCTCGAGCCGCACGTCGAGGTCGCGCAGCCGCACGCCGGCCGCGCGGAGCTCGTCGTCGATCACCTGCCGCACGCCGGCCCCCTCCTGCATCAGGATGAGCGGCTCGTCGCGCAACTCGTCGAGCGTCACCGTGCGCCCCGCGAAGCGGTGTCCGCGCGGGACGGCGAGCACCACCTCGTCGCGGAAGAACGGCTCGAAGGCGACGCCGCGATGCCGCCGCGCCGCGCCCACGACGCCGAGCTCGAGCTCGCGTCGCGCCACCTGCTCGACGATCCGCTGCGTGTCGGAGACGGTCAGGGCGACGTGCACCTCGGGATGCCGCTGCTGGAACTCGCACAGCACGACGGGGATCACCGTCCCGCCCGGCCCCGTCGAGGCGCCGAGCTCGAGACGCCCCGTCAGCTCCCCCTCGATCTCCTCGCCGAGCTCCGCAAGCAGCTGCTCCTCCTGCGCGAGCAGCCGCAGGGCGCTGCGGTACAACCGGCGTCCGGCCTCCGTCGGCTCGACCCGGCGGCCGGACCGGTCGAGCAGCTGGACGCCGAGCCGTTTCTCGAGCGAGCGGATCTGCAGGCTCACCGCCGGCTGCGTGACGCCGAGCTGCTCGGCTGCCTGCGAGAAGCTCGTTCGTTCGACGACTGCGCAGAATGCCGCGAGCTGACGCGTATCCATAAGCGATCATTATGGATCAAAGGATCTAGGATCGGGGCACGGCCATCGAGGACACCTTCATCCGCGGCTACCGGCAGCTCGCGCTCGAGACACCGACGAGGCCCCGCGACCGGGTCCTGCGGACGCTCGACCTGCTTCTGTCCGGCTTTTTCCTGCTCGTCGCGCTGCCGGTCGCGCTCGTCCTGACGATCGTCCTCGCGGTGACGAGCGGCCGGCCGATCCTCTACCGCGGCGAGCGGGTCGGCCGCGGCGGCCGCGTGTTCACGATGTTGAAGTTCCGGACGCTGAAGCACGACGCCGAGGAACGGCTCGGCCCGTATCTCGGCGAGGAGCTCGTCCGCCGTACCGAGGACGAGTTCACGGCGCTCGGCAAGTGGCTCAAGGCGACCCAGCTCGACGAGCTACCCCAGTTCCTGAACGTTCTGCGGGGCGACATGAGCCTCGTCGGCCCCCGCCCGATCCGGCCCGTGTTCTTCGAGGAGCTCGCCCACGAGCTGCCCGCGTACTGGCAGCGGCTGACCGTCCGGCCCGGCCTGACCGGCCTCGCCCAGGTGCGGCGCGGCTACGAGACCTCGATGGCCGAGAAGCTCGCGCACGACCTCGAATGGATTGCCGACCGCTCGGTTCGCCTCTACCTTCGCACGGTATGGGCAACCGGCTGGCGCGTCGTCAAGCAGTCCTTGCGGGGATCGGTCTCGCCCTCGGACTGATCGCGCTCTGGTTGCTCTGGCCGCGCCACGCGGCGCGGCTTCTCGTCGGCGTCGACGACGACACGCTGAAGTGGACCGCGGATCCGGTCGCCGTCGTACGGTGGCAGCGACAGCTCCGAGCGGACGCCGTGCGCGTCTGGGCTCCCTGGCGCGGCGAGCGTGCGCCGAACGCGACCCGCGTCGTCGAGCTACGGCGCGCCGAGCAGGCTGCGCGCGAGACGACGGTCGTGCTGGCCGTCTTCGGATTCGCGCGCGACACGCCGGCCACGCCTGCCGCACAGGAGCGCTTCTGCGCGTACGCCCGCCGCGCCCTGCGCCTCGTCCCGGATGCACGGGCAGTCGTCGTCTGGAACGAGGCGAACTCGCCGACGTACTGGAGC
>JAICLU010000090.1 GCA_025925195.1 Thermoleophilia bacterium
GTCGATTTCGTCGTCGCCTCGAACACGTTCTCCTTTTCGTCGGCGAGCGAGGCAGTCAACGTGTCGCCGTCCGGCAGCGCGCACGTCACGCTCGCGAACAACATCTTCACGGGTAGCTACGGCAGCGCCCTCAGAGCCGCAGCCACGACAGTCGAGAATCACAACGACTGGTACGGCGCCGGTTCGAACGTCCCCCACAACACCGGCGACACGACCGTCGGACCGAATCTCGGGGCTGCGCCGTCTCTCGCTCTGCCCACCGCCTCCCCGCTGGTCGACGCCGGCGTCTCCCTGGCGCAGCTCGGCTACACGGCATCGTGCACCGGTTCGCCCCTGAGCTACTGCGGCAGCGCTCCGGACGTGGGAGCGGTCGAGTCCACGCCGGCGCTCGTCGCCCCGCTCGCACCGCCGTCGAGCCTCACCGCCACCAACGTCACCGCGACGGGACTCACGCTGCAGTGGGCTCCGAGCCCCGATTCGAGGACGATCGGCTACCGCGTCTCCGCCGGGACGAGCGTCGTGGCGACGCCGACGGCGACGAGCGCATCCATCTCCGCGCTCGCGTGTGGAACGAGCTATCCGTTCTCGGTGGTCGCAGTCGACGTCACGGGTGCGATCTCGTCGCCCGCCGCTGCATCGGTCACGACCGGCGCCTGCCCCGTGTCGGCCCCGACCCCGAGCCCGACCCCGACTCCGACCCCCGCTCCGGCTCCTGACACGACGCCGCCGTCAGTGGCCATCGCGTCGCCCGCGGCGAACACGACCGTGCCGCTCAGCTTCGTCGTCTCGGCCTCGGCGAAGGACGCCGGCGGCATCGCCCGCGTCGTCTTCTCGGTCGACGGCCGGACGTGGTGCACGGTGACGGTCGCCCCATACTCGTGCCCCGTAAGTGTCAAGAACGGCTGGCACGGCCTTACGGCGGCCGCAGTCGACACTGCCGGGAACAGCGCGTCGACGACGATCAGGGTCAATGCGAGCCATCGCCTGCGCCAGCTCGCCCGGGTGATCGCAGCTTCACCGTCATCGGGCGCCAGGGTCGGCACGAGGTTCGTGGTGCACGCCCGGGCCCTCGCACCCCACTCGCGGCCGGTCGTCTTCCTGCTCGACGGTCGAATCCGCTGCGTCGATCGGGTCGCGCCGTACGCCTGCACGCTCAGCGCCCCTCGCGGCTGGCACGTCGTCGGAGTGCATGCCGGAGCTGCGCAGCCACTTCACCTGCAGCTGCAGGTTCGCTAATCGGCGGCGGTCGGCTGCCCGAAGCGGGCACGCCGGTAGAGGCGCCTGAGGGGCAGAGGACGGTCGTGGCCGCCGAGCAGCTTCGCGCGAAAGTCGACGAGTGAGTCTCGCGCGTCGACCTGGATGCGACGGAGCGCGAACACGTCGCCGTGTGCCCCGTTCGCGCCGGGCTCGCACGTCGCAGCCCAGACATAGCCGGCGTCGGCGACGAGCCGCCGCTCCCGGCTCCCGTACAACCCGGCCGGGTAACAGAATCCGTCGACCTCCCGGCCGAGCCGGTCCGCGAGCTCCACGCGACAGTCCCCGATCTCGCGCCTGGCTGCCTCGTCGTCGAGCTGGAGCAGGTTCGGATGGGTGACCGTGTGCGCCTCGAAGCGCAACGGCGACGATCGGTCGAGCTCGCGGATTTCGTCCCAGGAGATCAGCGGTGGCTGTTCCCGGTACCACGTGAGCGGGACGCGGCCGTCCGTCACCCCGGTCGCGACGAAGACCGTCGCGGTGAAGCCGTACGCGTCGAGGACAGGCGCCGCGTGCTCGGCGACGTCTGCATAGCCGTCGTCGAACGAGATGCCCACGACCCCGTCGCCGGCGCCGTCGCCCCGAACGACCGATGCCACCTCGCCGAGCTCGACGGCGCGATAGCCGCGCTCCGCGAGCTCGGCCATCTGCTCGGCGAACGCCCGCGGCGTCACCGCGAGCTCGTCCCGTTCGTCCGTCACGCGGTGGTAGAAGAGGATGCGGACCCCGGGCGCGCCGGATTTGCGCCCCGGTCTCGCGAGGAACGCTGCCGAGCGTCCCCGCGTGGCGAGCGCCTTCGCGGGATAGAGCCACCGCGGCCCGAGCCGCAGCCGGGTCTTCGAGCCCCCCAACGACGTCCTCCTTCGACTACGAGGGCCGTAACCCTAGAGGACGGGGCGCTCTACGCCCTTTCGAACTGTCTACGGTACGACACTGTGGCGCGCTCTGAACGTCTCGAATCGCCGTCGGTCGAGGACGCCTTCGGCTCGCCGGTCGGCCGCTGAACGTGCGGATCGGCTACGTCTGCTACTGGCAGCACGCCGACGACGGCGTCGCACGCAAGATCCAGGCCCAGGTCGCCCGATGGCGGACGGCCGGCCACGAGGTTCGGATCTTCTGCCTCACGGGCGGCGCGGGTATCACCGGGGCCGAGCGCTTCGGTTTCGCGTCGCCGCGCGAGCGGGCGTTGCAGACGCTCGCACTCGACCGGGCGGTCGCGCGCTGGCGGCCGGACGCCGTTTACCTGCGCTACGACCTGTTCGTGCCGCCGCCGCTCCGCCTCCTGCGCCTGCCGACGATCGTCGAGGTGAACAGCGACGATCGCGCCGAGGCGCGGCTACGCGGCCCGGCAACGGTCGTCTACAACGCCGCGCAACGGCAGCTCCTGCTACGGCTCGCTCGCGGGCTTGTCTGCGTCACGCACGAGCTCGCAGCCGCGTACGCGGAGTTCGGGACGCCCGTCGAAGTGATCGCGAACGGGATCGCGCTCGACGGCGAACCGTGCCCCGCTCCACGGAACGACCGCCCGCGCCTCGTCTTCGTGGCGACGCCGGGGCAGCCGTGGCAGGGCCTCGACGTGCTCGTGCGCCTGGCCGGGCTGCTCCCCGACGTCGATTTCGACATCGTCGGGACAGAACGGGCGGCACTCCCCGGCGCGCCGGCGAACCTGACCGCGCACGGGTGGCTCGACCGCGGCTCGTACGGCGGTCTCGTGGCCGCAGCCGACGCCGGCATCGGGCCGCTCGCCCTCTACCGCAAGAGCATGAACGAGGCCAGTGCGTTGAAGGTACGCGAGTACCTCGCCGCCGGGCTGCCCGTGGTGCTCGCGGGAGAAGACACCGACTTCGTCGGCGCCGATCCGTGGTTCCTGCTGCGGCTGCCGAACTCCGAGGAGGGCGTGATCGCGGCGGCCCCGCGGGTGCGCGCGTTCCTCGACGCCGTCCGCGGCCGACGCGTCGCGCACGACGAGCTCGAGTCGATCGACGCGGAGCCGAAGGAGGAGTTGCGGCTCGCGCTCCTCGTCCGCGTGTCGCAGGCGTCGCGCGCCCGCTCGTAGAGCGCGCGCGACGACGACGCTCAGTCGCCGAGCGCCTCGGTGTAGATCCGGCGCTCTGCAGCGTGTACCAGACGGCTGTTGTGCCAGAGCAGCGTGAACGTCCCGCCGTACCGCTCGCACGTGGCGCGCAGTCCGGCGAGCGTCTGCGTCGCCTCGTCGTGGTCGGCACCGACGCGGTCGAGCAGCGCCACGTCCATGGCGATGAGCGGCAGCTCGCGAAGCCGCAACTGCCGGCGACGCTCGAGGTCGAAGACCGGATATTCGAGACACGTCCCGGCACGGAAGCCGACTGTGTCCGCGAACCCGACGGTCGTGTCGTAGTCGAGACCGGCCTCCTCGCAGTTGCGCCAGGTTTGCGGGTTCCGCCAGCGCAGGAAGTGCTGCCTACTCCCGAGCCGCGGCTGCTCGATGCCCTCGGCCTCGAGCACCCGCGACAGGGTCTCCCGCTCGAGCCGCGTCTGATCGGGATCGAGCTGCGTCGTATAGCTCGCGTGCAGCCCGATCTCGTGCCCGCGCCGGTGGATGCGCCGCAGCAGGGCGCGGATCCACGGGTCGTCGAGTGAGTAGTCGCCGTCGATCGCCCCTGCGCGGCGGCCGGCGATGAAGTAGAACGCCGACCGGAGCCCGTGCCGCTCGCTCGCGTCCATGATCGCGTCGAAGGTGTTGTTGACGTCGGCGTCGCGGCGGCCCGCGAGACGAGCTGCGTGACCGACGATCCGCCGCGCCGCCACCGCCGGGTCGTGGTTTCGCACGACGTCGCCCGCCGCTCGCCTGATCACGCGTCCGAGTGTCCGCTCTGCTGCAAGCGGCCAGTCGACGTCGTGACTCGGAACGAACGAGAACACGAGCTGCCGTCGCGACAGCGACGGCCACTGCGTTCGCAGCGCGAGCCACAGCAGCTCGAGATACTCGTTGACGAGCGGCCGCTGCGCGAGTCCTTCGCGGACCGTCACGTTCGCGGACGCCGGAAACCGCTCGTGCTCGTCGCGGTCCGCGACGACGAGCTCCTCGTAGCGCGACAGGAGATAGAACGCGCCGCCGAGCACGTCGACGCCGAGCTCGAGTGTCGTGTCGTCGCGCCGCCAGGCGACGGTGCCGTACAGCACCGGCAGCGCGCGCGCCGGGTGAGCGGCAAACGGCGTTTTGCCCAGCTCGAACAGCGCCAGCGGCCCCGTCGGCAACGACCGCTCCGTGAGCCAGGCTTCCGGGACGGTCGAGAACAGGCCGTCGGCGAGAACGAGTCGCCGGTCGTCGCCGGCGACCGTGATCGCCGTGTGGGAGACGTCGGCGACCGCCACCTCGACGCGCAGCCCGAGGAACTCCTCGAGCATGACCCGGACGATGTATTCGCGCTCCGCCGCGTACGACGCAGGTACATGCACGGTCAGCGCTGGCGCGCGGTCCACTACGTCCGGCCCAGTCGCGCGACGACTGCCCGGGCGGCAGCGGGGTACGCCTTCAAATCGCTGCGATCCGGCACGACGAGCGTGCGCACCGGCAGACCCGACACTCGCGAGAGAACGGCGAGCGAGAGGATGCCCTGCACCGTGTAGGCGATCAGGGACGCGACGGCCGCGCCGATGACGCCGAAGGGAGGGATCAAGGCGAGGTCCAGGACGATCGTCGCCACGAGCGCGACGCCGGAGACCACCGAGGCGGTCCCCGGCCGCCCTCGTCCGCGGAGGTTCGTCGTCACGACGCTGCCGGTCCCGAGCCACCACACCCCCGGCAGCAGGATGAGCATCGGGACGACCGCCGGCCTGTACGCCGAGCCGTACCCGAACACGATGAGCAGCGTTCCGATGCCCGCGTTGGCGATACACGCCGCGCCCGCGAGGATCCCGTGGTGGCGGATGGTGAGAATCGTCGTGCGATCGCGGTCGGCGTCGGCCGCGCCCGCGACGAGCGGAATCACGCTCGACTGGAAGGAGTTCGCGAGGACGAGCACGAGTTCCGCGATCACCTGCGACACGACGTAGTACCCGACGTCGGCGAGCGGACGAAAGAACTGGAGCACGATCACGTCGAGGCGGTAGTTGAGGTTCTGGAACACGTTGTTCGCCTGCACGCGCACGCCGTACCGCAGCAGCGTCCGCAACAAGACGCCGTCGTACCGCGGCCGGCCCTCGTGCCGCAGGAACCAGAGGCACCCGACGACCATGACGACCGACGCCGCGATCGTCGCCACGAGGCCGCCGCCGATCCCCAGGCCGGCCACTCCGACGAGGACGACGGCCAGCGCCAACGTCGCCGCCTTTCCCGCCACGGCGAGGACGTTGTAGCGCCCGAAGCTCAGGCGCGCGAGCAACTGGTTGTGAATCGTCGAGTCGAGGAAGAGGATCGGGACGTACGCGGCGGCCAGGACCCAGAGCAGACCGCCGCGACCGTGGCCGAACGCATCCGACAGCGGGCCGCTCAGCGCGGCCGCGACCGGCACGAGCACGATCGTGAGGGCGGCGGCGACGACGAGCGTCGTGCCGAGCAGTCGCTGGGTTGACGCACCGGGACGGCTGGCGTAGTACAGGACCGACATCGGCAGCCCGGCGGTCGCGAGGATCCAGACGATCATCGACACCGACAACAGCAGTGCGAGCAGGCCCCGATCGGACGGACCGAGCCAGCGCGCGATCAAGAGCGAGCCTACGAAGCCGAGGACGAGCGACGCGACGCTGCCGAGCAGGTTCGTCGTGACGGATCTGGCCAGCATCGTCCGGGAATGAGCCTATTCGGGAGCGGCGTCATCCGCACCGGTATAACCCCGGCGTGCCGTCCGGCGACCTTCGCGTCCTGCAGTGGATTCCCGTGCTGGCACTCGGCGGTCTGGAGAAGGTCGCAACGCGGTTGACGCTCACCCTGGCCGATCGCGTCGATCGGGTCGCCGTGGCCGCGCGAACCGGGGTCGCCGAGCAATGGGGCGGGCCCGTCATCGAGGGTCCCCTTCGCGCGGCCGGGATCCCGATCTACCCGGTCGTCCGTCCGCGGCCGCGACCGGACGCCCTCGTTCGGGCCGCGTTTTCTCTCGTGCCGGTGCTTCGCGCCGAGCGGCCGCACGTCATCCACGCGCACAATCCCGCCGCCGGTGCAGCCGCAGCGCTCGCTCGACGGCTGGTGGCGGGGCTCGGAGACACGCCGATCGTGACGACGTACCACGGCGTGCGCCCCGAACGGGTCGGTCGCGCGGCCTGGGCGCTCGGCGCCGCGTCGGACATGGTCGTCGGGGTCAGCGGTTCGGCCACGACCGCGCTGCGCGACGCGGGCGTTCCGGCCGACCGCAGCACGACGGTGCTGAATGCGGTCGACGTCGCCACCAGCCGTTCGCGGGCGGCCGTCCGGTCCGAGCTGCAGATCCCGGACGAGGCGACGATCGTCGTGACCGTCGGGCGCTACGCGCCCGAGAAGAACCAGGCCCTGCTGATCGACGCGCTCGGCCGGCTGATGCCGGGTCGGTCCGACCTGCACGCGCTGCTTGTCGGCGCCGGCAGCCTGGAGGGCGACCTTCGCGCTCAGGCGTCGGCCGCAGGGCTCGAGCGGGTGCACGTCACCGGGCCGCGGAACGATGCCGTCGACATCGTCGCGGCATCGGACGTCTTCGTGCTCACGTCGGACTCCGAGGCATTCCCCCTGGCGCTCCTCGAGGCGATGGGCCTCGGCCTGCCCGTGATCGCAACGGACGTCGGCGGTGTGCGGGACGCCGTCCGGGACGGTGAGAACGGCGTCATCGTGCCGCCCCGAGACGCATCGGCGCTCGCGGACGCCCTGGTCGCGCTGCTCGACGACCGGACAGCCGCTGCCCGGCTCGGCGCGACGGCGGTGGCGTTCGTCGAGACGAACTGCACGGTGACGGCGATGGCCGAGGCATACCTCGAGCTCTACCCGCGCGTCATCCAGCTCCGGCGAAACCGCTAACCCGGCAGCAGGTCGCCGAGCAGGTCCCGCAGCATCGGCTCGAACTCGGCCGGGACCACGTCGTCGACGCCGACGTACGAACGCAATGCGACGAGTGTCGCCTCGCGCTCCGCCTGCACGAACGGATCGTCCGTCCGGGCCGCCGCGACGATCCGCTCGACGGCGGCGAGCCGGATGCCGCCGACGGTGGCGGCGGGCGGCCGCGCCACGGGGGGCGCGGACGGCGGAGAGACGGCGACCGGCGTCGGCGCCGGCTCGGGCTGCGGCCCGGGCGGCGGGAGCGGCTCGGGAGGCCGCTCCGCCTGCGGGGGAGCGGCCGCAGGCGGCTCGGCGACGGGGACAGGCGTGGGGACGGGGAGGGCCCCGAGTGCCGCCTCGCGCAGGTCGAGCGCATGCGCGCGGGCGGCCAGCGCTTCTGCCGTCGTCTGCATCGCGGCCAGCTCGGCGTCGACCTGAGCACGCGACGCGTCGGCGACCCGCTGCAGCTCGGCGGCCTCGCGCTCGCGCGCAGCGAGCTCCGCCGCGCGACGAATGAACTCACGCTCCCGGCCCGTGAGCATCTGCACGCGCTCGTCGAGCTCGCGTGTCCGCTCGGCCGCGCGCTCGAGCTCGGCCGCCGCGGCCGCCGACCGCTCCTCCGCTGCCCGAAGCGCCGCCTCCAACTCCGCCGACCGCTGCTCGACCGAAGCAGCAGCCGCCTCCACACGCTCCTGCTCCGCACGCAACGCCTCCGCACGCTCCTCTGCAGACGCGCCCACCGTCGCCGCCTCCGCCCGCGCTCGCTCGGCCGCCGCACGATCGGCCGCAGCCGCCGCAGCAGCAGCCTCCACCTCGACCCGCCGCCGCTCGACCTCCTCCTCGCGACGCTCAAGCTCGCGCCCACGCTCCTCGAGCGCGCGCGCCCGCTCGTCGGCGGCAGCCGCAAGCCGCTCCGCCTCGGCCTGGCGGGCGGCGGCTCCTTCGACGTCGCGCTCACGGCGGCCGAGGTCTGCCGCCGTGCGTCCGAGCGCCAACTCCCGCTCCGTGAGCGTGCGCACGCGCTGTTCGAGCGCCTCGTGCCGCTCGCGCAGATCTGCCGCTGTCGCGGCTGCCGCAGCCCGCTCCGCGGTGAGCGCCGCCTCGGCTTCGGCGAGTTCCCGCTCGCGGCCGGCGACGGCGCTGGACGCGTCGTCGAGCGCGCGTTCGAGCTCTTCGAGCCGCGCCTCACGCTCGGCGAGGGCGGCCACGCGCGCGGCTGCGTCGCCGTCCAGGGCCCGCTCGCGCGTCGCAAGCTCGCTCTCCAGCGTCGCAAGCTCCGCCAGTCGCGCCTCGAGCGAGGCGCCCCGCTCCTCGACCTCGCCGAGGCGCCGCTGCGCCGCCGCAGCAAGCTGCTTCGCCGATTCGACCGAAGCGGACGCCGCCGCCTCCCGCGCGCGGATCTCTTCGCGGAGCGCCTCCAGCTGCGCCACCTCCTGCGCCGCCGCCGCAACCTCGGCGACACGGACCTCGAGCTCAGCCTGTACTCGCTCGCGCTCGTCGGCCGCGGCGGCGAGCTCCTGCTCGCGTGCAGCGAGCTCGCTCTCCCGGCGCGCCAGCTCTGCGGCCTGTGCCTCGAGCGCGGCACGGTCGTGCATCAACTCCTCCGTCCGGGAACGGACGTCCCTTCCCACGACGTCGATCGCCGTTTCCCGTCCCGCGATTCGCCGCTCCCGCTCCTCGAGCTCCAGCCGCAGCGCTTCCAGGCGCGTCGACTCCTGCTCTGCTGCCGCAACCTGGGCTGCGCGGAGCTCGAGGTCGTGCTGCAGCCGCTCGTGCTCGGCAGCGATCGCCGCCGCTTCCTCCTCCTGCATGACGAGCGCGCGTTCCCGCCGCTCGAACTCCGCGAGGCGCAGCTCGAGCGCGGCCCGCTGCTCCTCGACCTCGGCCAGGCGGCGCTGCGCCTCGGCCGCGATCTGCTCGGCCCGCTGCTGCGCGGCCGATGCGTCGGTGTCGCGTCGCGCGATCTCCTCGCGCAACCGCTCCAGGTGTGCCAGCTCCTGCTCGCCGGCAGCGACCGCCGCGGCCCGAGCCTCGAGCTCGGCCTGCAGGCGCTCGCGCTTTGCGGCAGCCGCAGCCGCTTCCCCCTCGCGCGCCACGAGGTCGGTCTCGCGACGGCCCGCCTCCACGAGCCGCGCTTCGAGCTGCTCGCGATCCCGTACGAGCTGCTCCAGGCGCGACTCGGCCTCACGCGCCGCGGCCTCCACGGCGGACGCCCGCTCGGTGACGATCCGCTCACGCTGCGAGAGCTCCGCCTGCAGCAGCGCGAGCCGCTCACGCTCCTCCTCGGCCCCGGCGACGGCGGCCGCGCGGAGCTCCAGCTCACGCTGCAGGCGCTCGCCCTCCTCGGCGGCCCTGGCCGTCTCCTGCTCGCGCCTCGCCACGACCTGCTCGCGCCGGTCGACCTCCTCGGCCCGCCGCTCGGCATCCGCGGTGATCTGCTCGGCCCGCGCCACGGCCGCCTCGCGCCGGAGGACGTCGTCACGCAGCGCGTCCAGGCGCGCCAGCTCGCGCTCCCTGGCCGCCACGTCCGCGACCAGCACCTCGAGCTCCGCGCGGCGCCGATCGAGGATGCCGAGCTCGCGCTCACGCTCGACGACGTCCCGTTCGCGCGCGGCGAGCGTGGTCGCCCGCCCCGCGATCTCGGCGAGGCGACGCTCGAGCTCGGCTGCCCCGGGGGCCGGCGCGGCCGCGCGCGCGGCTTCGGCGGCTGCGTTGTCGACGTGGACCCGGCGAGCCTCCGTCGCCACGCGCGACCCCGCGACGTCGAGCGTGACGGCGCGCAGGAGATAGTCCGCCGCGTCCAGGCGGCGGGCGTCCCACTCCAGCGACCAGCCTGCACCAAGCTGCCACGGCCGGCGCGGCGAGAGCTCGGCGAGGTAGCGGTCGGCGACGTCGTCCAGCCGCTCGAGCTCGGCCGCGAGAAGCTCCGCCACCCGTTGGGTGCGCGCGACCGCAATGTGCTCCCGGAACCCGCCGATGACCCGGACGACGTCGAATGCCTCCGTGGCTGCATGCGGCACCGCAGACCAGGTGCCGCCCCCGTCCGCCGACAACTCCAGCTGAACCGACGCGACGCCCCACCCGGTCTCGGCCGGGCGGCCGCCGACGTCGACGATCCCGCCCACGACGGCACCCTCGCG
Source organism: Thermoleophilia bacterium (assembly GCA_025925195.1). Lineage (GTDB taxonomy): Bacteria > Actinomycetota > Thermoleophilia > Gaiellales > Gaiellaceae > Palsa-739. Next base: position 10,375 of record JAICLU010000090.1, read on the forward strand.
CGGGACGACGATCTCACCGCGCGACCGCGGCGCACCGGCCGTCGGGCTCTGGAGCCACGGCGAGCGCCGCGGCCCCGCGGTGACCCCTGCCGCGCGTCTCGCTGCGCGCGTGGCGCCGTCCCGGCGAAAGCCGCGGATCCGCAGCGCGAGGTCGGCCACCGAGGGCGCCGGCGTGACCTGCTGTTGCAGGCCGAGCGCGAGTCCGACAAGCAACCAGAGGTCGCTGTTCGTCGTGATGTCGCCGGAGAATTGCGCGTTCACGAGCGCCGCGGCGAAGAGGCCCGCGACGAGCGCAGCCTGCGGCCGATCCTCGACCGACGCACTTGCGTACGACCGCCACACGCTCCGGGTCCCGGCGACGAGGACGACGACGAGCAGCAGCACTCCGACGATCCCCAGTTCCGACCCGACCTCCAGGAAGATGTTGTGCGGGTAGAGCTCGGCCTGCTGCAC
>JAICLU010000159.1 GCA_025925195.1 Thermoleophilia bacterium
GATCGAGAACACCGACTCCGACTTCGACCGCGAGAAGCTCCAGGAGCGCCTCGCGAAGCTGTCGGGCGGCGTCGCGGTCGTCAAGGTCGGCGCGTCGACCGAGACCGAGATGAAGGAGAAGAAGCACCGCGTCGAGGACGCACTCCAGGCGGCCCGCGCGGCGCTCGAGGAGGGCCAGGTCCCGGGCGGCGGTGTCGCGCTGATCAACGCGGCCGACGAGGTCAAGGACAAGGTGCTCGGCGACCTCGAGGGCGACGAGCGCACGGGTGCGCAGATCATCCTGAAGGCGCTCGAGGAGCCGCTCCGGCAGCTCGCGTACAACGCGGGCCTCGAGGGCTCGATTGCAGTCCAGAGCGTCCGGACGGCCGAGAAGGGCTTCGGCCTGAACATCGACACGGGCGAGGTCGAGGACCTGCTCAAGTCGGGGATCGGCGATCCGACGATGGTCACGCGCTCGGCGCTGCAGAACGCCGCGTCGATCGCGAAGAACATCCTCACCACCGAGGCGATCGTCGCCGAGGCGCCCGAGAAGGCCGGCGCCGGCATGGGTGGCGGCGGCATGCCCGACATGGGCGGGATGATGTAAGGAGCCCTCACGGGCTTTGGCGGAGGGCCGGCATCAAGCCGGCCCTTCGTCGTTTTTCTCGGGCTATACGAACCCTCGGATCTCGCCTACGATGCGCCGGAGCCGGCTGAGGGGCCGGGTTACGCTCAAAAGGGGAGAGTTCTCACTGTGAAAGCATTCATCGCGGCACTTGCCGTCGGCGCGGTTGCGCTGATGGCGGGCGCCACGGCGGCCAGTTCGGCGCCGTCGAAGCAGGATCTGCTCGTCGGCTACGACCACGTGCCGACTGCGGCGGACCGGGCAGCGATCACGAGCGCCGGCGGCACCGTCCGGCACTCGTTCTCGTCGATCAACGTGCTGGCGGTCAATCTGCCGTCGGCCAAGGCCTCGGCCCTCCGGAGCCAGACCGGCGTGAGCTACGTCGAGAACGACGCGATTCGGACGCCGCTCGGGAAGCCCGCGCCGGCGCCCACCAAGACGCCGCCGCCGCCGTCGCTCGCGTCCACGCTCGCGACCTCGGAGCTCACGCCGAGCATGAGCAACGGCCTCTACGGCCTCGTGACGACGCACGCCGTCGAGGCGCAGGCCGCCGGCTACACCGGCGCCGGTGTCAAGGCGTGTGTGGCCGACACCGGTCTCGACACGCGTCACTCCGACATCGCGCCGAACCTCGTCGACACGTACGACGTGTTCAGCGGGCACGAGGGCCTGCATGCCACCGACGTCTTCGACCTCGGGGTCCAGGCGACCGAGACGCATGCCACGCACGTCTCGGGGATCGTGCTCGGGGCGATCAACGGCACGGGCATCCACGGCGTCGCGCCGAACGCGAAGCTGTACGAGGCGCGCGTGCTCGGCACGCAGCCGGACGGCTCGGTCAGCGGTGAGACGAGCCAGGTCATGGCGGGCGTGCAATGGCTCGCCGACCAGGGCTGCAAGGTGATCAACATGAGCCTCGGCGGCGGCGACCGCTCGCAGGCCGAGGAGGCGCTCTACAACCAGGTGATCCAGGACGGCACGACGATCGTCGTCGCTTCGGGCAACGACTCGGCGAGCCAGGTCTCGTTCCCGGGTGGGTATCAGAACGTCCTCACCGTGGGCGCGGTCGACGTCAACAACCAGCTGGCGTCGTTCTCCAACACGGGCGCGCAGCTCGACCTCGTCGGGCCGGGCGTCGACAACCTCTCGTCCTTCCCGGCAGGTCAGGGGCGTGACGCGTTCGTCACGGCAGGCGGGGCGAAGTATTCGGCGCTTCCCGCCGAGTTCTCCGGCGCGACGTCGGCGTACGGGATCAACGGTCCGCTCGTCGCGTGCGGTCTCGGGCAGGCGCCGAGCGACTGCGGCGGTGCCGCCAAGGGCTTCGTCGCCCTGATCCAGCGCGGCGCGATCTCGTTCGCGGCGAAGGTGGACAACGCCATGAAGGCCGGTGCTTCCGCGGTCATCCTCTACAACAACGTCGCGGGCTCCCTGACGCCGACGCTCGGGACGACCACCGACGCGGGCACGCCGTGGATTCCCACGGTGATGCTGACGCAGGCCGACGGCACCGCGCTGGCCGCGGCCGCTCCGGCGACGGCGACGGCGTTCAACATCGCCATGGCGTGGAACTACGACAGCGGCACGTCGATGGCGACGCCGCACGTCACCGGCGTCGTGGCGCTCCTGCTCGGCAAGAACCCGACGCTCAACCCGCAGCAGATCGAGCTGATCCTCGACAAGTCGGCGACCGACCTCGGTGTGCCGAACTACGACACGTCGTACGGGTACGGCCTCGTGAACGCCCAGGCGGCGCTCGCGGCCACGCCGGCGCCGTAGCGTCAGGCGATCACGGTTCGAAGGCGAAGGGGCCCGCGAGGGCCCCTTCGCCGTTCCGAGAGCTCTTAAAAGGGGAAGAGCCGGCAGAGCCGGCTCTTGTATCCACTTGGGGAGTGGGGAGGTGGGTAATCCAGGTATCGGCGCGTCGCCGCCGCGGCTTTAGCCCGTTCGAGGGATCAGAAGCCGTACCGCTGTTCCTGCCAGAAGTCGGCCTCGTTGTGGTAGCCGTAGCGCTCCCAGAAGCCGGGCTTGTCGATCGACGAGAGCTCGATAGCGGTCAGCCACTTCGCGCTCTTCCAGAAGTACTTCGACGGGATCACGAGCCGGACGGGGCCGCCGTGCTCGGCGGTGAGCGGCGCGCCGTCGGCCTCGTAGGCCACGAGCGCGTGCGCGTCCTCGAGCGCGGAGAGCGGCACGTTCGCCGTGAAGCCCTGCTCGGCGTGCGCGATCGCGAAGTTCGCGGTCGCCGTCGGCCGGCAGAGCGCGGCCAGGTCGCGCCAATGGACGCCCGTGAAGCCGGCGTCGAAGCGGCTCCAGCGGGTGACGCAGTGGATGTCCGTCGTCACGGTCGTCGCGGGCAGTGCGCGCAACTCGTCGTACGTCAGCGACAGAGGCTGCTCGACCTGCCCCGTGATCTCGAGCGTCCAGGTGGCGAGGTCGACCTCGGGCACGTCGCCGGCGTGCAGCACCGGCCACTTCTCCGTCAGGTACTGGCCGGGCGGCAGGCGAGCCGGGTCGTAGCCGGCCTCGCGCACCTTGTCCTCTGCCTTCGATCGGAAGAGCGGCATGGCCTCCTACACTAATCCGCGTGGACGTTGCGACTCGTCCCCGTGCGTTCGTCCGGGTGGCCGGACCGGATGCGCGCGACTACCTGCAGCGCATGGTGTCGAACGACGTCGAGGCGCTCGGCGTCGGCGAGGCGTGTCCGGCGCTGCTGCTGACGGCGAAGGCGCGCGTGATCGCGCCGCTCGTCGTGTGGCGGCGCGGCGACGATGACTTCCTCGTGCTGACCGAGCCCGAGCTCGGCGAGGCCGTGCGGGCGCTGCTCGTCCGGATGCGCCTGCGTGCACGCTGCGCGATCGAGGCGGAGCAGCACGAGTCTGTGCTCCTCTTCGGCGCGGGCGACGACGGCTTTGCGACCGACTTTCCGGGCGCGCGCGAGGCGGTCGACAGCGGGCTGGCGCCGACCCTCTCCGACGACGAGCTCGAGGCGCGCCGCGTCGCCGCCGGCGTCCCGCGCTGGGGACGGGAGATCGACGACCGCGTCCTTCCGGCCGAAGCGGGCCTCGAGGAGACGCACATCTCGTTCAGCAAGGGCTGCTATCCGGGCCAGGAGCCCGTCGCGCGGCTGCACTACCGCGGTCACCCGAATCGCGGGTTGCGCGTCCTCCGCCTGCCGGCCGTGCCGGAGTACGACGCCGAGCTCGTCCTCGACGGCAAGGTCGTCGGCCGCGTCACCTCGGCGGTGCGGCAGGACGACGGCTCGGCGGTCGTGCTCGGATACGTGCGGACCGAGGTGCCCGATGACGCGCCGCTCGCGCTCGCGTCTCGAACCGGCTGAGTGGTACTCGATCCGCCCGGCGCGGAGCATGAAGCCGGCGACGTACCGGTGTCCGCTCTGCGGCTACCAGCTGCACGCGATGAGTAACCACGTGCTCATCGCCCCCGAGGGCGACATGTCGCGCCGGCGGCACGCCCACCCCGAGTGCGTGCGCGCGGCTGATCTGCCCGGTCGGCCGGCACGGCCCGGCCTGCTCGCGCGCGCGGCTACACTGCTGCGTCCCAAGCGCCCGTAGCTCAGGGGATAGAGCGCTGCCCTGCGGAGGCAGAGGTCGCATGTTCGAATCATGCCGGGCGCATCGCGTGTTCCAGCTCGATCGTCGGCGCGGTCGGCACGGCGTGTCGCGCGAGCCGGTCGAGTGCGGCGGAGACGCTCGCCAGTTCCTGCTCGAGGTCGTCGGCGACGGCGAAGAGGCCCTGGAGGCGGAGTGCCGTGATCGGGTCGTCGCGGAAGGCGGTCATGAACTCCTCGTCGGTCATCGCGTTCTAGACGCCGCGGCGACGCGATTTCTTCCGCGGCAGGATTGACACACGCCTCCGGCGAATCGTCCGGGATGGCGGACATCCCTGACCGGATCGTGCTCAAGCGGCACCGCGACCTCGACGGCCTCTCGCATCGCATCTGGTACCGCCGCGGCGTCCTCGCGCTACTCGTCGCGTTCCTGCTGCTCGGCCTGTTCAACGTCTTCGGGCAGCGGCCGCACGGCACCACCGTCGAGGCCGGCCCCGCATCGCTCGAGCTGTACGCGCCGACCCACCTGCGGGGCGGCCTCATCTACGAGGCGCGCTTCACGATCAGCGCCCACCGGGACGTGAAGAACGCAATCCTGCAGCTGTCGCCGGGCTGGAACGAGAGCCAGACGATGAACACGATCGAGCCCTCGCCGCTCGGTCAGGCGAGCCGCAACGGCGACCTGCTCCTCACGCTCGGGCACGTTCCCGCCGGTCAGAAGTACCGGTTCTTCATCCAGTTCCAGGTCAACCCTACGAACGTCGGCCGCCGCAACGCCGACGTCACGCTTTACGACGGCGGCACGAAGCTCGCCCACATCCACCGCCGACTCACCTTCTATCCCTAGCCGCCGATGGACATCGTCCTCCGCGCGGTCTTCGTCTTCTTCTTCCTGTTCGTCCTGATGCGCGTCATCGGGCGACGAGAGCTCTCGTCCCTCGAGCCGTTCGATCTGATCGTCCTCATCGTGCTCGGCGATCTCGTGCAGCAGGGCGTGACGCAGTCGGACAACTCGATTACCGGCGTCATCCTCGCCATCGGGACGATCGCGGCGCTGCAGGTCGGTGTCTCGTATGCGAACTTCCGCTTCCCGCGCCTGCGGCCGCTGCTCGACGGAGAGCCGATCGTTGTGTTCCAGGACGGCAAGCCCGTCGAGCGCACCATGCGCCGCGAGCGGCTGACGATCGACGATATCGCCGAGGAGGCGCGCCTGCAGAACATCGGCGCGCTCGACGAGGTCGCCTGGGCGGTCATGGAGACGAGCGGCCAGATCAGCTTCATCAAGAAATCCGGC
>JAICLU010000211.1 GCA_025925195.1 Thermoleophilia bacterium
AGAACCGCCGTTCGCGTGCCGCCATCATCGGGCCGCACGGCCTCGGAGGTTGCGCGCTCTCGGCGTTCGGCAAGCCCGGTTCGCGAGCGCTCTACGAACGGTGCGTCAAGCTCCGGCGGCTTTCGGCCGATAACCCGCGCATGGACGCCGTGATCCGCGGGACGACGATGCCCGTGCTCGAGGTGCATCTGACGCCCGGCGAGTCCGTGGTCGCCGAGGCGGGACAGCTCGGCTGGTGCGACGACGGCATCGAGCTCGAGACGACGACCGTCGCCGCGGGCAGCGACGGCGTCTGGGACGCCGCGAAGCGGACGTTCGGCGGCGGCTCGTTCTTCATGACGCGCTACGCGTCGACGACGCAGCCGGGCGTCGTCGCATTCCCGGCGCGTCTGCCCGGCAAGATCTTCCAGCTCCCACTCGGCCCCGGCCGCTCATATCTGATCCAGCGCCACGGGTTCCTCGCGGGGCTCGAGGGCTGCGAGCTCTCGACGGCGTTCCATCCGGGTCACGCCGCGTCCGCCGCGCTCGGCGGCTTCGGCTTCCTCCTGCAGAAGCTCGAGGGTGCGGGTCATGCCTGGGTCGAGCTCGCCGGCGAGCTGTCGGAGTACGACCTGCAGGCGGGGGAGTCCTTGCGGGTGCACCCGGCGCACGTCGGCATCGTCGAGAGCACGGTCGCGTACGAGCTGACGACGGTGCCGGGGATCAAGAACAAGGTGTTCGGCGGCGACGGGCTCTTCCTGCTGCGGCTGACGGGGCCGGGCAAGGTGTGGCTGCAGTCGCTCTCGCTGCCGATGCTCGCGCACGCGCTCGAGCCGTTCCTGCCGAAGCCGCAACAGAGCCAGTCGGCAGTGAACGGCATCGCCCAGCTGCTGAGCTAAGTTCGCCGCATGCCGGTTCGGCGCCTCCGCGCTGCCCACGCAGCGGTCGCGCTCGCGTTCGTCTGCTTCGGGACGATCGACGGCAGCTGGGCGGCGCGGCTGCCGGCGGTCGAGCAGCGGCTTCACCTCGACAGCGGCCGGCTCGGAATCGCGATCTTCGCGGTGTCGCTGACGGCGACCGCGATGCTCGGCGTCTCCGGCTGGCTGACGTCCCGCTACGGGAGCCGCGGACCGGTGCTGCTGGGCCTCCTCGTGACGGCGGGCGGGCTGACGGCGGCGGGATCTGCGCCGTCGCTCGCACTGCTCGTCCCGTCGGCGTGCCTGCTCGGCGCCGGCTTCGGGATTCTCGACGTCGCGGCGAACGCCCACGGCGTCGCGGTCGAACGGCGCCTCGGACGGCCCGTGCTGTCGGCGTTGCACGGCGCCTGGAGCTTCGGCCTGCTCGCCGGCTCGGGCATCGCGGCGGGGGCTGCGGCAGCGCACATCGGGCCGCGCGCCGAGTTCCCGGTGACGGCGATCGCGGTCGTCCTGCTCGCACTCCTCCTCGTGCCGCGGCTCCTGCCGGGCGCCGACGACGCCGCGGGCGACACCGCGCACTTCGCATTTCCGCGCGGTGCGCTCGCCTTGCCCGCGCTGCTGACGTTCTGCTCCATGTTCGTCGAGTCGGCGACGATGAACTGGAGCGCGGTCTTCCTGTCCGGCCCGGCCGG
>JAICLU010000008.1 GCA_025925195.1 Thermoleophilia bacterium
GACCCGGACAGCGAGCTGCACGAGGCCGTGCGCGAGGCGGGCGCCGACGCGGTGCTCCAGAAGGGGGAGCTCGTCGACACGCTCTTCGAGCGGCTCTCGGCCGTCAAGGCGGCCGCGCACTCCGGCTAGACTTGCGCGCGCCAGTACTGCCTGTTTGGGGCGAGGTAGCTCAGCTGGTAGAGCACTCGGCTGAAAACCGGGGTGTCGCCGGTTCGAGTCCGGCCCTCGCCATTGTCAGAAGCAGACGTAATCGCACGGACGCCCGAGCCGCGGACGGTCGCGTCCCTCACGACCGACCTCCGGGCGCTGGGGATCGAGCCGGGCATCACGCTCTGCGTCCACTCGTCGCTCTCCGCGCTCGGCTGGGTCGCCGGCGGGGCGGCGGCCCCGATTCACGCCCTGCTCGACACGCTCGGGCCGGACGGGACGCTCGTCATGCCGGCGCACAGCGGCGACTACTCCGACCCGGCGCGCTGGCGCAACCCGCCGGTGCCGCCGGCGTGGATCGAGACGATCCGCAGCGAGCGCCCGCCGTTCGACCCGCGGCGGACGCAGACCCGCGGCATGGGGGCGATCGCCGAGCTCTTCCGCGCCTGGCCCGACGTCCTTCGGAGCGACCATCCCCTGGCGTCGTTCGCCGCGCACGGCCCGAACGCCGACCAGATCACCGCCGGCCACCTCGACGAGCTCGGGGAGCGCTCGCCGCTCGCCCGGCTCTACGACCTCGACGCTCACGTCCTCCTGCTCGGCGTCGGCCACGACCGCAACACCTCGCTCCACCTCGCCGAGACGCGCTGCGGGATCGTCGAGATGGACTCCGACCGGTTTCCGGAGCTGATGGCCGGCTTCGCGGGCGAGCGCGCCGGTCTCGTCGGCTCCGCCGAGACACGACTGATGCGTCAGCGGGCAGCGGTCGACTTCGCCGCCGACCGGTTGCGGAAAAACGCGCAAATTGCGAACCCGTAGGCCGTTCGGCCTATCGAAGTCCGTCCTCCTCGCCTCGTAGATTCACTTCCTGGGTTGGTCGAACATCCAACGGGAGGGACGAGCTCGATGAGTAGCCTGGCCGCGACGTTCCAGGAGGGTTTCCTGGAGCGACGGTTCCGCTTTGCCGCGCACGGGACGACGCTCGCGCGCGACACGATGGCCGGCATGACGACGTTCATCGTCATGTCGTACATCATCTTTCTGAATCCGATCATCCTCACGAGCGTCAAGCCGAAGGTCGGCGCGCCGCTGCCGTTCGAGGGTGTGGTCACGGCGACGTGCGTCGTCGCCGCCGTGATGACGATCCTGATGGGGCTCTACACGAACAAGGCGTATGCGCTGGCGCCGGGCCTCGGCATCAACGCGATCGTCGCGTTCCAGCTCGTCGGCCAGGAGGGCCTCTCCTTCGCGTCTGCGATGGGGCTGATCCTGCTCGAGGGCGCCGTGGTCACCTGCCTGGTGCTCACGGGTCTCCGCGAGGCGATCATGCGGGCGATCCCGCTCGAGTTGAAGAAGGCGATCGCCATCGGCATCGGCCTCTTCATCGCGTTCATCGGCCTTTACAACTCCGGCATCGTCGTGCCGGGATCGGGAGAGCCGGTGACGCTCGGCCGCTTCACGACGTGGCCGATCTTCGTGACGTTCGTCGGGATCATCGTCACGCTCGCCCTGCGGGCGCGCGGCTTCAAGGGCGACCTGTTCGTCGGGATCATCGGCACGACGGTCGTCGCGACGATCGTCAACCACTTCACGAATCACCACGCGTTCGGCACCTCGACGGCGACGTTCCCCGGCTGGAGTCACATCGCTGGCTGGGGCAACTGGTCGCTGTTCGGCAACTTCGACTTCCACGCGTTCTCGAAGCTCGGCGTCGTCTCGGCGATCGTCTGGGTCTTCGCCCTCTTCCTGTCGGACTTCTTCGACACGATGGGGACGCTCGTGGGCGTCGGGAAGCCGGCCGGCTACCTGAACGCCGAGGGGCACATGGACGACATCCGCAAGCCGCTCCTGATCGACTCGCTCGCCGCGATGGCGGGCGGCGCCTCGTCGACCTCGTCGGCGACGACGTACATCGAGTCGGGCTCGGGCGTGGCGGCTGGCGGCCGCACCGGCTGGGTCGCTGTGGTGGCGGGAGCGATGTTCATCCCGTTTCTCTTCTTCGCGCCCCTGATCGGGATGGTTCCGTCGCAGGCGACGGCTGCCGCCCTGATCATCGTCGGCTACCTGATGGTCAGCGCGCTGACCGAGGGCGAGGACGAAGCGGAGATCGAGGAGGGCGTCGCCGCGCCGGGGACGGCGCGCGCGAAGTTCGCGGGCATCGACTTCCACGACCTGGCGATCGGCCTGCCGGCGGCGCTCGTGATCATGCTGATGCCGTTCAGCTACTCGATCACGAACGGCATCGGGTTCGGGTTCATCGCCTACTGCCTGATCCGGGCGACGCAGGGACGCGTCAAGGACGTGCACCCGCTGATGTGGGCCGTCAGCGCGGCGTTCACGCTCTACTTCTTCGTCCCGCTGCTCCAGGATCACCTGAGCTGGATCTAGGACGCTGAGCAGAAACGAGCCCCGAGTGCGCCTTGCGGTGTGCTCGGGGCTCTGCCGTTCCAGGTGCTCCGCAGCGTCCGGACCGGTGCAACCGTGTCGCGAACTGCTGCGCCCGGGACCATAACTCAGGGCGCGTCGACGCGCAGCACCAATTCGCCGTCCTCCTCGAGGCCGAGCAGCCCGGCGGCGCTGCCCCGCGAGACGGCGATCGCGATGTTCCGGTAGCTGTCCTCGTAGAGGATCAGGTCGCCCTCGCGGGCGTCGGCGAACGTCCGCGCGGCGACCGCGAACCAGCGATTGCCGCCCGATGCCACCTCGACCCTCGTCCCCGGGACGATCGACGCCTGCTCGAGGTCGTCGCGGGTCAGATTCAGGGCCGCATTGCCGAACCGGTCGACCGCGAGCACCGCCGCGCGGATCCCGTCGGAGCCGCGCGAGGGCTTCGGGACGTCGAGCCGGACGAGCTCCTGCGGGTCGATCGGCGGGCCGAGCTCCTCGAGCGAGATGCCGAGCGCAAGATGCGCCGCCGCGGGCGAGAAGAGGTCACGGCCGTGGAACGTTCGCGAGACCTGCTCGAGCGCGTACGCGGGGTTCGCGAGCTCGTGCGCCGCGGCGACGCCGCCGTAGCGGTCGGCCGCCGGCAGGAGAAGGCCGTTGTCGGGCCCGACGTACAGGCGTCCCGACCCGTCGCGCAGCGCGAGCGCGCGACGCTGGCCGCCGACCCCCGGATCGACGACCGCGAGGTGCACGCCTTCGGGCATGTACGCGAGCGTGTTCGCGAGCATGAGCGCTCCCTGCAGCACGCGCCCGGGCCGGATGCCGTGCGTGATGTCGATGACACGCACGTCCGGAGCGATCCGCGCGATCACCCCGTGACATGTGCCCACGAAGTCGTCGTCGAGGCCGAAATCGCTGAGGAACGTGATCACGCGAGCGACGTTATCGCGTCGACCACGCCGTCGAGGTCGTGCGTGCCGGCGACGGCGACGACGTCGAGCCCTACCGCTCGCGCCTCCGTCTCGGTCTGCGGCCCGATCGCGATGACGGGCAACCGCGCGCCGGTCGCGGCGAGCGCGCGCGCCTGCGAGCCCGACAGCAGCACGGCAAGATCGCCGGCCGGCGCCGGCGGCCGCAGCTCGACCGTCCGGTAGAGCGCGACGAAGTCGGCGTCGAGCACGTCGCGGCGCGCGCCCTCGGCCGCAGCGAGCAACGCGCGGCCCGGCGGCAGCTCGGCGCGAAGACCCTCCTGTGTGTGGACGCGCGGCACGAGGTCGACGCGAAGCCCGTGCTCTCGCAGCTCCTCGGCGGTGCCCGGCCCGATCGCGGCGATCCGATTCGCGGTGACGCCGCGCCGCGCGAGCTCCCGCGCGCCGTTGCGGCTCGTCACGATCACCCAGTCGTAGCCCGACGCATCGATCGGGTCGTCGCCGATCGGGTCGATCCGGATCAACTCGCACACGACCACCTCGTGCCCCAGCGCCTCGAGGCGCGGCACGAGATCGTCACGCGTGACGACGACTCGCATCGAGCAGCTCGCGCCCGAGTGCGGCCGGGTCCTCGCCGGTGCGCCGCTCGATCCACGAGCCGTCCTCCGCCGCGATGAGCGCCGTCAACGTCGTGCCGTCGTGGTGCGCGGCGACCGGCGCGAGACAGCCGCCTTCCACTGCAGCGACGACCGCGCGCTCCGCCTCGACGCGGCGGCGCGTCTCTGCGTCGTCGGCCCGCGCGACGAGCTCCTCCTCGCCCGCGCGCACCTGGAAGGCGAGCGCTCCCTGCGCGGCCTCGGGCAGCATGACCGACGGGTCGAGCCGCAGCCCGATCTCGTGCGCGAGGCCGAGCCGGTCGAGCCCGCAGGCGGCGAGGACGATGGCGTCGAGCCCGCGCTCGCCGCGCTTGCGCAGCCGGGTGTCGATGTTCCCGCGCAGCGGCTCGATCGACAGGGTCGGCTCGAGTGCGAGCAGCTGCGCCTTTCGGCGCGCCGACGCCGTGCCGATGCGCATGCCCGGCCGGATCTCGTTCGCGCCGCACAGTGCGTCACGCGGGTCGTCGCGCTCGACGTACGCACCGACCGCAAGGCCCTCCGGATCGCTCGACGTCATGTCCTTCGCCGAGTGCACCGCCACGTCGATCCGGTTCTCGAGCAGCGCCTCCTCGAGCTCCTTGACGAAGACGCCGCGCGCGCCGATCTGGCCGAACGGCTTCGTCCGGTCGCGGTCGCCGGCGGTCGTGATCGGGACCAGCGCAATCTCGACTCCCGACGCACGCAGACGCGTCGCCGCGAGCTCCGCCTGCGTGAGCGCGAGCCTACTGCCGCGACTGCCGACGCGAATCAGCACAGCGGGGGCGACGCTTCACGGGACGTCCGCACGGAGTGACGCCCGCGCGCCGGACACGCACGAACGCGGTCGGAACCTGCAGCGGCAGAGGCCGTACCGGCCGGACGTGCATCAGCGCTCGTCCTCGCCGAGACCGAAGAGATGCCGCACCGCCTCAGCATAGAGCACCCCGTCGGCCGCGGCCGCGGCCTGCTTCATGCGCACCGTCGGCAGGTGCAGCAGCTTGTTGACGATCTGTGCCGTCAGCGACTCGACGGCGCTGCGCTCGCTCTCACCGAGCCGGCCGAGCACGCCCTCGGCCTTCTTTAGCTCGGCCTCGCGGATCTGCTCGGCGCGGGCGCGGAGCGATGCGATCGCGGGCACGACGTCGAGCGACGCGTGCCACTCGTGGAACTTCTCGGCCTCGGCGGCGACGATCGTCTCGGCGCGCTCCGCCTCGCTGCGCCGACCCGCGAGCGTTTCGCTCACGATCGCCTGCAGGTCGTCGATGTCGTAGAGGAAGCAGTCGTCGAGGCCGTGAATCGCGGGATCGAGGTCGCGCGGCACCGCGAGATCGATCAGCAGCAGCTGGCGGCCGCGGCGGTTGCGCTCGACGGTCCCGGCATCGAGGACGTAGCCGGGCGCGTCCGTCGAGGACACGACGACGTCGGCGTTGGCGAGCTGTGCGGCGAGCTCGCCGCGGTCGGTCTTGCTGTTCGCGGTGAGCAGGATCTCGGCGCCGCGCGCATGAAGGCTCTTCGCCGCCTGCTCGCCGACCTCGCCCGCGCCGATCATCAGGATGCGGCAGCCGTCGAGCTCGCCGAAGACCTGCGCCGCGAGCGCCGCAGCGGCCGAGGAAACCGACGCCGGGCTCTCGCCGATCGCGGTCTGCGCACGCACCTTCCGCCCCGCGTGGAGCGCCTGCCGGAACAGCCGGTCGAGCAGGAGGCCCGGCGTGCCCGATTCGGCGGCCGTGCGCACCTGGCCGAGGATCTCGCCCTCCCCCGGGACGAGCGAGTCGAGGCCCGCGGCCACGCGAAACAGGTGCAGGGCGGCTGCGCGATCGCGGAGGCGATAGAGGGCCGGCTCGGCGGCGGCGAGCACCGCGACTGCCTGCGCCTCGGCCGCGTCGGGGTCGTCGGTCGCGACGTAGATCTCGGTGCGGTTGCACGTCGAGAGGACGACCGCCTCGCCGAGGCGCCCCGCGACCTCGCGCGCGGTGTCGGCGTCGAAGGCGACGCGCTCGCGAAGCTCGACGGGGGCGTGATGGTGCGAGGTGCCGACGAGGACGAGACGCATCACGCGAAGTGACTCGCAGGCAGCGCGAGGCGGACGACGATCACGAGCACGAAGCCGGCCAGGGCGAGGTAGGCGGCGCGGCGACCGGTGACGCCGCGTAGCCGCGCGACGAGATATGCGGCCCAGACGAACCAGGTGACGACGGTCGCGACCACGAGCGTGTCGACTGCGTCGCCGCGGTCGATGAGGCGGCCGACGCCGACGGCGAGCCCGAGGGTCAGAGCCGGCAGCGAGAACGCGACGAGGCGCAGCGACAGCCGATCGAGAGTCGCGAGCGACGGCGCCGGGCGGCGCAGAATCGTGGCAGCGCGCTGCTTCAGGCGCCGCTCCTGCCACAGGTAGAGCGCCGACAGCCCGGCGGTCAGCGTGAAGCCCGCGAACGCGGCGAGGACGAGGCCGACGTGCACAACGAGGAAAAGGTTCGAGTAGTGGCTGCGGGTACCGACTCCGGTGCCGCCGCCGGCGCGGGAGACGACGAGCAGCGCGGCTGCGAGCGGCATCACGGTGAGGCCGAGCAGGCGGTACGGGCGCCGACTGCCCCAGAACAGGTACGCCGTGACGACGAACCAGACGAACAGGTTGAGCGAGCCCGCCCACGTGCTCCACGGGAAGCCGTCCTCGCGCGCCGCCTGAACCGCGAGCATCGCCGTCTGCGCGAGCCAGCCGAGCCGCACGCCCCACAGCGCCGCACGGCCGGCGATCCCCGGTTGCCGCGCCTCGCCCACGTAGCCGAGCGCGGCCTCGCCGTACAGCAGCAGCGCCGGCCAGAAGAGGAGCTCAGCCATCGCCGTCCTTCTCGAGCGCGTCGACGTCGCGCTCGAGCCGCTGGACCTTCAGCGCGATGATCACGACGTAGAGCAGCACGAGGCCGAAGACGACGCAGTAGGCGGCGGTGACGTACTTCTCGGCCGTCGTCATGCGAGCCGCAGCTCCCGCACGCGCGCCGCGAGCAGCTTCCCGGCGAGCTCGACGCGGTACAGCGTGTACGCCAGCACGATGATCGCCGCCTGCGAGACGAGGTACGCGACGAGGATCCAACCGCCGAACGCGGCGCCGTGGCGCGTGAAGACGACGGGATGGATGAAGTGCTGAGCGAGCCGGATCGCCATGAAGCTCACCGGCACGAGGACGACGCCGAAGAGCGCGTAGACCGCGCTCAGATTGGCGCGCTGCGGGCCCGGGTCGACGGAGAAGCGGAGCATGAAGTACGCCGCGTAGAACAGGAAGAGCACGAGGAAGAGCACGAGCTGGTTCTCGCTCCACAGCCACCAGTGCCCCCACGAGATCTTCGCCCAGATCGAGCCCGTCAGCAGGACGAGCGAGCCGAAGATCACGCCCTGGTGGACGGCGACGTAGCTCTCGAGGTCGGCGTGCGGATCGCGCTTCCAAAGGTGCCGCAGCGCCTTCCAGGCGCCGGCGCCGAAGCAGAGGTACGAGGTGAACGCGATCGAGACGTGGAAGTAGAAGATCCGCTGCGAGAAGCCCTGGTCGGCGTCGTTCGGCGCGACGAAGAAGACGAGCACGAGCGCCGCGACGACGAGCACGAGCGCCGCGACCGCGAGCGCCGGCAGCGGGATCCGATGTGCGCGCCTCATGCTCGGATTGTGCCTACGCCTCATTCGACGACGACGTACTCGAAGGCGGCCCAGCAGAGAAGGGCGAACAGCACGTCGTACAGGCCGAGGAAGGCGAGGTAGCGGCCGGGTGCGTCGACGACCGAGGCGCCGACGCCGCCGATGACGAGCGGGATCGCGAGCGGCAGGAAGAGCAGCGGCAGCAGCAGCTCCCGGGCACGGGTGACGACGGCGGTCGCGCCGACGAATGTCCCGACCGTGCAGATGCCGACGTCCGCGAGCGCCACGCCTGCGACCGTCGACCAGCTGAGGCCGTGGAAGAAGAGCGCGAAGACCGGGAGCGCGACGACCTCAGCCGCGCCGAGGAACGCGAAGGTGGCGATCGACTTGGCAAGCCAGATCGCGCTGCGGTCGCAGGGCGCGAGGACGAGCGCGTCGAGGACGCGCTGCTCGCGCTCGGGCACGAACGCCCGGCCGAGGCCGAGCAGCGCGGTGAAGACGATCGCGACCCACAGGAGGCCGCTCGCCGCGCGATCCGACGATCCGGCCGGCAACGCGAAGTGGAAGACGACGAAGACCGCGACGACGAACAGGAGCATCGACGGCAGCGTGTCGCGCGCACGCAGCTCGAGCAGCAGATCCTTGCGCGCGAGCGCGCGCACGTCGGCGAGGTAGTTCATGCGAGCACGAGCCGCGTCGTCGCGAACCGCTCGACGCGCTCGGGGTCGTGCGTCGAGACGAGAAACGTCCGGTCGCCGTGCAGCTCGTCGAGTTGCTCGTCGAGCAGGTCCGCGCCCTGCGCGTCGAGCGCGGTGTACGGCTCGTCGAGCACGAGCAGCGCCGGGTCGTGCAGCAGCACGCGGCAGAGCGCGAGGCGCTGCGTCATCCCGCGCGAGTACGCGCCGACACGTTCGTGCCGTGCCTCCCAGAGACCGAACCGCTCGAGCAGCATGCCGACGCGCTCCTTGCGCTCCAGCACGCGGTAGAGCTTCCCGTACAGGTCGAGGTTCTCGAGCGCGGTCAGCTCCCGGTAGACGAGCGGGTCGTGAGCAAGGAAGCCGATGCGCTCACGCGTCACGTCGACGCGGAGCTCGCCCTCGCTCGGCAACGCGAGTCCCGCGCACATGCGCAGGAGCGTCGTCTTCCCTGCGCCGTTCGGCCCGGTGACGAGCGCGAAGCCGCCGCGCGGCACGTCGAGATCGACGCCGCGCAGCACGCGCTTGTCGCCGAACAGACGCCCGACGTTGCGCGCTTCGATCACGCGACGGCGTCGGCGATCACGAAGACTGCGAACGCGACGCTGATGACGCCGTTCATCGTGAAGAAGGCGGCGTCGAGCCGGCGCAGGTCGTCCGGGCGCACGAGCGAGTGCTCGTAGACGAGCAGCGCGGCGACCGCGGCGACGCCGATCCAGTAGAGCGCGCCCACGCTGAGACCGACACCTGCCGCGACGAGGCAGGCGATGGTCGCCGCGTGCGCGAGGCGCGCGCCGAGGAACGCGCCGCGCACGCCGAAGCGCGTCGCGATCGAGTGCAACCCCTGTCCCCGGTCGACGTCCAGGTCGAACAGCGCGTAGAAGAAGTCGAAGCCCGCGACCCAGAACGTGACGGCGAGGCCGAGCAGCCAGGCCTGCCACGGCAGGTGGTTCGTGATCGCGACCCACGCGCCGACGGGGGCGAGACCGTCCGCCGCCCCGAGCCAGAGATGGCAGAGCCACGTGAAGCGCTTCAGGTACGGATAGACGGCGAACGCGGCGACCGGGATCGGCCAGAGGACGTGCGTCAGCGGCGCGAGCTGCCAGACGCTGACGAGGAAGAGCGCAAGCGACGCGGCGCAGAAGAGGACGACCTGCGCGATCGTCAGCTGGCCGCTCGGGATCTCGCGCCCGGCCGTGCGCGGGTTGCGCGCGTCGATGCCGGCGTCGACGAGGCGGTTGAGCGCCATCGCGAGCGACCGTGCTCCGACCATCGCGAGCGTGATCCAGAGCAGGTCGTGCCCGGAGGGGCGGCTGCCGGTCGCGAGGAACGCCCCGACGTACGCGAACGGAAGGGCGAAGACCGTGTGCTCGATCTTGACGAGCCGCGCGTAGCGCGCCGGCAGGGGTGCGAGAGCCGCCTCGGTCACGACGTGTCCATGCTAGACCCCGTCACGAAACCGTCACGAAACGGTCACGAATGTGTCCCGCCTGCCCCATCCGGCCATGCCTGCCGAGGACCTGGCAGCCCCCATTTGCAGGGCTTTTCCAAATCGTGTCTGACACCGGGTCATGTCTGTTCGTGCGCTGTCGCTTCGTCTGCGAGGAGGCGTAGGGCATGCTCGAGCGCCGGGCGGAGGACGGCGTAGCCGTCGCGGCAGCCGCCGGTCGAGCCGGGAAGATTGACGACGAGGGCGCTGCCGCTGACCCCGGCGACGCCGCGCGTGAGGAGGCCGTGCGGGGTCTTGGCGATCGAGTCGGCCCGGAGCGCCTGGGCGATGCCCGGCGCCTCGCGATCGAGCACCTCGAGCGTCGCTTCCGGCGTCACGTCGCGCGGAGCGAGGCCGGTGCCGCCGGTCGAGAGCACGACCCGCGCCGTCGCCGCGAGCTCGCGGAGCGCGGCCGCGATCTGCTCCCGCTCGTCGGGGACCACGCGCCGCTCGACGTCGTAGCCGTCGCCGGCCAGCAGCTCGGCGAGCAGGTCGCCGCTCCTGTCCTCCGCCTCACCGCGCGAGACGCGGTCGGAGACCGTGAGCACCGCCGCCTTCAGACGACGACCTCCTTCGTCTTCTCGACGAGCGTGACCTCACCGATCACCATCGCCTTGTCGATCGCCTTCGCCATGTCGTAGACCGTGAGCGCCGCGACGGTGACGGCAGTGAGCGCCTCCATCTCGACGCCCGTCTGCGCAGTCGTCTCCGCGACGCCGGTGATCGCGACGCGATCCTCGTGCACCTCCAACTCGACGCCGACGTGGGAGAGCGGCAGCGGATGGCAGAGCGGGATCAGCTCGCTCGTCCGCTTCGCGGCCATGATGCCGGCGAGCTGCGCGGTCGTCAGCGCGTCGCCCTTGGGCAGCTCGCGCAACTGGCGCGCCGTGTCCGGCGACATGCGCACCTCGCCGCGCGCGACCGCGCGCCGGCGCGACAGCGGCTTCGCGCCGACGTCGACCATGCGCACCGAACCCGACTCGTCGACGTGACTGAGCTCGTTCATGATCGCGCTCTCCTCCCGAGGTGCAGCAGGTCGCTCCGGTAGCGCCACGCGGCACGCCAGCGACCGACCCCTTCGCCGTACAGGACGTCGAGCGCGTTGCGCAGCGCGCGCTCGGTGCGCGCGTCGTACGGAAACCACCAGCCCGGCTTCACGCGGCCGCGGTCGGAGTCGACGTACTTCACGCGCACACACTCGTACAGACCGTGCTTCCCGCTCGTCCGACCGAAGCCGGAGGCCTTGACGCCGCCCCACGGCGCCTGGCCGGCCGCGAACGAATACCCGAAGTCGTTCACCCACACCATCCCCGCCTCGACCCGCCGCGCGACCCGCGCCGCCTTCCCGAGGTCGCTCGTCCAGACGCTCGCCGCGAGCCCGAACGACGTGTCGTTCGCCTTGCGCACCACGTCGTCTTCGCCGTCGAACGGCTCGATGGCGACCGTCGGCGCGAAGAGCTCCTCGTCCGGCAGCGGCCCGTCGACGACGGTGGCCTCGCGGTACTCGCCGGAGAGGACGAGCGGCGCGATCTCCTCGTCGCGACGAAGCCCGGCGGCGCGCTCGCGCAACCGCCGTGCGAAATCGTCGTGGAGCGGACGCTCGACGTAGATCCGCTCCGCGCTGACGCACGCCTGGCCGGCATTGAGGAACGATGCGAAAACGGCGCCGTCCAGCGTGCGGCCGACGTCTGCGTCCGCGAACACGATCATCGGATCGCGGCCGCCCAGCTCGAGCACCACCGGACACCCCCGTGCGCCCGCGGCTGCGGCGACCGCCCGGCCGACCGCGACGGAACCGGTGAAGAAGACCTTCGCGATGCCGGGATCGGCCACGAGCGCCTCGCCGGCCTCCCGGTCACACGGCGCGAGCTGCACGAGGCCGGCGGGTGCGCCCGCCTCCTCGAACACCCGCGCCACCCAGTCGGCTGCGCGCGGCGCATGCTCGGACGGCTTGAGGACGACGCCGTTGCCGGCGGCGACTGCAGTCGCGACGATGCCGAACGGGATCGCGAACGGGACGTTCCACGGCGTGATCGCGCCGACGACGCCGAGCGGCTCGTACAGGACGCTCGCCCGCTTCGTCTTCAGGTGCAACTGCGTGAACTCGACGCGCTCGTCTCGCAGCACCCGCTCGACGTTCCGCCCAAGCCATTGCGCGTGATCGGCAGCTGCGTAGAGCTCGTTCGCGATCGCCTCGGTCCGCGGCTTGCGCGTCTCGGAGACGACGGCGTCGGCGATCGCGTCCGCGTGGCGGAGGACGCCGCGCTGCACCTCGCGCAGCAGGCGAGCGCGCTCTGCGAGCGTGTGCCGCGCCCACTGCTCCTGCGCGGCCCGGGCCGCGGCGACGAGCGAATCAGTGCGAACCGCGGTCGTCGCCATGCGCAAATGCTACGCCGACCCGGTCGAGATCCGCGAGCTGCGCGGCGATCCACGCGGCGAGATCGTGTTCGCGCACGCTCGCCCGTGTCTGCTCGAGGCGCCGCCGCTTCTCGTCCGGGTCCATCGCCAGCGCCTCGTGGATCGCCTGGGCCTGCCCGTAGATGTCGAACGGATTGACGGTGAGCGCCCAGTCGCCGAGCTCCTCGTGCGAGCCCGTGTTCTCCGAGAGGATCAGAACGCCGTTGCGCTCGTTGACGAGCGGCGCCTCCTTCGACACGAGATTGAGCCCATCGAAGACGGCGTTGACGAGCAACGCGTCGTACTGCTTGTACGCGGCGACCGCCTGCGCGAAGTTGTCGGCGATCTGCAGGTCGATCGGCGTCCAGCCCTCCGACTGGAAGCGATCGTTCACCGTGCGCGCCTCGCGCTGGATCGCAGCGAGGTACTCCGAGTACTCGGGGACGTCCTGTCGCGACGGGTCGAGCAGCGCGAGCAGGGTCACCCGGCCGTGCAGCTCGGGATGCATGTCGAGGAACAGCGCGAACGCGCGGAAGCCGCGCACGACGTTCTTCGACGGGTCCGTGCGGTCGACACGGAGGACGAGGAACTCAGGCCGCCGCTCGACGATCGCCTGCTCCTGCTCGAGCACCGCCGGGTCGGCACGCAGGTCGTCGAACTCGCCCGGCTCGATGCCGAGCGGATGGCTCGTCACCTGCGTCCTACGGCCGTCGTGCACGACCGTCGAATCGTCGTAGTCGACGTCGGCACCGAGGATGTCCTCGCAGGCGCGCAGGAAGTTGCGCTTCCAGCGCTCGGTGTGGAACCCGAGCACGTCGTTCGCGAGCACGCCCTCGTGCACCGCGCGCCGCAGGTGCTCCGGCAGCACGTGCCAGTAGTCGGTCTCGGGCCACGGGATGTGCACGAAGTGCGCGAGCAGCGCATCCGGCCGCTCCTCGCGGACGAGCTTCGGCGCGAGGTAGAGGTGGTAGTCGTGGAAGAACACCGCGGCGTCCGGCTCGCGGTCGAGCTCGGCGACCGTCGCGCGCGCGAAGCCCTCGTTGACCGGGAGGTAGCCGTTGAACCACGCGTTGTGCAGCCCGAGGTCGACGTCGGGCGCGTACGGGAGGCCCCACATGTAGTGCTGCAGGAACCACAGCGTCGGATTCGCGACGACGTTGTAGTACCAGTCGTAGGCGGACGCTTCGTGCGCGACGAGCCGCATGCGGTACGGCGAGCCCTCGCGCGACGTCTCGTCGAACGCGTCGCCTCCGTGCTCCTCCGCGACCTCGCGATCCTCGTCGTTCATCGCGCTCGCGATCCACGTCACGTCGTGGTGCGCGACGAGGCTGCGGAGCGCCGTGACGAGGCCGCCGCCGCCGCGCTTCGCGATGCGCTCGCCGGCCGCGTCGCGTGCGTACGACACCGGACCTCGATTGGCAACCACGATCAGCTTGCGGCGCGCGCTCATTCACGGAACCTATCCGGCCCGTGCCGGTGGAAACAGCGACGCCCTTAAGAGAGGCGCTTGACGAACCGGAGCGTCGAGCCTCGCGTCCCGGGGCTCGACCGGAGCTCGAACTCGTCGGCGATCGACTTGATGATCGCGATCCCGAGCCCGCCCTCCGCCAGTTCCTCGCCCTGCGGCGGCGGGGGCGCGGCGGGGTCGAAGCCCTCGCCGTCGTCGACGATCTCGATGCCGAGCCGGTCCGGATGCAATTCGTAGCGGACGTCGACGCTGCCGTCGCCGTTCGGCCCGTAGGCGTGCCGTACCGAGTTCGACACCGCCTCGGTGAGCGCCAGCTTGAGGTCGGCCATCGTGTCGTCGGGGATCCGGCGCAGCTGGCCGAGGCCGGTGAGCGCGAGCCGGCAGAGCGTGATGTACTCGGGCTTCGCCGGGATCCGGAGACGGACCGTGCGGCCGCCGCCGTCGTCGATCTGATCGGCGGTCATCGCCGGCTTGGTCGTGGTGTGCATCGTCATTGAACGCTTTCCCGCAGATTCGCCGGCGTAAACCCGCCGATTCCTACTCGTTCCGCCCGTTCCATCGTAGAGACATTGACCCGCCTACCCGCGGACGTCGCCGCGCTAACGCGCCGGCCGCGCAGTCAGGAGCAGGGCCAGGCTTCGGCGTCGACCGTCGCGGACGACCGTGAAGGTCGCACGCTGCCCCGGGCGCAGCGAATTCGTGACGATCCGGACGAGCGTGTCCGCATCGTCGACGCGACGGCCGTCGATCGCGACGATCACGTCGCCGCCGGTCGTCACCTCTTCGCCGAGGAAGGTCTCGCTGCCGGTGCCGCCGCGGATGCCGGCGTCGTCGGCGGGCCCACCGGGCGCGACGCGGTCGACGAGCGCCCCGCGATCGACCGGGAGCCGGAGATGGCGGGCGAGCGTCGGCGTCAGATCCTCAGCCTGCACGCCGGCGTACGCGTAGCTGACGTGTCCTTTAGTCAACAACGCGTGGGCCGAGCGGCGGACGGCGTCGACGGGGACCGCGAAGCCGATGCCTGCGGAGCCGCCCGAATCGCTGCGGATCTGGGCCGTGATCCCGATCACGCGGCCGGCGGCATCGAGAAGCGGGCCGCCGGAGCTGCCGTGGCCGATCGGCGCATCTGTCTGGATCGCGTCCGTCAACTGGAAGTTCGGGGCCGTCAGCGCGGCGATCGACCGGCCGACGGCCGAGACGACGCCGACCGCGAGCGAGTCTGCGTTCCCGAGCGGACTGCCGATCGCCGCCACCGGCTGTCCGACGACGACGGACGACGAGCGGCCGAGCGGCAGAGGCGCGAGCGGATGGCGGGCGGGATCGACGCGCAGCACGCCGACGTCGTCGAACACGTCCCAGCCGACGATCGACGCGGCGACCCGGTCGTGGTCGGGGAAGACGACGTAGACGCTCGAGGCCGGCCTGACGGTGCCTGAGGTCTCGCCGGCGTTCGTGATGACGTGCGCGTTCGTGAGGATCGTCCCGGCGCCCGAGACGACGAAGCCGGAGCCCTGCGAGCCGATGCCGCCGAAGTAGGCGAAAACGGTGACGACGCCCGGCGACCGCTCGCGGAAAATCTTGGCGGCGGGAAAGGCCGAGCCGGCGACGCCCGCGGCGGCCGGCCCGGGAGCGGCGGGGCGGACGACGGTCTCGCGGACGGTCGTGGCGGTGCGGCCGCCGATGCCGGTGGCGCGGCCGATCCCAAGCGCTGCGAGACCGCCGGCGACAGCGCAGAGCAGCCCGATGACCGGCAGGCGCACGGCCGGACTGTATCCCGCTGCCGTTTTCACGTGGAAACCGACGACCCTCCTAGACTTGCCCTCCTAGACTGGGCGGCGTGGCTGCCCTCCCGCCCGCGCCGGAGCGGCGCCGCGCTCGCCGAGGCTCACTCGAACGGCCGATCAACGGCCGGCTCTACCGGGGCACCTGGCTCTTCGTCGGCCTGCCGCTCCTGATCCTCGCGTTCAGCGTCGCACGGCCCGCCGCGCTGCAGCCGCCGAACCTGCCGCCCGCGTTCGACAAGGACGCCGCGGCGGCGCTCGCGAAGACACTCGCGACGACGTATCCGATCCGGCCGGCCGGCTCTGCGGGCGCGCGAGGGGCGGCCGCCTGGGTGGCCCAGCAGCTCGAGCCGTACGGATACACGGTGCGGCGAGAGCCGTTCGAGGCGACGGTTCCGGGCCGCGGAACGGTGAAGGGCGTCAACCTCGTCGCCGTCACGCCGTCGGCGCTCTCCCAACGAGCGATCGTCGTCATGGCGCACCGCGACGATGCCGACACCGGCCCGGGCGGCAACGACAACGCGTCGGGCACCGCTGCGCTGATCGAGCTCGCGCGGGCCTACGCGCCCGCGACGACCGGCCGCCGGGCGCGGCTGCCGTACACGATTCTCTTCCTCTCGACCGACGCGGCGACCGACGGCGGGCTCGGAGCGGTCGAGTTCGCCGCCCATTCGCCGGAGCGGCGGAACGTCGTCGCGGTCCTGAACCTCGACGCGATCGCCGGCGCCCGGAGGCCGCGCCTCGTGCTGAACGGCGACACGCCGCGATCGGCGTCGCCCGGCCTCGCCGAAACGGTCCGGTCACAGATCGCGGGGCAGACCGGCCTCGACCCGACGCGGGCCAGCGGCCTGCGGCAGCTCATCGACCTCGGGTTTCCGTACAGCCGGTTCGAGCAGGCGCCGTTCGTGACCCGCGGCATTCCGGCGGTCACGATCACGACTGCGCCCGACCGGCCCTCGGACGGCGTCGGAGACGGCGCCGGCGCGATCCGGCCGGTGCGGCTGGGCCAGATCGGGCGCGCGACGCAGAACACGATCGATGCGCTCCAGCAGGGGGTTGCGCTCGCCCCCGGCCCGGGGAGCTACCTGTTCCTCGGATCGCGGATCGTCCGCGGCTGGGCGCTCGAGCTCGTGCTGATCGCCTGTCTCCTGCCGTTCCTCGCCGGGGCCGTGGACCTGTTCGCACGCTGCCGTAGACGGCGGATCCGGGTCGCTCCCGCGCTCCGCTCCTACCGGAGCCGGCTCGGCTTCTGGGCCTGGTGCGGCGTCGTCTTCGGGATCTTCACGCTCCTGCACGCCTGGCCGGGCGGCGCCGCTCGACCGCCCGCGCTCACCGGCGTCCACTGGCCCGGCGGCGCGCTCGTCGGGGCAGGCGTCCTCGTCTTCCTCGGCTGGCTCGTCGCCCGCGACCGGCTGATCCCGCGCCGCGACGTCTCCGCGGAGGAGATCCTCGCCGGGCACGCCGCCGCCCTGCTGGCGCTCGGCGTCGTCGCGCTGCTCGTCGTCGCGACGAACCCGTTCGCCCTCATCTTCGTCCTGCCGTCGCTCCACGTCTGGCTCTGGCTGCCCCAGCTGCGCGAGGGGGCGCCGCGCTGGGTGCAGGCGGTCGTGCTTGCGGCCGGATTCGCCGGCGTGGCGCTGCTCCTCTGGTCGTTCGCCGGCCGGTACGGCCTCGGGTGGGATGCCCCCTGGTACATCGCGTGGCTCTTCGCCCTCGGCTACGCGCCGCTGCCCGGTCTCGCGATCGCGATCGGCTGGGTGGCGGCGGCTGCGCAGCTCGTCTCGATCGTCTCGGGCCGGTATGCCCCGTATCCGCCGGCGGCCGAGCGGCCGCCGCGCGGGCCGCTGCGCGAGATCGTGCGGCGCGCAGTGCTCGCGGAACGACGGCGGCGCCGCGCACCCGAAAGCGAGCGTCGCGCGTTGCACGGCTGAGGATGCGGACATTTGCGCGTGTCACCGGGGCGCTCCTGATCGGAGCGGGCGTGCTGACCCTTGCCTGGGCGATCCTCGTCTGGCGCTGGCAGGACCCGTTCACGGCGCTCTACACGCACTGGCAGCAGGGGAAGCTCGCCGCCACCCTCAGCCGCGAGGAGCAGGCCTTCCAGCCCGTGCACGCGACCGGCGACCTTGCCGCCGAGCGGCGCGCGGTCGCGGCCGACGCGAAGCGGTTCCAGCACGAGGTGCACGTCGGCCAGGCGATCGGCCGCATCGTGATCGGCCGCATCGGCCTGAACATGGTCGTCGTCAACGGCACCGACCACGAGACGCTCAAGAAGGGGCCGGGCCGGGATCCGCGGTCGTACATGCCGGGCGAGAACCGGCTCGTCTACATCGCCGGCCACCGGACGACGTACCTGGCGCCGTTCTCGCACATCAACGACATCAAGCAGGGCGACTACATCCGGCTCGAGATGCCGTACGCGACGTTCGTCTACCGGACGATCCGCCACCGGATCGTCGTCGCCACCGACATGTCCGTCCTCCGTTCGCCGAAGCACGAGCTGCTCGAGCTGCAGGCGTGCCACCCCCGCTTCTTCGCGACGCACCGGTACATCGTCTACGCAAAGCTCGTCGCGGTCCATCCGCGTGGCATGGCCGCCTACTCGATCGAGGCCGCGGCGCTCTCGACCACCGGCTGAGTTCTCCCTAGAGGCGCAACCAGCCGACGGACGTCCCGGCCGCGAGCTCGCCCTCGCCACGCGGCACGTGGACGAGCGCGTCCGCGCCGGCAGCCCGCACGATCATGTGCGACTCCTGCCCCGCCACCGGCTCGAGCTCGATGCCGGCAGCGGTCGAACGCGTCCGCGCCCGGACGAAGTCGTCGCGCGACGGGTTGCGCCGCAAGGCCTCGGTCAGCCGCCCGTCCTCGAGCGGCGGCAGCGGCCGGCCGAGCCCCTGCATGGCGCGGAGCGCCGGCTTCACGAACAGCTCGCAGCCGACGAGCGACGACACGGGATTGCCCGGCAGCCCGAAGACGAGCGTGTCGTCGCGCGTGCCGAAGGACACCGGCTTGCCGGGCCGGATCGCGACGCGCCAGAAGATCTCCTCGACGCCGAGCTCGCGTTCGATCGTCCGGACGAGGTCGTGCGGACCGACCGACACGCCGCCCGACGTGACGAGGACGTCGGCCTCGAGGCCGCGCCGGATCGCGTCTCGATGTGCCGCCTCGTCGTCGGCGACCGGGGGCAGGCGCTCGACCTCGGCGCCGACGGCGGCGAGCGCGGCCGCGAGCATGAGCCCGTTCGCCTCGTAGACCTGACCGGGAGCGAGCGGCTCGCCGGGCCGGGCGAGCTCCGTACCGGTGGCGAGCACGACGACGCGCGGACGCCGAACGCAGGCCAGAGCGGGGACGCCGGCAGCCGCGACGGCGCCGAGCTGGGCGGCGCCCAGATGCGTCCCCGCGGTGACCACCAGCGCGCCCGCGGCCACGTCGCCGCCGCGCGGCCGGACGTTCGCGCCCGGAGGAACACCGTCCGCCACCTCGATCTCGTTGTCATGTTTGACAACATACTCGACGGGGATGACGGCGTCCGCACCCTCCGGGACGACGCCGCCGGTCGAGATCTCCATCGCCTCGCCCGGCTGGAGCGCCTGCCCGGCCGGTCGGCCGGCCGCGATCCGCGCCACGACGGGCAGCCGACCCGGCGTGTCCGCGGAGCGCACGGCGTAGCCGTCCATCGCCGAGCTCGCAAACGGCGGCAGGTCGACCGCGGCGGCCACCGCGGCGGCGGTCACGCGTCCGGCAGCGTCCTCGAGCGCGACCGTTTCCGCCTCGAGCACGCGCGTCTGCGCGAGCACGAGCGCCTGCGCTGCTTCGAACGTGAGTAAGTCGGCCATTCTCCGCGCATAACCTAGAGGCTTCATGGCCGACACCGTCATTGCAGGCCGGTACGCACTCGAGCACCTGCTCGGGCGCGGCGGCATGTCCGAGGTCTATTGCGCCCAGGACCAGGAGCTCGGACGCCGCGTCGCGCTGAAGCTGCTCGCGCCGGATGCCGACACGGCCCGCTTCGAGCGAGAGGCGCGCGCCGTCGCGTCGCTCGCGCACCCGAACGTGACCCAGCTCTACGACTACGGCGAGGACAACGGTCGGCCGTACATGGTGCTCGAGTACGTCCCGGGCGGGACGCTCGAGGACCGGCTCGCCGAGACCGACGGGGCGCCGTTGCCCGACGAGGAGACGCGGCTCGTCTCGGCGGGAATCGCGGCCGGGCTCGCGCACGCACACGCGCGCGGCGTCGTGCACCGTGACCTGAAGCCCGCGAACGTGCTCTTCGACGAAGAGGGCCGGCCGAAGCTCGCCGACTTCGGGATCGCGCGCATGGTCGCGGGCGAAGGAACGCTGACGGAGGCGGGCACCGTGCTCGGCACGGCTGCCTACATCTCGCCCGAGCAGGCGTCCGGCGCCCCGGCCACCGCCGCCTCCGACGTCTATTCGTTCGGGGTCATGCTCTACCGGATGCTCACGGGGCGGCTGCCCTTCGAGTCGTCCGACCCGATGGAGCTCGTGATGATGAACCGCGATCAGGCGCCGCCGCCGATCGCGCAGGTCCGCAGCGACGCGCCGGCCGAGCTCGAGTCGACCGCGACCGCCGCACTCGAGAAGGATCCGGCGCTGCGCCCGCGGGACGGCGCGGCCCTTCTGACCGCGCTCGGCGTGGCCGGCGGCGCGGCCCTGACGACCGCGACGACCGCCCTCGCGGCCGACGCGACCCAGGTCCTGCCGGTAGCCGGGACAGTCGGAGCGGGCGCGACGAGCGTCATGCCCGGCGCCGCCGCGGCCGCGACCGGGCCGCCGGTTCCGCCGCCTCCCGCCGCGCGGAGCCGCCTGCCGCTGGCGCTCGCTGCCCTCGTCGTCCTCCTGCTCGCCGGCGGCGCCCTCGCCTACGAGGTGACGCGGCCGTCGTCGCCGTCGAACGACCCCGGCGCCGGCACCGGGCCGCTGCCGACGATCTCGCTCCCGCACAACTCGACGAAATCGACGACGAAATCGACCCCGTCGACGACGGCGCCCGCCACGACCGCGCCGCCGACGACGACCACTGCACCAACCACCTCGACGCGGCAGACGACCACCTCGCACACGACCACGGCGCCCACGACGACGGCACAGACGACGGCTCCGCCGCCGCCGACCACCGCTCCCCCGCCGCCGACGACGACCCCGCCGCCCACGACGACCGCCGCCGCGCCGCCGACGACCACGGCGGCCACCACGACCGCGCCCTAAGGCGTCGTCGTCACAGGTGCCGTGTCCGTCGTCGCCGGCGGCGGCTCGACCGTCGTGACGGGCGGCGGCGGTGCGGTCGTGACCGGGGAACTGGGAGTCGTCGTGACCGTCGGCGGCGCCTGCTCCGACGTCGCCGTGCCGGCAGTCGTCGTCGTCGCCGACGTCTCGGTCGAGCCCGGCGCCGAATAGCCGTACGCGCCGCTGTACTGCCATTGCCCACGCCAGGACGTCCAGACGGGCTCGCCCTGCGCCGCCGGGAACGGCACGTCAGGCCGGTCGCCGATCGCGGTCTGCATGAACGTGTGCCAGATCGTCGCGGGCAGGCCCGGACCGGAGACGACCGTGCCGTGCACGTCGAGCATCGGGATCTCGCCTTGCGGGAAGCCGATCCAGACGACCGTCGACAGGCGCGGCGTGTACCCGTCGAACCAGCCGTCGGCGTAGTTGTCGGTCGTGCCGGATTTGCCGGCGTCGGTGTGGTTGTAGACGTGCGCGCCCGTGCCGGTGCCGGCAAGCATGTTCTGCTCGAGCACCTTCGTCACCGTCGCCGCCACCCAGTCCGCGACGACGCGCTCCCGCTGCGGCTTGCCCCAGCCGGCGTCTGTGTCGACCTTGCCGTTGGGGAGGACGACCTTCGTGATCGCCATCGGCTTCGAGTAGACGCCGCCGGCCGCGAGGGTCGCGTACGCCGACGCCATCTCGAGCGGCGTCACCGTGATCGTCCCGAGCGTGATCGACGGGACCGCCTGCGTCGCCGGGTCGTTCAGCGACGTCCGCACGCCGAGGCGCTGCGCCATGTGGAAGATGTTGAGCGGCCCGACGTCGAGTGCGAGTCGCGCGTAGACGGTGTTGTCCGACTGCAGGGTCGCGTTCGCGACCGACTCGACGCCGGAATAGGTGTGCTCGTACGTCTCGACGCACCACGCGACCTTGTTCTCGCACGTGCCGGTCGGGTCGGGGTTGTAGATCAACGGCGCCGACAGATACGACGTCGTGAATGGATCGAGCCCGCGCGCGACCGCTGCTGTGAGCGTCATCGTCTTGAACGTCGAGCCGGGCTGCCGCCGCGCGCTCGTGACGAAGTTGTACTGGTTGTCCTTGTGGCCCGGCGACACGGCGGCCATCGCCTTGATCGCGCCTGTCCGCGGATCGATCGACACGACCGCCGACGCGGGGTCGTTCGGCTCGGTCAGCGTGTGCTCGATCGCCGCAGTCGCAGCGCGCTGCAGGCCCGGGGCGATCGTCGTGTAGACGCGCAGGCCGCCCTCGCGGACGGTGTTCGAGCCGTACTCGTCCTGCAGCAGCTGCTCGACGTAGCCGAAGAAGAACGGCTCCTTGATGTGCTGGAACCGGTGGCCGGGACGGAGGTGCAGGCTGTTGTCCGCGCGCGCGCGCTGATACTCGGCCGACGTGATGTCGCCGTTCACGAGCAGCGCGTGCAGCACCTCGTTGCGCCGTGCGAGCGCCGCCGCCGGGTTGCGGAACGGGTCGTAGCTCGACGGCGCCTGCGGTAGCCCGGCGATGAGCGCCGACTCGTCCAGCGTCAGATTGCGCGCCTGCTTCGAGAAGTACGTCTCCGCGGCCGCCTCGACGCCGTACGAGTGGTTGCCGTAGAAGACCTGGTTGAGATAGGCGGTGAGGATCCTGTCCTTCGACCACTCGCGCGACAGCTT
Source organism: Thermoleophilia bacterium (assembly GCA_025925195.1). Classification (GTDB taxonomy): domain Bacteria; phylum Actinomycetota; class Thermoleophilia; order Gaiellales; family Gaiellaceae; genus Palsa-739. The sequence continues at coordinate 22,456 of JAICLU010000008.1, forward strand.
GATCGCGAGGCACGCCTCGGTCAGCTTGCGCTTGAACGTCCGCTCGCGCGAGAGGTAGAGGTTGCGGACGAGCTCCTGCGTGATCGTCGAGCCGCCCTGCACGACTTTGCCGGCCCGCACGTCGGCGACAAGCGCGCGCAGGATGCCGACCGGGTCGACGCCGCCGTGCTCGTAGAAACGCCGGTCCTCGATCGCGACCGTCGCCTTCGGCACCCACCGGCTCATCTGGCGGCGCGTCACCGGGGTGCGGTTGCGCTCGGCCGGGATGACGCCGAGCTCCGACCCGTCGGCCGCGTAGACGAACGAGTTCTGGCCGACCGCGACCGGCGTCAGCGACTTGAGGTTGCAGCGGGCGCCGAGCGCAACCGTGCCGCCGATCGCGCCGGCGGCGACCACCGCAACCGGGATCCCGACGAGCAGGAGCAGTACGAGCGTCCGGCGGCGGCGGAGCTTCCGCGTCCGCTCGCGGCGCTTGCGGCGGCGGCGGGCGGCAACCGGCCGGTCCTGGCGGCCGCGCCCGCGACGGGGCGGTGCGGTCATCCCCAGACGCCCGACGCGCGCAGCCGGCGGTGCACGCGGACGCGAAGGTCGCGCTCGAGGGTCTGCGCAGCGTCCTCGTCGGCGGCGCCGGCGCGGATGGTGACGGCGGCATTGCCGTCGAGCGAGCTGACGTAGACGGTGGCGTCGCGATCCTGCGCGACCTCCTGTCTGAGCCCGTCGACGGCCGCCTCGAGATCGGCTGAGAGCGGAACCTGCACGGTGACCTCTGCGAACGACTCCCTGCTGCGGATCGTGGAGTTGCGAATGGTATCGGAGGCCAATTTCTCGTTCGGGACGACGAGCCGGGCGTCGTCGGTGGTGCGGATGTACGTGTACGTGAGGCCGATGTCCTCGATCACGCCCTCCTCGCCGCCGTACGTCACGCGGTCGCCGATCCGCACCGGCTGTGTGATCGCGATCAGCAGGCCCGCCACGAAGTTGCCGAGGGTGCGCTGCGACGCGAAGCCGACGATGATCCCGAGCACCGCGGACGAGGCGAGAAGACCGCCGGCGATCGCGCGCACCTGCGGGATGACGAGGAGCGCCGAGAAGAACCCGACGACGAGGATGACCGCGCTGACGCTGCGACGCAGCACGCGGTAGCGCGTCATCATCTCCGGCTCGAGATGGTGGCGCGACATGCGCCAGTCGACGATCCGGGCGAGCAGGCTCACGGCGATGAAGACGACGGCCGCGATGATCAGGCGGTGCCAGAACGGCATGCCCGCGTTCTTCGACTAGTCGAGCGGTAGCTCCTGCCGACCGGCGAAGCCGCCCTCGACCGTATGCCAGTAGCGGATCTCGTCCTCGCCGAGCTTCCAGCAGAGGAGCACCGTCTCGCCCCGGCGTTCCGCGGGGAAGTCGATCAGGCCCTCGTCGAGGTCCTTGACCTGGGCGCCGTGCGACGCGATCTCGTCGACCGTCTTCGCGAGCGACCGCGCGAGGCGGTCGACCTCGGCCGCCGCGTCCGCCAGCGTCGCCGGCGGGATGCCGCCGCCGTTGCCGCGGATGTGGCCCTCGAGCTCCTCCTGCCGCTCCAATGCGGCGAGGTGCTCCTGCCGCTGCTCGACGAGCCGCTCGACGAGCGGACGGACGGATGGGAGCGCGTCGTTCGCCTCCTCGGGGGTGAAGTGGCGCACGGCTGCAACCCTATGCGCCGTGAACCGCGCTCGTCTCGCCTGCTGGATCGCGCTCGTCGGCGCCGTCGCCGCGCTCAACTACGCGGCGTACGGCGACAACCAGAGCGGCGGCAACGAGATCTACAGCTACGGGTCGTTCGCGAACGGTGCGATCTTCTATCTCGTCATTCTGGGGCTGACGCTGCTGATCGCGATCGACCGCTGGGAGCTGCTCGCGCTCCGACCCGTGCCCGCGATCGGCGCGGCAGTCCGCTTCGCGCTCACCGCGATCGTGCTCGTGCTCGTGTGGGAGACGGTCGTGACGCAGCTGCCGATCGAGGATCCAGGCAAGGAACAGGGGCTGACGCCGACGCACTGGGAGTCGGCGCACGCCGGCGCGTTCGCGGCGAACGTCGTCCTGTTCGTCGTGCTGGCACCGTTCGTCGAGGAACTGCTGTTCCGCGGGCTCGGCCAGTCGCTGCTGCGGCCACTCGGGGCGTTGCCCGCGATCGCCGTCGTCGGGCTCGCCTTCGGCGCCTGGCACGGGCTGCTCGTCGCGCTGCTCGTGCTGATCCCCTTCGGCTGGGCGCTCGCCGCGATCCGGGAGCGAACGAGCAGCGTCTACCCCGGCATGATCGTGCACGCGCTCTTCAACGCGTTCGCGATCGCCGTCTCGCTGCTCGGGTAGCTACTCGTCCTCGCCGTCGTCGTCGTCTTCTTCCTCGAGCGCGGCCTCCGCCTCCGCCTCCGCGGCCGCGAAGTCCTCGGGCGTGACCTCGTCGAGGAAGCTCTTGAACTTCGCCACCTCGGCTTCGAGGACTTCCTGGTCGACCTCGTCGCCCTCGAACTCGATCGCCGACTCCTCGATCACGCTGTCGGCCGCGAAGATCGGCGCCTCGGCGCGGATCGCGAGCGCGATCGCGTCGGAGGGGCGCGAGTCGATCTCGATCTCCCGACCGTCCTGCTGCACCGTGATCTGCGCGTAGAAGGTGTTCTCGCGCAGCTCGGTGACGGTGATCCGGACGACCTGCGCCTCGAGGTGCTCGAGCAGCTCGCTCATCAGGTCGTGCGTCATCGGCCGAGGGGGCGCCTGACTCTGCAGCTTCATGAGAATCGCCGCAGCCTCCGGATGACCGATCCAGATCGGCAGGAACTTGTTGCCGTCCGCCGTCTTCAAGAGGACGATGGGCTGCTTCCCCACCAGGTCGAAGCTCACCCCGTAGATGTGCATCTCGTGCAACGTGACCTCGTGGCGAATATAGCTCAGGCCGTCGGCGCCAAACCTTCTCCGTCCTGGAGCTCGTCCACCCGGACGTCGAGCAGGTCGTCAGTCTCGCAATCGCGGACACGCGCGAGCCGCTCGGGGACGCTCATCGGCTCGACGCCGAGCAGGATCACCGGGCGGCCGTTGTAGAGGACGACGTCGCCGATACGCACCGCAGTACGAGGACTATCGGCCCCCCGCCGGTCCCACCCGTATCCCTCACGGTCTGTACCTCGTTAGAGCCACGTGGACGGGCTGTGGCTGCACGACCTCGAGTCACTCGAGGCGATCTCGCAAGACGACGACACGCGGAGGATCTTCCTCCGCATGGCAGCCATGTCCCACGACGGCCGGCTTCCCGGCTTTCTCGCCGAGCTCCAGCGCGACGACGAGCTCGACGACCAGACGAAGGATCACCTGACCGAGCTCGCGAACGACCGGCCCTTCCTGCTCGCGGTCGAGGACTACCTTCGCCGCACGAGTCACTTCCACTAGCGACAGCGCCTCGCTACACTGCCGCCCCGGAACGGGCGATTAGCTCAGTTGGTTAGAGCGCCGCTCTGATAAGGCGGAGGTCCGTGGTTCGAATCCACGATCGCCCATCGTTCAGGTGAGCAGCAGCCCGGCCATACGCCGGCGCGCGACGGCGATCCCGACGACTCCGATCGCCAGCAGGTAGGCGGCGTTCAGCGGGCAGTACCACGTGACGTGGCCGAGCGTGAACGAGCGCACGAGCGAGATCGCGTTGTAGAGGGGCGACACGCGGACGAACCACTGCAGCACCGTCGGGTAGACGGACAGCGGATAGAACGTGCCGCTGAACAGGAACATCGGCAACAGGACCACCTGGACGAGCTCGAAGTCCTGCCACGAGCGCAGAAACGTGGCGACGCCGATCCCGACGCCGGCGAACCCGAAGCCGACGACCATCGCCGCCGGCAGCGCGAGCAGGCCCCACCACGACTGCACGGCCCCGAGCGCGGCCGCGGTGACCATGAACCCGATCGCATAGAGCAGTCCGCGGAACTGCGCCCACGCCGTCTCGCCGACGGCGACGTCGACCGGGCCGAGCGGCGTCGCGAGCATCGAGTCGTAGACCTTGCCGTAGCGCAGCTTCCAGAAGACGTTCGTCGTCGCGTCGTACACCGCGCCGTTCATCGCGGCGGACGCGAGCAGCGCGGGCGCGATGTAGTGCGGATACGAGACGCCGTGGATCTTGCCGACGAAGTGGCCGAGCCCGTAGCCCATCGAGAACAGGTAGAAGAGCGGCTCGAAGAAGCCGCTGAAGATCGTCATCCACGCACGGCGGTACACCATGATGTTCCGCTCGAACAGGAGGTGGCCGCGCGTGCGGGACGCGAGTGCGAACGCAGTCACGTGACGAGCTTCTTCCGGTAGGCGATGCGCGCGAGCCAGACGCCGACGACGACCCAGAGCAGCAGGTACGCGACATGCGCGAGCGAGCGCCAGAGCGTCGGGCCGCCGAGCGTCAGGTGGCGCGCCAGGTCGACCCCGTTCCAGAGCGGCGTCGCGTACGCGATCTCGCGCAGGCCGTGCGGTATGCGCGTCACCGGGAAGAACGTGCCGCTGAAGAGGAACATCGGCATGACGATGAAGCGGAACAGCGGGTTGAACACCTCTTCGTCCGCGTACGCCGAGAGTGCCGAGATCGGCGCCGCGAACGCGAGCCCGATCAGCAGCGACAGCGGGATCGTCAGGATCGCGTACCAGGAATGGAGCGCGCCGAACGCGGCGAGCGCGGCGAGGTACAGGCACACCGACACCAGCACGCGGGTCGAGACGTAGAGGAGATGCCCGGCGACGAGATGGCCGACGCGGAGCGGCGTCGCGAGCATCGCGAAGTACTGCCGGTTCCACTTGATCGCGCCGCGCACCGGGAAGCTCGACTCGACCGCGGCGACCTGCATCGACACGGCGGCGAGCAGGCCCGGAGCGACGAAGTCGAGATACGGCAACCCGAGCTGCTGCTTCTTGACGATCGAGCCGAGGCCGATCCCCATCGCCGCCAGGTACAGGACGGGGTTGAGGACGCTCGTCATGATCGTCCCGCGCCAGACGCGCCGGTAGACGGTCAGCCAGTACTCGTAGGCGCGGAGCGAGTACTCCATGTCAGTCGACGAGCGTGCGCCCGGTCAGCCGCAGGAAGACATCCTCGAGGGTCGAGCGCCGGACGAGCACGCTCTGCGGGTGCAGGCGCTCGTGCGCGACCGGAACGAGCGCGTCGCCGTCGTCGGTGTAGAGAAGCAGCCGGTCCGGCAGGACCTCGACCCGCTGCACCAGGTCGCCGAATGCGTCCTCGCCGATCTCCGGCGCCTCGCCCGCGAAGCGAAGCTCGACCACCTCGCGCGTCGAGTACTCCCGGATCAACTCGAGGGGCGAGCCCTCGGCGGCGATCGTGCCGCCGTCCATCACGACGAGCCGGTCGCACAGCTGCTCGGCCTCGTCCATGTAGTGCGTCGTCAGGATGAGCGTCACGCCGCGCTGCTTGAGGCGAAACAGCCGGTCCCAGACGACATGGCGGGCCTGCGGATCGAGGCCGGTCGTCGGCTCGTCGAGCAGCAGCACCTCCGGATCGTTGACGAGGGCGCGGGCGATCGTCAGCCGCCGCTTCATGCCGCCGGAGAGCGGCTCGACCTTCGAGTCCGCGCGTTCCGACAGCTGCACGAACTCGAGCAGCTCGTCGGCGCGCTTCCGGACGTCGGCGCGCGACAGGCCGAAGTAGCGGCCGTAGATGACGAGGTTCTCCTTGACGGTCAGCTCGTTGTCGAGCGTGTCCGCCTGCGGCACGACGCCGAGCCGGCCGCGGATCGCAGAGCCGTCCTTCACCGGGTCGAGGCCGAGGATGCGCAGCGTGCCGCCGCTCGGCGGCGAGACGCAGCCGATCATCCGCATCGTCGAGCTCTTGCCGGCGCCGTTCGGGCCGAGGAAGCCGAACGCCTCGCCGCGCGTCACGTCGAGGTCGATACCGGCGACCGCGGTGATCGAGCCGAACTGCTTCGTCAGGCCCCGTGCATGGATGAGCGCGTCCATCGCGCTGACGGTAGCTACTGCCGTTCGAGCGCTTCGACGATCTCCGCGAGCTCGTGCTCGTCGGCGAACGACAGCTCGATGCGCGACGCGGTCACACGCGCCCGGTAGCCCGTGAGCCGCTCGAGAGCGTCACGTGCACGCGACGCGAGCGCCGGGTCCACGGCGGCCGGCCGGACGCGCGGCCGCTGCTTCGCGCCAGCCCATTTCGCGCGCTGCTCGGCGGCTCTGACCGAGAGGCCCTTTTGGACGATCTCGCGTGCCAGGCGGCGGCGGCCCTCGTGGTCAGGCACGGCGAGCACGGCCCGCGCGTGGCCCTCGGTGAGCTGGCCGCGCTCGACCATCCCGAGCACGTCGTCGGGCAGGTCGAGCAGCCGGATGCGGTTCGACACAGACGGCTTCGAGCGCCCGACGCGATCGGCGACGTCGCCGAGCGAGAGCGCGAACTCGTCGAGCAGCACCGCGTACGCGCGCGCCTCCTCGACCGGCGTCAGCTGCTCGCGCGCGACGTTCTCGATCAGGCCGAGCAGCAGCGTGTCGCGGTCGTCACTCTCGCGGACGACGGCGGGGACGGTCGCCATCCCGGCCTCTCGCGCGGCGCGCCAGCGGCGCTCGCCGGCGACGATCTCGTAGCCGCCCGCGACGCGCGGACGGACGAGCAGCGGCTGGATGACGCCCTGCCGCCTCACCGACTCGGCAAGTCCCGTGCCGGCCTCGCCGTCGAAGCGCCGCCGCGGCTGCTTCGGGTTCGGGTGGACGGAGTCGACGGGGAGCTCGAGCAGCTCGGCGGCGCCCGGCTCGAGCCCGCCGACGAGCACTTCCAACCCGCGGCCGAGGCCTCTCCGATTAGGCGCGCTCGACAAGCTCCATCGCCACCTTCCAGTACGCGTCCGCGCCCCGTGACTGGCGGTCGTAGGCGATCGCCGGCAGGCCGTGGCTCGGCGCCTCGGCGAGCCTGACCGACCGCGGCACCGTCTGCGTGAAGACGAGCGGCCCGAAATGCTTGCGCACCTCCGCCTCGACGTCGGCGGCGAGCCGCGTGCGTGCGTCGACCATCGTCAGGAGGACGCCGCCGATCCCGAGCTGCGGGTTGAGGCGGCGCCGGATCAGGTCGATCGACTGCATCAGCTGCGACAGCCCCTCGAGGGCGTAGTACTCCGCCTGGACGGGGACGAGCACGCGGTCGGCGGCTGCGAGCGCGTTCACCGTCAGGGGCCCGAGCGACGGGGGACAGTCGAGGAACACGAACGAGTACTGCGACGTGCCGGAGGCGAGCGCCTGCGCGAGGTAGCGCTCGCCGTCCTGACGCTGCGCGAGCTCGACGACGGCCCCGGCGAGCTCGGGCTTCGAGGGGACGAGATCGAGGTTCGGGAACTTCGTCCGCTTGGCGAGCTCGGCGAGCGGCGCGCCGTCGAGCAGGTCGTAGCTCGACGTCCCGTTCGCGCGCATGCCGAGACCGGAGGTCGCGTTCGCCTGCGGGTCGAGGTCGACGACGAGTGCCCGCTCGCCGGCCTCCGCGAGGCACGCGGCGAGGTTCACAGCGGTCGTCGTCTTGCCGACGCCGCCCTTCTGGTTCGCGAGCGCGTAGATCTTCGCCACCCCGGCATTGTCGCGACAGCGCCAGACGACTCGCTCTCAGGCGAGCGGGCGCTTCTTGGCGACGCCTGTCCGCCGTGGGAAGCCCGGCGGGTTCGGCGCGAGCTTGGGCACGACCACCAGGCCGTCGCGCACCTCCGGCTGCCCGCCGCCCAGCTGCGCGGCGACCCGCCCGACGAGGTCGAGGTCGGCCGAGGGGCCGAGCCACAGCACCGCGGCGCCGCCGATCCGGACGAGCGGCAGCACCCACTCGATCGCCGTCGCCGGCTGCGCGAGCGCCTTCGCGAGCGCGACGCCGTATCCGTATGCCGGCTGCTCCTCGGCACGGCCCCAGACGACCTCGACGTTCGGCGGCGCCCACTCGCGCAGGAACTCGCACTTCCGCCGCTCGGCCTCGACGAGCGTAAAGCGGCGGCCGGGCATGGCGAGCGCCAGCGGGATCCCGGGCGAACCGCCGCCGGAGCCGACGTCGGCGACCGGCCCGCCGATCATGCCGAGGATCGGCACCGCGCGCAGCGCGTCGTCGAGCAGCATCGCCCGGGCCTCGCCGAGGTCGCCGATCGCAGTCAGCCCCGGCGTCGCGACGACTGCTCTCAGCCAGGCGTCAGCCTGCGGGAAGGACGACGACGTAGCGATTGGGCTCCGTCCCCTCGGAGGTCGTCTCGACGCCCTCGTACTCCTTCAGGCGCAGGTGGACGACCTTGCGCTCGACCGCGGTCATCGGCTCGAGCTCGGCCCGCCGGCCGGTGTCGAGCACCTCATGCGCAGTCCGGACGGCAAGCGCCTCGAGGGTCGCCCGCCGCCGCTCGCGATACCCCGCGGCGTCGACGACGACCTCTTTGCGCCCACCCTCCGGTTGAGCTGGGCCGTACGTACGGTGCGAGATCGCATTCAGCAGGTACTGGACGGCGTCGATCATCTGGCCGTGCCGGCCGATCAGGAGCGCGACGTCGGCGCCGCCGTACGTGACCGTGATCGCGTCGTCGTCCTCACGAACACTCGCGCGGCCCTCGACGCCGACGGCGTCCATGATCCGCTGTGCCAGGCCGAGCGCGTCTGCCGCGGCATCGCTCGCCTCGTCGCCACCCGCCGCAGCAAGCGCCTCCTCCGGCGCATGCGCGACGACCCTGGCGGGCTCGTAGCCGACGCCGAGCAGCCCGCGCTCGCCCTCGGAGACGACCTCGAAGCGGACGGCGGACTTGTCGAGACCCGGATGGCGCTGCTCGAGCTCGCGGAGCGCCGCCCACTTCGCCTCACCGACCGTCTCGCCGCTCGCCTCGACGGTCGCGCCCCCGCGCTCGTTCACCGCCTGCCGCCGGCCTTCTTCTTCCTGACCTTGCGCGGCGCGCCGGCCGGCTGTTGCGGCTTCGGCGGCGTCCCGTCCGGCCCGGGCCCGTTGCCGTTGCCGCCGGAGGAGCCGTCGTCCTTCGGAGGCGTCCGCGAGCTGCGCTTGAAGAGCTCCGGCGGCGGCGTCTTCGGCATCAGGCGCCGCGTGATCAACCCCTGGCCGACCGTCCACAGGTTCGTCGTCACCCAGTAGAGGACGAGGCCGGCCGGGAAGTGCGCGATCACGAACACGAAGACGAGCGGCATCGCCATGAAGAGCGTGCGCTGCATCTTGTCCGCCGTCGCCGACATGAAGAGCGTGGACGCCATCTGCGAGCCGACGTAGACGACGAGCAGCAGGAACCCACCCCAGTGCGAGGTGGTGTGGTCGGCGATCGACGGGATGAAGTGCAGGAACGAGAGGCTGCCCGGGTGCTGCGCCGCCGGCTCGCGCGCGAACGCGCGCAGCGAGTAGTACAGCGCGATGAACACCGGCATCTGGACGAGCATCGGCAGGCACGACGCGGCCGGGTTGATGTTGTTCTCGCGGTAGAACTTCATCAGCTCTTCGTTCTGCTTCTGCTTGTCGCCCTTGTACTTCTTCTGGATCTCCTTCATCTGCGGGGCGTAGCGCTGCAGGTTCTGCATCGAATGGATCTGCTTGATGGTCAGCGGGACGAGCAGCATCCGGACGATCACCGTCAGCGCGACGATCGACCACGCCCACGGCAGGCCGATCGTCAGATGGAGCCAGTTGAGGACGTGCCGGGCGGCGTGCTCGAGCGGCGTCAGCGGCGAGCCGAGGACGAACGACGCGAGCATCATTTCGTCACCGGGTCGAAGCCGCCGCGCGACCACGGATTGCAGCGCAGGAGGCGCCAGCCGGCGAGCAGCGAGCCGCGGAGGAGGCCGCGCGTTCGCACCGCGTCGATCGCGTACTGCGAGCACGACGGGTGGTACTTGCACGTGGTCGGGAAGAGCGCGCCCGCGGTCGCGCGCCAGATCCAGACGAGCGCGACGCCGAGGCGATACATCAGGCGGCCACCTTCGACTGCGAGAGCACCTCGTCCACGCGGTCGCCGAGCCAGTCGAAGCCGTTCGCCGAGACCGCCTCCGGCAGCCCGGGCCGGACGATCAGTACGTAGTCGTGGCCCGCCGGCACCCGGTCGAGGCGGGCCTGCCACGTCTCGCGCAGCTGCCGCTTGATCGTGTTGCGCTCGACCGCGCCGCCGACCGACTTCGGCACCGAGAAACCGAAGCGCGGCGAGCCCGGCTCGTCCTGTGGAAACCAGTAGAGGACGAGGAACCGCGACGACACGGAACGGCCCTGACGGTAGACGGCGTCGAAGTCCCGGCTCCGGGACAGACGGTTGACGCGCTTCACCGGAGACAGCTTATGCCGAGAGGCGGGCGCGGCCCTTGGCGCGCCGCCGCTTCAGGATCGCTTGCCCGGCACGCGTCTGCATGCGCGCGCGGAAGCCGTGCTTGCGCTTGCGCCGGCGGACGTTGGGCTGGTAGGTGCGCTTCATGAGAGAAAAAGGCGGCGGGGAGCCGTTCGAGCGGCGCAGTATAGCCGTCGCGGAGCCTTCATTCGTCCACCGTCTTTTCCACAGGCGAACTCCACGTGTGCAAGCCGTTTCGGGGAGTTACCCCCACGGTTCTCCACACCTGTGGAGGGAAAAACGACGCTTGAAAATCCCTGCAAAATCGCGGCATTTGCAGCGGTCCGGAGGGTTGGTAGGGTGGGCGCTCGCACCGCGTCGAACAGCATCACCGACAGGGGGCAGGCCGCCTACGTGGACCACCAAATCGAGCTGACCGCCGAGAGTCTGTGGCAGGAGGTTGCCGGTCGGCTCAAGGGCTCCCTGAACGAGACGACGTACGGCACGTGGTTCGGCGAGGCCCAAGGCGTCCGGCTGGACGGCGACCGGTTCGTCCTCGGCGTCCCGAACGACTTCACCCGCAACTGGATCGAAGGGCACTTCCTCAGCCTGATCGGCGCGGCGATCCGCGACGTGACGGGCGAGGAGCGGCCGATCGAGCTGACCGTCGTCGACGGGCTCGAGCCGCCCGACCCGCGCCTGCCGCTCGACGACGAGGCGGAGCCCGCGGCGACCCGGCCGCGGCCGGTGGTCGAGCGGCTGCCGAGCCGGCCCGAGAGCGGCGGCTTCAACGCGAAGTACACCTTCGACTCGTTCGTCATCGGCTCGTCGAACCGCTTCGCGCACGCGGCCGCGCTCGCCGTCGCCGAGGCGCCGGCCCAGGCGTACAACCCGCTCTTCATCTACGGCAGCACCGGGCTCGGGAAGACGCACCTCCTGCAGGCGATCGCGCAGTACGTCAGCGAGCACACCCGCGAGATGACCGTGCGCTACGTGACGAGCGAGACCTTCATGAACGACTTCATCAACTCGCTCCGCGACAAGCGCATCGAGGGCTTCAAGCAGCGCTACCGCACGTACGACCTGCTGCTGATCGACGACGTCCAGTTCTTCGAGCACA
>JAICLU010000138.1 GCA_025925195.1 Thermoleophilia bacterium
CACCGGGACCGACGCGAGCTTCGCGCTGTGATCGCCGAGCGCCTTGACGGTGATGCGCAGCGAGCGGCCGTCGGGCGCACGAGACAGCGAGAACGGGTGCGCCGTCCAGGCGCAGTCCCAGGTGAGGAACCGCCAGAGGAAGAACTGTCCAGGCTGCGCATTCGGAAGGCGCCTGCCCTCGATGCGGAGCGAGACGACGCCCGGCGCCTCCGCGGCGACCTCCGCGACACGGAGGCGCCACGACAACGCCGCCACGACCGGCACGAGGAGGCGGAAGACGACGAGGAACGCGAGCGTCGCGACATACAGCGCGCGCCAGTAGTCGGCGGCGACGGTGTCGAGCACGAGCTCGTTGCCGGTCGGGATCTGATGGAACCAGCCGAGCGCGATCCCGGCGTATGCGAGCAGGTGCACGACATACCACCACTCGTATCGCAGCCGGCGGCGCACGATGAAGAGCGACGTGGCGACGACGCCGATCAGGAAGCCCGTGCCGATCGTCGCGGTGATCATCCCCGGATAGATGCCGCCGCCGAGGATCGTCGAGATCTCCTTCGGCAACGAGACCTTGTCGAGTGCGGCATAGCCCCAGACGCTGAAGAGGACGTGGGCCACGAGCAGGTCGATCGTCGCGTGGCCGTTCCAGCGGTGCCAGACGCTGAGCCGGTCAAATCCGACCGCGCGCTCGAGCAGGGGGATCCGTGCGAGGAGCAGCACCTGGATCAGCGCGAGGTACGCGGAGAGGAGGCCGGTGATGCGGGCGACGCTCGTGAGCACGTCGCCGGTCGACTTCGTCGTCAGGTTCCCGCCGTGCGCCCAGAGCCAGACGATGGCGGCGGCGTTGCCGAGGACGACGATCCAGACGACGGCGAGGCGAAGCGCCGCGCGTCTGGGCAGGACGACGGGACTGCCGGCGAGGGGTTCGACGCGGTCGAGAGCGGCCATGTGGCGACCATTGGAGCACCGCTTCCTGAAGATCGTCTGTGAGCGCACTTAGCAGCCTCTTACGAGACGCGGCAAACTTGGTCCTGTGCTCGTGCTCGTGGCAGACGACGACCGCGCCGTTCGGGAGGCTCTCGAGCGGGCGCTCCAGCTGAACGGCTTCGACGTCGCGCTCGCCGCCGACGGCAACGAGGCGCTCACCGCCACGACCGAGCGTACGCCTGACGCGCTGATCCTCGACGTGATGATGCCCGGCTACGACGGCCTGGACGTCACCCGGCGGCTGCGGCGCGAGGGTAACCGGACGCCGATCCTGCTGCTGACGGCGCGCGATGCCGTCGGCGACCGGGTCGAAGGGCTCGACGCCGGCGCGGACGACTACCTGCCGAAGCCGTTCGCGCTCGAGGAGCTGCTCGCGCGACTGCGCGCGCTGCTCCGGCGCGCCGACCAGGCGCCTGCGGAGCTGCTGCGCTTCGCCGACCTGACGTTCGACGTCGGCTCGATGGAGGCGCGCCGGGGCGGGCGCCGCTTCGAGCTGACCACCACCGAGGCGCACCTGCTCGAGCTGTTCATGCGCAACCCCAGGCAGGTGCTGCCGCGCTCGCTGATCTACGAACGCGTCTGGGGGTACGACTTCAGCCACACCTCGAACGCGCTCGACGTGTACGTCGGCTACCTGCGCCGTAAGACCGAAGGCGACGGAGATCCGCGCCTGCTGCACACCGTGCGCGGCACGGGCTACGTGCTCCGCGAGCCGTGACGCTGCGCCTCCGCCTGACGCTCGTCGCGGCGGCAGTCGTCGCGGTCGTCGTGGCCGCCGCCTCGGCCGCGACCTACTTCGTCATGCGGCACGAGCTGTACACGCAGGTCGACAGCACGATCGGCCAGCACGCCCGGCTCCTCCAGCACAACCCACAGGACATCTTCAGTGGGATCAGCCCGTTCAACGGGGACATCGCGACCGTCGTCGTACCGGGCGGCGGCGTCATCGCAGGCGCCCGGCAGCCGATCGACAGCGTCGCCATAGCCGTCGCCCGGGGCGCAAAGAAAGGGCTGTACCGCGATCTGACGGAGCGCGACAGCAGAACCGGCGAACCGGTCCACGTGCGTCAGGTCGTGGCGCCGCTGTCCACCGGAGGGGCGGTCGTCGTGAGCCGGGTCATCGACTACATCGACCATGACCTCGACCGGTTGCGGTTGATCCTCATCCTCGTGTCGCTCGGCGGAGTCGCCGCAGCGGCGATCGCCGGGGCGCTCGTGTCGAACGCCACGCTCGCGCCGGTGCTGCGCCTGATCGCGGCCGCTGAGCGCGTCACGCGCACGCGCGACCCGAGCGAGCGCGTGCCGACGAGCGGCGGTGGCGAGCTCGCTCGGCTCGGGGGCGCGTTCAACACGATGCTCGGCGCGCTCGAAGAGTCGCTCGAGACGCAGCGGCGCTTCGTGGCCGACGCGTCGCACGAGCTTCGGACGCCGCTGACGAGCCTGCAGACGAACGTCGAGGTGCTGAAGCAGAGCGAACGGCTCGACCCGCGCCAGCGTGCGCAGCTGTTCGCCGACCTGGAGCGCGAGGCACACGAGATGCGCGACCTGATCACGGGCCTGCTCGAGCTCGCGCGTGGCGACGCGAACCTCGAGCGCCGCCCCGTCCAGCTCGACGAGCTCGTCGAGTCGGCGATCGAGCGTGCGCGTGCGCGCTTCCCCGGCGTCGAGTGGGCCGAGACGCTGGAGCCGACGCGCGTCGACGGCGTCCCCGAGCGGCTCGACCGCGCCGTGTGGAACCTGCTCGAGAACGCCGGCAAGTGGACGAACGGCGGCGGTGCGGTCGAGGTCGCGCTCGCGAACCGCGAGCTCACGGTGCGCGACCATGGCCCCGGCATCGCCGCCGAGGATCGCGAGCGGATCTTCGACCGCTTCTACCGGGCGCCCGCGGCACGCTCCCTGCCCGGCTCCGGCCTCGGCCTCGCGATCGTCCGCGAGGTCGCCGAAGCGCACGGCGGCACCGTGACGGCGGAGGACGCACCGGGCGGCGGCGCGATCCTGCGGCTGTCGCTCAAGTCTTAGAGCCGTCTCATGCGGGGATGATTCGATACATCAAGCGCATCGACCCTCCCCAAAGCGTCCGGCGCCCTGGTTACGCCCCCTGCGACTCGGGGCGCCGGACACCCTCCTCGTTGCGCGGGTGGTTCACGGCGACGGCGACCGCCTCTAGAAGCGGCTAACGGCGACGGCGGCGGAAGAAGCCCTGGCCGGACGCCTCGGGCTCTGGCTCTGGCTCGCCGCCCTGTTCCCACGGATCCACGGCGGCGGCGCCGACGACGGTCAGCGCCTCGGGCTCGGTCTCCTCATCGGGCTCGCCGGGCTGCTCGTCGGCCTCGCCGGGCTGCTCCTCCGCCTCGTCGGGATCGGCATCGGCATCGGCTTCGTCGTCGGCATCGTCGTCGGCGCCCCACGCCGGCGCCGGAGCCTCGACATAGGGCGCCGGCTCGAGCGGCTCCGACGTGACGAAGCCGCTGGTGGCCGGGACGAACCGAGCCCGCGCCGCGAGCCATTCCGAGAGCGCGACGACGAGGAAGGCGGCGGCCATCAGGAGCACGATCACGACGCTCGAGAGATGGGCGACGCCGGCGATCACGGCGACGGCGACGATCAACGCCGCCTCGGCCGCGAGCCGGGCGACGACCGCGGGAACCTCCGGCCGCGCGCGCTCGTACGTCTGACGGGCCCAGTCCGGCTCGCCGGCGCCGAAGCCGCCTGCGCCGAGCGCCCGGATCGCGCGCAGGTCGTTGCGGAGCGCGTCCGCGTCGCGCCGGAAGACCTCGACCGCCTCGAGCGCGCGTAGGCTCGCGTCGAGCTGCGCCGCGTGCCGGTAGAAGGCGTCGAAGGCGGCGCGCACGGCCTCCTGCTCGTAGCCGTTGTCGGAGATGGGAAGCTCTTCGATCCGCGGTAGCGGGCCGGGCTGGGCGTCGGGAGAAGGCCAGGCGTCGGACATGGCGACAGTATGCGGATTCACCGCAAGAGCACGAGTTCCTGGGGAAATTCGGGCAGGAGATCGCTGTCGGCTGTGGCCGTGTCCCCGGGGCGAAGCGGCACGACGACCCGGACGCGGCCGCCGCGGACGAAGCCGACGCGGTCCGGCCCGAGGTCGAGCGGCTCATAGGCGCCGAAGAACGCCTCGGGATACTCGGCGCGGACGTGCAGCACCCGCCTGATCAGGTGCAGCTTCATCGTCTCGCGGCGCGGGGTCTCCTCTCCGAGCGCCCGCAGGTGCCGGCGCCAGTCGACGGCGCGGCGATTGTCGGGGTCGACGAGGTTCAGCGACCAGAACGCGTCGCCCTGGTAGATGTCCGGCAGGCCCGGCGACGTGAGCCGCAGCAGCAGCGCGCCGAGCGACGCGTGCTCGCCGGCCGCCGCCACACGGCGGACGAACGGCTCGAAGTCGTCGAGGAACGACTCGTTCTCGTAGAGCGATCGTATGAACGCCTTCACGCGCGCCTCGTGCCGCTCGTCCGGCTCGAGCCAGTTCGTGTTGCGCTTCGCCTCCCGCAGCGCCTTCTCGAGGTACCGCTCGAGCCGGGGCGGCACGATCGGCCACGCGCCGACCAGGGTCTGCCAGACGAGGTACTCCTCGTTCGGATCGTCCATCCCGCCGGTCAGGTCGCGCCAGCGGCGGACGCGCTCCGCCCACTCCTCGTGCATCCCTGCGAGGGCGCCGATCCGCGCGCGCACGTCGCCGGCGCGCTTCGTGTCGTGCGTCTGCGACGCGAGCAGCTGCAGTGGATGGCGTTCGAGCCGCGCGAGCGCCGTCTCGTGGAAGCCGTCGGGCGACAGCGAGAACCGGCCCGGATTGCCCCCCACCTCGTTCAGCGCGGTGAGCCGGAAGTACCGGTAGAACGCCGTGTCCTCGACGCCCTTCGCCATCACCGGGCCGGTCGTCTGCTGCCAGCGGACGACGAACTCGTCGAGCGCCGGCGACCGCTCGCCCTCGAGCAGCACGATCCGGCGCAGCTCGTCCGGCAGAGCGTCCGACGCCCGTCGGTCCTCGTCGTCGACCGCATTCTCGTAGGGCTCGACGTACGTGCGGTAGACGTGCAACGAGGCCGCCGCCTCCTCGAGGCCGGCTCCGTGTGACAGTGGGGGCGGAGCAAGAGCTCGAAGCCGCTCGAATTCCTGCGCGAAGGTCGTCCGCGCCACCTCGAGCTTCGCCTCGTGTGCGATCTCGCCGAACTCGCGCCGCTCGCCGGTCAGCTCCGCGTACAGCTCTGTGAGGGGCTCCTCGCCGGCGGGATCGACGAAGAGGGCGGTCGCGTCGTTCGCGAACTCGTAGCCGGTCGTCCCCTCGACCGGCCAGTCGCGCAGCGGCTCGCCCGGCTCGAGGATCTTCTCGACCCAGACCCGCGTCACGCCGGCGTCGCGCAGACGCTGCAGGTACTCACGCGGGTTGGCGAGCCCGTCAGGGTGGTCGATGCGGAGGCCGTCGACAAGGCCATGGTCGACGAGCTGCAGGATCTTCGCGTGCGTCGCCTCGAAGATGTCGGCGTCCTCCACGCGGACGCCGCCGAGCTCGCCGACGTCGAAGAAGCGGCGATACCAGCCGGTGGCGGGATCGAAGTCGAAGAACCGCTCGCGCTTCGCGAGGTCGCCCCAGAACGGGTTCTCCTGCTCGTTCGTCGCCATGTGGTTCGGGACGATGTCGAGCAGCACCCCGAGCCCGGCGTCGTGCGCGGCGTCGCAGAGCGCGCGAAACTCGTCCTCCCCGCCGAGATCGTCGGAGATGCGCGTCGGGTCGGTGACGTCGTAGCCGTGCGTCGACCCGTGCTGCGCCTGGAGCGAGGGCGAGAGATAGAGGTGCGAGATCCCGAGCACGTTCGCGTACGGCAGGGCGACCTCGCGCGCGCGGGCGAAGCCGAAATCGCCCGTGAGCTGCAGACGGAACGTGCAGCGGAACTCAGGCACGCTTCAAGAGCACGACGGAGCGCGCGTCCACGTGCACCTCGGAGCGCGCACCGACGACTCCCTCCGGAGCGCCGTCGCCGGTCGCGAGCTCGACCTGCCAGCGCACCCCGAAGCGGCGCGTCGGCAGCGTGAACGTGATCGGCTCGCCGTATGCGTTGAACAGCAGCAGGAACGAGTCGTCCGCGATCTCGCCGCCGGTCGGCGTGCGCGACGGGATCTCGCCGCCGTTGAGGAACACGCCGAGCGTATGTGCGTTGGCGTTGTTCCAGTCTTTCTGTGTCATCCGGCGGCCGTCCGGCCGGAACCACCACACGTCCGGCAGGCCCGAACCGCGCGTCTCCTGCCCGGTGAGGAACGATTGACGGCGGAACACCGGATGCTCCTGCCGGATCCGGATCACGTGCTTGGTGAACTCGATCAGGTCGTCGTCTGCCTCGTCCCATCTGAACCACGAGATCTCGTTGTCCTGACACCACGCGTTGTTGTTGCCGCCCTGCGTCCGCCCGAACTCGTCGCCGCCGAGCAGCATCGGGACGCCCTGGGAGAGCAGAAGGGTGACGAGGATGTTGCGCTGCTGCCGCGCGCGCACGGCTTCGATCTCGGGGTTCTCGGTCTCGCCCTCCTCACCGTGGTTCCACGAGCGGTTGTCGTCGGTGCCGTCCTTGTTGTCCTCTCCATTCGCCTCGTTGTGCTTCTCGTTGTAGGAGACGAGGTCGCGCAACGTGAACCCGTCGTGCGCGGTCACGAAGTTGATCGACGCGAACGGCGACCGCCCGTCGTGCAGGTAGAGGTCGCTCGAGCCGGTGAAGCGCGAGGCGAACTCGGCGACGTTCGCCTCGGTCCGCCAGAAGTCGCGCATCGTGTCGCGGTAGATCCCGTTCCATTCCGCCCAGAGGACCGGGAAGTTCCCGACCTGGTAGCCGCCCGGGCCGACATCCCACGGCTCTGCGATCAGCTTGACCTGCGACAGGATCGGGTCCTGGTGGATCACGTCGAAGAACGCCGAGAGGCGGTCGACGTCGAAGAACTCGCGCGCCAGCGCGCTCGCGAGATCGAACCGGAAGCCGTCGACGTGGCAGTCGATGACCCAATAGCGCAGCGAGTCCATGATCAGCCGCAGGACGCTCGGGTGCAGCGGGTTGAGGCTGTTGCCGGTCCCGGTG
>JAICLU010000074.1 GCA_025925195.1 Thermoleophilia bacterium
CGAAACGGGCCGACGGTGCAGAACGGCCGCAGCGACGGAGCCGTCGACGCGCCCGCCTGCGCCGCGACGGCCGCGACGAGCGCGGCGAGCGCCGCCGCGACCGCCAGCTTCCTCATCTCAGCATCCTCCGATCACGTAGTCGTTCGTAGGGCCGGCCGAGTCGACCGGCTCGAGCGAGCCCTGGTTCACGCCTTCGCGCACGTACGACGTCGCCGACGGCCGCAGCAGCTGCGAGCCGGCGGCCGCGCCGGGGATGTTCGCGAGCGGCACGTCGACCTCGACGGTGCCGTTCGGCCCGGGCGTGATCACGCCGGCGTCGACGTGCTCCTGCAGGAACTTGCTCTCGAGCGAGACGTGCACGAGCTGCCCGTCCCAGGCGAGCACCTGCCCGCCGGGCTCGACGGCGAGCTGCGTGAAGTACTGCGTGCCGCCGAACGTGAACGTGAGGTTGTAGTCGTTCTCCGCGCCGCCGGTCGGGATCGTCGTCGACAGGTCACGCACGGTGATGATCGTCCGCAGCGTCTGCCCGTCCGCCGAGAGCAGGATCTGCCCGCCGAGGACGTCGAGCTGCGGCGAGGTTCCCTGCGCGGCGAGGACCTCGCCGTCGACCGCGTACACGTCGTCGCCGGCCGCATCGGAGAAGAGCGACCCGCATGTCGTCGTCTGCGTCAGCACGACCGGCGCCGGCTGCGCGTTCGACGTCGGCGTCAGGCGACCCGTGAGGTCCTGCATCAGCTGCGTCACCTCGGGCGTCCCCCAGCCGGACGTGTTGTCGTAGCCCGGCTTCGCGGGGTACGGCTGGTTGTCGCCGACCGTGACGTCGTAGAAGTCGCGGCCGGGCGCGGCCTGGGCGGCGCGATACAGCGAGTAGTTCGCGAAGCCGAGCCCCTTCTTCCGCGCGGCCGCCTGGATGCGCGTCCAGAAGCCGAGCCAGAGCGGCGAGCTGAGGCTCGTGCCGGCGCCCTGCTGGTCGGAGCCGCTGTCGTTCGTGATCAGCAGGCCGTTGCCGGTCGCGACGTCGCCGGAGATCGCCGCGACGTCGGGCGTCGAACGGCAGACCGGGCCGGCGGAGACTCCCGGCACGTACGGGTTGCCGTCCTTGTCGAACAAGCAGTTTGTCGGGGCGACACCGCTCTGGTAGCTGCCGGCGGGCTCGCTCGTCGAGTTCCCGCCGCCCGTGTACTCCCACGCCGTCTCGGTGAAGCGCTTCGCCGGCGTGTTGCCGTCGGAGGTGAGGTCGGTACCGCCGACCGCGACCGCCCACGGGCTCACCGACGGCCATTCGAGTCCCGGGTACCCCTGCGTCGCGAGGCCGTTCGTGCTCACGGGCGCGAGCGGGCACGACGAGCCCGTGTCGCCGGTCGAGGAGAAGAGCGTGCGGCCTTCGATCGCCGCCTGCTCGAGGATCGCGTCGCCGGGAACCTCGATCCCGTCGGTCAGCACCGCGTTCGCGTTGCCGACGTTCTCGCATTCCCCGAACGACGCGCTCGCCTGCAGCGGGCCTTTCCTGTCGTTTACCCAACCTGCAATCGCAGCGAGGATGTCCGTGTCCGTGTTGTGGTGGGCGAAGTAGAGCTGCTCCGACGCGACGTCCGGCGCCATGCCGGTCGACGCCTGCGTGTCGAGCTCCCACTCGCCGGTCGCGCCGTCACCCGACGTGTCGGGCGTCGAGGCGTCGCCGTACTCCTGCAGCGTGACGGGCACGCCCGGCAGGCCCCACTCCGCCTCGAAGCTGCGGAGATCGGGGATCACCGGATCGGTGACGCCCCAGCCGATGATCGCCATCGACTGGCCCGCGCCGCGATTCGCCGCGGGAAGGTCGTAGATCGACCAGAGGTCTTTCGGGGTGAGCAGCCCGGTGTTCGGCCCCGGCGTCCCGAGCGGGCCGCTCGTCACGGCCTCGCTCTTCACCGGCGCCGAGACGCGGGGGGTGAAGAAGTAGTTCAGGTCGTTCAGTCCCGTCACCTTTGCGATGCCGAGCGCGGACGGCACTGCCGGCGCGGTCGTGTTCGCGTAGAAGGAGCGGCCGTTCCAGCGATAGGTGTTCAGCGTCGTCGCGAACGCCGACGACACCTGCGCTGCGGTGCCGGTTGCGAGGACGTAGTTCGTCGCGCCCTCGACGCCGGTCGTCGTGAGCCCGTGCGCCTGCAACCACGACTCCGCGTTCTGGAGGTTCGCCGCCGGGACGCCGAAGCTCGTCTCGAACGTGTCCGGGTCGAGGAAGTTCTCGTAGTTCGCGCTCGCCGGGTCGTAGAGCGACTTGACGTACGCGTCTTCCGCCGCCTGGTTCGGGTTGGCGAGGTAGACGCCGACCGTGACCGGCTGCGAGGCGGGCACCGCGCCGGTGAGTGTCGCGAGGCCGAGGTTCCGGACCCCGTCGTGCGTCAGGCGCACGACCTGGTCGCCGTGGGCGGGCCGGGCCGAACCCACGACGAGCATCGCCGCCGCGAGCACCGCGAGCGGCAGCCGGCGTGACCAACGTCCCTGCATGAGACTCCTTCCCCGTCGAAGAGATGGGCGATGCGATATCGACGCGGAGATATGCAGCGAAGCGGCGCGCGCGAAACCCAGGCGATTGACCCGTCAATCGGCCGTGCCGCATAATTTTCAGGCGTCTGTATACTTCTCGCCTCGATGGCGACCGCTTCCATCCTCGGCTGCGCCGGCTACACCGGCCAGGAGACGCTCGACCGGGTGCTCGCGCATCCGGGGCTCGAGCTGCTCGCGCTCGGGTCGGACTCGCTCGCCGGGCAGCCCGCCGCGGCACTCGATCCCCGGCTCGACGGCTCGCTGCCGCCGTTCACGACGAACGCGGAGGCGGCCGCCTCGGGCGCGGACGTCCTCTTCCTCTGCCTCGAGAACGCCGCCGCCGCCGCCTTCGTGCCGCCGGCCGACGCGGTCGTCGTCGACCTCTCCGGCATGCACCGTCTCGTCGACGGCGCCCAGGCGCTCGCCTGGTACGGCGCCGCCCCCGGCGCCTGGAGCTACGGCCTGCCGGAGCTCTTCCCGGCGCAGGGCGACCTGATCGCGAACCCCGGCTGCTACGCGACGGCGGCGCTGCTCGCGCTCGCGCCGCTCGCGCCGTTCATCGAGAGCGCGACGATCGACGCGAAGTCGGGCATGACCGGCGCGGGCCGCACGCTGAAGGCGTCGTCGCATGCGGGCTTCGTGCTCGAGAACCTCTCGCCGTACGCGGTCGGCGCGCACCGGCACGCGCCCGAGATCGCGCAGCAGCTCGGCGTGCCCGTGTGCTTCGTGCCGCATCTCCTGCCCGTGCGGCGCGGCCTGCTCGCGACGTGCTACGTGCAGACGGACGCCGATGCGCGCGCGCTGCTCGAGGACGCGTACGCGTCGAGCCCGGTCGTGCGCGTGCTCCCGGAGGACGTCGCGCCGGAGCTCGCGCGCGTGCAGGGAACCGATGCCGCCGAGATCGGCGTGTTCTCCGACGGCGCGACCGGCACGTCGATCGTGATCTGCGCGCTCGACAACCTCGGCAAGGGCGCCGCGGGACAGGCCGTGCAGAACGCGAACGTCGCGCTCGGCTTCGACGAGACGCTCGGGCTGCGGCTCGCGGGAGTTCTCGTATGAGCGTCACATCGGCTCTTTGCTTCGAGGCGTCCGGCGTCGCAGCGGGTATCCGCTACTCGAAGAAGGACGTCGCGCTCGTCCGCTCGACTGTGCCGGCGGTGGGTGGCGCGATGTTCAGCCGCAACAAGGTGCAGGCCGCGTGCCTGCAGGTGAACCGCGCGAACCTCGCCGCCGCGGATCCGCAGGCGGTCGTGATCAACTCGGGCGTCGCGAACTCCGCCACCGGTGCGACCGGCTATGCGAACGCCGTCGCGACCGCGGCCCACACCGCGTCGCTGCTCGGCGTCGAGCCCGAGCAGGTGCTCGTGCTCTCGACCGGCGTGATCGGCGTGCAGCTCCCGATGGAGCGGCTCCTGCCGGGCGTCGAGTCTGCGGTCTCCGCGCTCGCCGCGGACGGCGGCCGCGACGCGGCGCAGGCGATCATGACGACGGACACGCGCGCGAAGGAGACGGCGGTCGCCGGCGACGGCTTCACCGTCGGCGGCATGGCGAAGGGCTCGGGAATGATCCATCCCGACCTCGCGACGATGCTCGCCGTCCTGACGACGGACTACCCGCTCGACCACGACGAGCCGATCGCGTTCCTGCGGCCGGCCGTCGATGCGACGTTCAACGCGATCTCGGTCGACGGCGACTGCTCGACGAACGACCTGGTGCTGCTGCTCGCGAACGGCGCGAGCGGAATCGAGCGCACGCCCGCGACGGACACCGCCTTCGCCGCGGCGCTGCGCGTCGCGTGCGAGGACCTGTCGCGGCAGATCGTCGCCGACGGCGAGGGCGTCACCGTGCTCGCGGAGATCCAGGTGGACGGTGCCGTCGACGCCGCGCAGGCGAAGGCGATCGCGCGGCGGATCGCGACCTCGCCGCTCGTCAAGACGGCGCTCTTCGGCCACGACGCGAACTGGGGCCGCGTGCTGATGGCGGCGGGCAGCGCACCGTACAACGGCGGCTACGCCGACATCGACGCCGACCGGACGACCCTTCGCTACAACGACGTCGTCGTGCTCGACCGCGGCACGCCGACCGGCGTCGAGCCCGACGTGTCCGGGCCGAGCTGCGCGATCGCGCTCGAGCTCGGTCTCGGCGACGGCAGCGCGAGCTATCTGACGAGCGATCTCTCGCTCGACTACGTCCGCATCAACGGGGATTACAGATCGTGACGCGTCTCGTCGTGAAGGTGGGCGGCGCGGTCGCCGCCGAGTCGGCGAGCCGGATCCTCGGCCTCCGCGAAGAGGGCCACGAAGTCGTCGTCGTGCACGGCGCCGGCCCGCAGATCACGGCGGAGATGGAGCGGCGCGGCATCGCCGTCCAGTTCGTGAACGGGCGGCGGCGCACGACGCGCGCGGCGCTCGACGTCGTAAGCGAGTCGCTGCAGTCGGTGAATGCCGAGCTGTGCGCCGCGATCGGCGATCCCGCCGTGCCCGTGATCGGCGACCAGTGCGGGATGCTCGCCGTCCCCGTGCCGCCGCTCGGCTGGGTCGGCGACCCGCTGCCGTGCCGGCCCCTGGCGATCGTCGACGCGCTCCGCGCCGGGCGCGTTCCGGTCGTCGCTCCGCTCGCCGTCGGGCCGCTGAACGTGAACGCGGACGACGCCGCCGCGGCGCTCGCACTCGGCCTCGGCGCACGCAAGCTCGTCTTCCTCACGGACGTTCCGGGCCTCCTCGTCGACGACGAGCTCGTCGATTCGATCCGCGCGGGTGACGCGAACCGGATGCTCGCAGCAGGCGCGTTCGACGGCGGCATCGTCCCGAAGCTGCGCGCCGCCGCCGTCGCGGCATCGAGCGGGATCACGGCGCACATCGGCGTGACGGCGGTGGTCGCGTGACCGCCACCGTCGCGAGCAAGCTGCTGCCGACGTACGCGCGGCAGAACGTGACGTTCGTCGAGGGCGACGGCTCGTGGCTCGTCGACGCGAGCGGCGCGCGGTACCTCGATCTCTTCGCCGGCATCGCGGTCGTCGCGCTCGGCCACCGTCATCCCGCACCGCTCGCGGCCGCGCAGGCGCAGCTCGAGCGGCTGTGGCACGTTTCGAACCTCTACTCCACGGAGCCGATGCAGGAGCTGTCGGTAAAGCTCTCCGACCGCTTCGGCGGCGCGAGCGCGTTCTTCTGCAACTCGGGCGCAGAGGCGAACGAGGCGGCGATCAAGTGGGCGCGCAAGGCGACGGGGCGAACGGAGATCGTCGCGCTCGACGGTTCGTTCCACGGCCGCACGCTCGGCGCGCTCTCGGTCACGGGCCAGCCGGCGAAGCGCGCGGCGTTCGAGCCGCTCGTGCCGGGCGCGAAGTTCGGGCTCGGGCAGGTGAGCGAACAGACGGCCGCGATCCTGCTCGAGCCCGTGCAGGGCGAAGGCGGCGTGCACCCGCTCACGCCCGAGTTTTTGTCGGAAGCGCGCGCACTCGCGGACGGGCACGGCGCGTTGCTGATCCTCGACGAGGTGCAGACGGGCGTCGGCCGCAGCGGCTCGTTCTTCGCATGGCAGGAGCTCGGCGTGAAGCCGGACGCGGTCACGCTCGCGAAGGGGCTCGCGAACGGTCTGCCGGTCGGGGCGCTGCTCGTCTCCGACGACGCACCCGTCGGCTTCGAGCCCGGCGACCACGGCTCGACGTTCGGCGGCAACCCGGTCGCGTGCGCAGCCGCGTGCGCCGTCGTCGACGCGATCGACGACGCGCTCCTTGCGCACGTGAAGGAGCTGTCAGCACTCTTCGTCGATGCCTTGAGTGCGCGCGGGCTCGGACTGCTGCTCGCGTTCGACACGGAGCGGCCGGCCGGCGACGTGATCGCGGCTGCGTTCTCGCGCGGCCTGGTGATCGGCTCGGCCGGCCCGAACACGATCCGCCTCACGCCGCCGCTGACGCTCTCGCTCGACGAGGCGACCCACGCGCTCTCGATCCTGAAGGAGGTCCTGTGACGACGAAGTTCGAGCGCCAGGGGACGATCCTGCGACTCGTGCAGGAGAAGCCGCTCTCGACGCAGGCCGAGGTCGCCGAGGCGTTGCACGCCTTCGGCATCGAGGCGGTGCAGGCGACCGTGTCGCGCGACATCGCGCAGCTCGGTCTCGTCAAGGTGCGCAGCGAGAGCGGCCGGCTCGTCTACGCCCTGCCCGGCGCCGCCGACCTGCGGAAGCTCGACGAGCTCGCGTCGGCGCTCCGCAACTTCATGGGCGAGACGACACCGTCGGGATCGCTCCTCGTCATCAAGACGCCGCGCGGTTTCGCCGCAGCACTCGCGGATGCGATCGACGCCGCCGCGCTGCACGAGGTCGCAGGCACGATCGCCGGCGACAACACCGTCTTCGTCGCGTGCGCCGACGGCACGCCGCCGGCCGAGCTCGATCACCTGCTCCGGAGCCACCTGTGAGCGTCGCTGTCGAACCCGGCGTGATCCTCGGCTCGCTCCCCGTGGGCGAGAAGGTCGGGATCGCGTTCTCGGGCGGGCTCGACACGAGCTGCGCGCTCGCGTGGATGCGCGAGAACGGCGCCGTCCCGTACGCGTTCACCGCCGATCTCGGCCAGTACGACGAGCCCGACATCGCCGCCGTGCCCGCCAAGGCCCTCGCGTACGGCGCGGAAGACGCGGTGCTCGTCGACTGCAAGGACGCACTGGCGCGCGAGGCGCTCGTCGCACTGCAGTGCGGCGCCTTCCACGTCCGCACAGCGGGTCGCACCTACTTCAACACGACGCCGCTCGGACGCGCGGTCACCGGCACGAAGCTCGTGCAGGCGATGAGCGAGCACGGCGTCTCGATCTGGGGCGACGGCTCGACCTACAAGGGCAACGACATCGAGCGGTTCTACCGCTACGGCCTGCTCGTGAACGAGCACCTGCGGATCTACAAGCCCTGGCTCGACGACGCCTTCGTGTCCGAGCTCGGCGGTCGCAAAGAGATGAGCGAATGGCTCGCCGAGCGCGGCTTCCCGCAGAAGCAGTCGACGGAGAAGGCGTACTCGACCGACGCGAACATGCTCGGCGCGACGCACGAGGCGAAGGATCTCGAGCTGCTCGAGACGTCGATGAAGATCGTCGAGCCGATCATGGGCGTCGCGCACTGGGATCCCGAGGTCGAGATCGAGCCTGAGGTCGTGACGATCGCGTTCGAGGACGGACTGCCGGTCGGCGACCCGGCCGAGGTGATCTTCGCCATGAACGAGATCGGCGGCCGGCACGGGCTCGGCATGTCCGACCAGATCGAGAACCGCGTGATCGAGGCGAAGAGCCGCGGCATCTACGAGGCGCCGGGCATGGCGCTATTGCACATCGCGTACGAGCGGCTGCTGACGGCGGTGCACAACGAGGCGACGCTCGAGCGCTACGCCGACGAGGGCCGCCGGCTCGGACGGCTGCTCTACGAAGGCCGCTGGTTCGACGTGCAGGCGCTGATGCTGCGCGACGCGCTGCAGCGCTGGGTCGCGGCGCCGATCACAGGCGAGGTCGACATCGAGCTGCGCCGCGGCGACGACTACACGATCCTCGATACGCGAGGCGAAGGCTTCTCGTACTCCCCCGAGCGGCTGTCGATGGAGCGGAGCGCGACCGCGTTCACCGCCGCCGACCGCATCGGACAGCTGAACGTGAAGATCAACGACGTCGTCGACGCGCGCGCCATGCTCGAACGGCTTGGAGTCGAGGTGTGACGTTGTGGTCGGGCCGCGTCGGCGGCGAGCTCGCACCCGAGGTGTGGGAGTTCCTGCGCGCCGACGACGCGGAGCTCCTGCCGTACGACCTGCAGGCGACGCTGCTGCACGCGCAGCGGCTGCACGCGGCGGGCATCCTCGACGACGCCGAGCTCGCCCGGGCGACGGAGGGGCTCGCCGCGATCGAGGAGGTCGACGCGGACGACGAGGACGTGCACTCGTCGATCGAGCGCCAGCTCGGCGACGTCGGCCGAAAGATCCACGCCGGCCGCTCGCGGAACGACCAGGTTGCAGCCGCATTCCGCCTCTACGTCGAGGACGCATGCGCAGAGGCGGACGCAGCGCTCGTCGCGTTCGTCTCTGCGATCCTGGCGCGCGCAGAAGAAGAGGCGGACACGCCGATGCCCGGTTACACGCACCTGCAGCGCGCACAGCCGGTCACCGTCGGCCACCATCTGCTCGCGTGGGTCGAGATGCTGGAACGCGATCGCGCACGCTTCGCGTTCGCGCGCGCGCAGGCGGAGCCGTCGCCGCTCGGAGCGGGCGCACTCGCCGGCTCGACGCTCGAGCTGCCGCCGCCGCCGAACGCGATGCGGAACACGATCGATGCCGTCGCGGACCGTGACTTCGCGCTGGACTATCTCTATGCGGCAGCGGCACTCTTCGTGCACCTCTCGCGCATCGGCGAGGAGCTCGTGCTCTGGACGACGAGCGAGTTCGGGTTCGCGCGGCTGCCGGAGGAGGCGTCGACGGGCTCGTCGATCATGCCCCAGAAGCTGAACCCGGACGTCGCCGAGCTCGCGCGCGGCAAGGCGGGCACGGCGATCGGCCGGCTGACGGGCCTGCTCGCGACGGTGAAGTCGCTGCCGCTCGCCTACGACCGCGACCTACAGGAGGACAAGCCGCCCGTGTTCGCGACCCGCCGCGACGTCGCGGGCGCGCTCGGCGCGCTGACGATCCTCGTCGCCGGTCTCGCGTTCGACCGCGACAAGCTGGCCACGGCCGCAGCGGACCCGGCCCTTCGGGCCACCGACGCGGCCGAGGCGCTCGTCGCCGAAGGCGTCCCGTTCCGCGACGCGCACGAGCAGGTGGCGGCCGAGGTGCGCGCCGGCACGTTCGAGCCGCCCGAGCTTGTAACAGACTGTTACTTGCGGGGGCGCGGAATCGACGTGGCGGCCGCGGTCGCGGCGGCGAAGGAGCGCTGGTCGTGACGACGCTCGCGGTCGACCTCCGCGGACGCGACCTCCTGCGCATCGCGGACCTGTCCGCGACGGAGGCGGAGGCGATCCTCGACCGCGCGGTCGAGCTGCGCGCGGAGCCGAAGCAACCGCTCCTCGCCGGCCACACGCTCGGCCTCTACTTCGCGAAGCACTCGACGCGAACGCGCGTCTCGTTCTCGGCCGGGATGGCCCAGCTCGGCGGGGTCGCGATCCCGCTCACACCCGAGGAGCTCCAGCTTTCACGCGGGGAATCGCTGCCCGACACCGCCCGCGCCCTCTCGGGGTACCTCGACGCGCTCGCGGTGCGGACGCACGCGCACGAGGAGCTCGAAGCGTGGGCCGAGTGGGCGTCGATCCCGGTCATCAACGCCCTGACGGCGCTCGAGCATCCATGCCAGGCGCTCGCGGACGCACTGACCATTCGGGACAGGATCGGCAGCCTCGACGGCGTCCGCGTCGCGTGGGTCGGCGACGGCTCCAACGTGCTGACCTCGCTCGCAGAGCTCGGGGGGATCCTCGGCTTCGAGGTCGTCGCCGCGTCCCCCGCGGGCTACGAAAGTAACAGTCTGTTACAAGCAACCGTTGCCGACCCGCGGGAAGCCGTGTCCGGAGCGGACGTGGTCGTCACGGACACGTGGATCAGCATGGGCCAGGAGCACGAGCGCGCGCGCCGGCTCAGCGACCTCGCCCCGTACCGGCTCGACGACGCCCTGCTCGCGCTCGCGTCGCCGGACGCGTTCGTCATGCACTGCCTGCCGGCCCACCCCGGCGAGGAGATCACCGCCGAGGTGCTGTACGGCCCGCGGTCGGCGATCTGGGCGGAAGCCGAGAACCGCCTCCACGTCCAGAAGGCGCTGCTGACGCTCCTCCTCGGATAGCGGCGTTTCACCGGCGCGCAGCCGGAAAGGAGCAGGTGCCGGGCGCGGCGGCACCTTCAGAGAACGACCGGCTGGGAGAGTTCCCCCTTTCGGCGCTCGATCAGCCGGCCTTCCATCGACGGGGGACGTCGGGGTCGTTGCGCCCGGCAGACGCGTTCACCCTCAACCTCGGACCATCGCCCGCCGATACAGATCGGGATGGAGGCCGCAGCCATCCCCCAGACCGCGAGCGCGCTCCGCATGGGCGAGCTCCTCGTGCGCGCCGGCCACGCAACCCAGGAGAACGTCGACCAGGCGCTCGAGCTCCAGCCGCTTCTCCACAAGCGGCTCGGCGAGATCCTCGTCGACAAGGCCTGGACGACGCCGCGTGCGATCGCGGAAGCGCTCGCGCTCCAGCACGGGCTCGAGTTCGTCGACCTGTCGCAGGTCGGCGTCGACCTCGGTGCCGCGCAGCTGATCAAGGACCGCTTTGCGCACGACCACCAGGTGCTGCCGTTGCGCTTCCTCTCCGACGACGCCGTCCAGGTCGTGGTCGCCGACCCGACGAACCTGCACACGCAAGACGAAGTGCGCCTCGCGCTCGGCAAGAAGTGCGTGCTCGCCGTCGCCGACGCGGCCGCGCTCGAGAGCACGATCGGCCGCACCTACCGCCTTTCGACGACCGTCAGCGATGCGGCGCCCGACGAGCCGGATGAGCTCGACGACGAAGCTGCCGCGGAAAGCGCGCTCGACCTCGTCAACGCTCTCATCGGCCGCGCCGTCATCGCGGGCGCGTCGGACATCCATCTCGATCCGCAGCCGCGCGACGTGCTCGTCCGCTTCCGCGTCGACGGCGTCATGCGCGCCGACGAGCCCGTCGACAAGCGCATGCAGAACGCCCTCGCGGCGCGCATCAAGGTGATGGCGGAGCTCGACATCGCGGAGAAGCGCATGCCACAGGACGGATCGTTCGTCGTGTACAGCAGCGGTCGCGCCGTCGACGTGCGCGCGGCGGTGCTGCCGACGAAGCACGGCGAGCAGGTCGTACTGCGCCTCCTGCAGCGCGAGCAGAAGCTCGAGCTTCCCGACCTCGGCATGAGCAGCGAGATGGAGGCGGCGTTCGCACGCGCGATCGAGCAACCGCACGGCGCGGTGCTGACGTGCGGACCGACCGGTTCAGGCAAGACGACGACGCTGTATGCCGCGCTCGACGTCCTGAACGACGGAATGCGCTCCGTCGCGACGATCGAGGACCCCGTCGAGTACCAGCTCCCGGGCGTGATGCAGATGGAGGTGCACTCCCGCATCGGCCTGACCTTCGCGCGCGGGCTGCGCACGATCCTCCGCGCCGACCCCGACGTGATCCTCGTCGGCGAGGTACGCGACGAAGAGACCGCGCAGATCGTCATCCAGGCGGCGATGACCGGCCACCTCGTTCTGACGACGCTGCACACGAACGACGCTGCCGGCGCGATCGCGCGGCTCCGCACACTCGGCGTCGACCCCGACCTGCTCGGCGGCTCGATCAACTGCATCGTCTCGCAGCGGCTCGCCCGGCGCGTGTGCGTGCATTGCCGCGAGGCGTACGAGCCGACGCAGGAGCAGCAGATCTCGATGAACCTCGTCTCCGCCGGGACGAACCCGACGCTCTACCGCGCGAAAGGCTGCCTGCAGTGCGGCAACACGGGCTACTCGGGCCGCGTCGCCCTGTACGAGCTGATGCCGGTGCACGGGCTCGGCCGTGTGCTGCTCGAGGGCTCCACCGAGGAGATCTTCGAGGCTGCCGTCTCCGCGGGGATGCGGACGCTTCGGGAGGACGGCGTCCGCCTCTCGCTCGCCGGCGTCACGACGCTCGAAGAGGTCCGCCGCATCACCGGCGACCGGCGCCTCCTCTGACACCGAGCGCGGTCGCCGCACACAGGAGCGCGACGACGGCGAAGCCGATCCGGCCGTCGCCCGGCAGCGAGAACGAGAGCCCGAGCAGCGGCGTACCGACGAGGATCGTCACCGCCGCGACCATGTTGACGAGCCCGACCGCGGCGCCCGGTGCGTCGGGCCGAAGCCTCGCCGCCCCGGCGAACGCGGGCGCGAACGGCACGCCGGCCGCGATGCCGACGATCGCGGCTCCGGCCACGGCGACCGCGAACGGGCGCGCGGCGAGCAACAGCACCGTGCCGGCCGCGGCGACGAGGAAGCTCGCGCGGATGAGCGCCGGCCGGTCGATCAGCCTCCCTCCGAGCGGCCGCGAGACGAGGCCGAGGAACAGGACGAGCCCACCCGCGATCCCGGCCGCGTGCTCGGAGACACCGCCGGCGCGGTGCAGGAGCGTCACCACCCAGTTCCCGAGCACGACCGACAAGCCGAACGACGCCGCATGCATCGCTGCGAGCGGCAGAAGCCGCCGGTCGGCGACGCTCGGCGGCTCGCGCGACGTGCGCACCCGCGCCGTCTCGCGCGGCGCGAACGACACGAGCACGGTGCCGGCCGCGGCGACGATCGCGGCCGAGAGGAACGGCGTGCGCCAGCTCGGCCACAGCGGCAGGAACGCGATCGCAAGCCCGCCGCCCGCCATGCTCAGCGCACCGTAG
>JAICLU010000003.1 GCA_025925195.1 Thermoleophilia bacterium
ACCTGATGCGGATGGTCGGCATCCCGAACCCCGAGCAGCGCTACGAGCAGTACCCGCACGAGTTCTCGGGCGGCATGCGGCAGCGGGCGATGATCGCGATGTCGATCGCGAACTCGCCGTCGCTGCTGATCGCAGACGAGCCGACGACGGCGCTCGACGTGACGATCCAGGCGCAGGTGCTCGAGGTGCTGAAGACGGTGCAGGAGCAAACCAGCGCTGCGACGATCCTCATCACGCACGACCTCGGCATCGTCGCCGAGCTGTGCGACCGGGTGATCGTGATGTACGCCGGCAAGATCGTCGAGCACGGCGACGTGCACACGATCTTCCAGAATCCGCGTCACCCGTACACGATCGGCCTGATGGACTCGCTGCCGAAATTGACGGAGGACGAGGAATGGCTCCGGCCGATCCCCGGCCAGCCCCCGTCGCTGATCAACCGGCCGTCGGGCTGCGCGTTCCATCCGCGCTGCTTCCTGTCGCAGGGCCGCATTCGCTGTCGCGAGGAAGTGCCGCCCCTGCGTCCGACCGACGGCGGCCCTGATCATCGCTCGGCATGTCATTTCGCAGAGGAGCTCGTCGGGCGTCGTTCGAAGTTCGCCGCCGAGCCTGCGCCGGTCGGAGGAGGGTCGTGAGCAGTTCCGAGGAGCGGGTCGCCGAGTCGGAGCGGGCCGAGCCCACGGCGGAGGAGCTGCAGGCAATCCATGCCCGCGCCGGTGCCGGCGAGGAGATCCTGCGGATCGAGGGGCTGATCAAGCACTTCCCGATCCGTGCCGGGATCTTCAAGCGGCAGGTCGGCCGCATCCACGCGGTGGACGGCGTCGATCTGTCGATCCGCGCGGGCGAGACGGTCGGCCTCGTCGGCGAGTCGGGATGCGGCAAGACGACGCTCTCCAGGACGATCATCAAGCTGACCGAGCCGACCGCCGGGAAGATCTCCTTCAACGGCCGCGACATCACCGGCTTCAACCGGCGGAAGATGCGGGACGTGCGGCGGGAGATGCAGATCGTCTTCCAGGATCCGTACGCCTCGTTGAATCCGCGGATGACGGTGCGCGACATCGTGTCGGAGCCGCTGCGCATCCACGGTGGGTTCAAGCGCGAGCAGGGCAAGCAACGCGTGAACGAGCTGCTGCGCACGGTCGGCCTTTCGCCCGAGCACGCAAACCGTTTCCCGCACGAGTTCTCCGGCGGCCAGCGGCAGCGGATCGGCGTCGCCCGCGCGCTTGCGCTGAATCCGCAGCTGATCATTCTCGACGAGCCGGTGTCGGCCCTCGACGTGTCGATCCGCGCGCAGGTCGTGAACCTGCTCGAGTCGTTGCAGCGGGACTTCGGGCTGACGTACATCTTCGTCGCGCACGACCTGTCGGTGGTGCGTCACGTGTCGGACCGCGTCGCGGTGATGTATCTGGGCAAGATCGTCGAGATCGGGACGAAGCATCAGATCTACGACGAGCCGTGCCATCCGTACACGCAGGCGCTGCTGTCGGCGGTGCCGATCGAGGAGCCGGGGCAGCGGGGCCGGCGGAAGCGGATCGTGCTGGAGGGCGACGTGCCGTCGCCGGCGAACCCGCCGAGCGGCTGCCGGTTCCGGACGCGGTGCTGGAAGGCGCAGCCGATCTGTGCCGAGGAGGAGCCCGCCCTGATCGATCGCGGGCAGGGCCATCCCAGTGCCTGCCACTTCGCGGAGATCGTGAAGCCCCTCGACATCGTCGCCGAACCGGCCGCGCCCGCTCCGACGGCGTCTTAAACCGCGCGCCTTAAACCGGGGATTATCCCCGTTTTATTCGGCCGGCTCGACGAAGATGCGCAGAAGTCGTTGCGCTTCCGCCCGGCGCGTGGCGAGTTGACCGACTGCGAGGCTGTCATCGACGAAGAAGAACGGCTGCGCGTAACCCGCTGAGCCTCGGTAGCTCCCCCAGTACCACTCCTCCGGCCTCTGGCAGAAGCCGGCGCGAACGGGGTTACGCGCGATGTAGCGGACGTTCCCCAGCAGGTCGGCGTCGTCGGTGACGGGACGCAGCTTGAAGGGCGCCCCTCGCAGGTGTCCGCTGCGCTTCCATCGCCGGTTGAACTCCTGCGCATAGGGTCCGAAGGCGTCTCTCATCACGCGGGACAGCAGGTCGTCTTCGACGGTCACCAGTAGATGGAAGTGCGTGCCCATCAAGACGAACGCGTGGCAGACGAGCTGATACTTCGCGATTGACGAGGCGAGGCGGTTGCAAAAGGCGGTTCGGTCGGTGTCGTCGCGGAACATCTCGATCGGTCCTGCGCTCCGCCGCCAGACGTGGTAGGTGCCGGCGGGAATGCGACCACGGTTGCGGCGAGCCATGCATCAAGCGTGCCGCGAAAACCGTCACGAAACCGTCTCAGCTCTTACAACGGGGATAATCCCCGTTTAGCGGTGGCGGGTTCGCGAGCGGGCGTCCTTCGTGAGCAGCTGCCAGCGGCGACGGTCTTCCTGCCGGAGGCGGGCGTCCGTCCGCCGCGCGATCGCCCGGAGCTCGCGCTGCAGCTTCTGCCACGACGCATAGCGGTCGCCCGGCAGCGAGCCGTCGGCCAGCGCGGCGCGCACCGCACATCCAGGCTCTGTCTCGTGCGCGCAGTCGTTGAACCTGCACTGCGACGCCAGAGCCTCGACGTCCGCGAACGTCTCCTCCAGCGCGCCGGAATTGCCCGCGTCGCCGAGCTGCAACTCGCGGATCCCCGGCGTGTCGATCACCATCCCGCCGCCCGGCAACTCGATCAACGCGCGATGCGTCGTCGTATGGCGGCCCTCGTCGTCGTCCGCGCGCGTCTCCTGGGTCGCCAGCAGCTCCTCGCCCAACCATCGGTTGACGAGCGTCGACTTCCCGACCCCTGACGACCCGATGAGCACAGCCGTCTTGCCGACACCGATCCGCGCCCGCAGCGCGTCGCAGCCGTCGCCCGTCACCGAGGAGACGACCCACACCGGGACGCCGAGTGCAACCGCCTCGACCTGCGCCACCATCGGCGAGGGATCGTCGAGCCGGTCGGCCTTCGTCAGCACGATCTCGGGGGATGCGCCGCTCTCCCAGATCGTCACGAGGTACCGCTCCAGCCGCCGTGGCTCGAGATCCGGGCCGAGCGACGTCACGATGAACGCCGTATCGACGTTCGCGGCCAGCGTCTGCGGCTTGGACGTCAGCCCGGCGGCCGTCCGCACGAGCGCGGACCGGCGGGGGAGCACCGACCGGATCAGCCCGTCCGACAGGCCGACCCAGTCGCCGACTGCGACATCGACCTCGTCGAAGTGCGCCATGCGCCCCGGCAGCCGGGTCCGCACAGCCTCGCCGCCGCTCGCGACGGCCACGTCGTATGCCGCGCGATGCGCAGCGATCACCCGTCCGGGCTCGAGGCCCGGCTCCAGCGATTCGGCGAGCTCGGGTGACCACCCGAGCGCGTCCAGGTCGTGCTCTGACAACGCGATCTCTCCTTCGGGAACGAAGCTTCAGGGACAGGACGGCGCGCGGCGCCGTCTCCCCGAGAGGAGAACTCTGTCCGCCGCGGCGTTAGTCGGCCGCAAGGGCCGAGGAGGCGGCAAGCACAGTCGTCATTGTCGAACCTCCTTCGCGCGGGGGACAGAACGAGAACCGGACGAGCTTAGCGGGCGACGCCCTGCCGTGCCAACTCGCGCAGCGCCCGCACGTACCGCGGGACGAGCGACGCGGGCACCGGGCCGGCCGGGAGCTCGACGACGAACGACGCGGTCCCCCGATACCGGTGGTTCTGCCAGTTCGACGCCGTCCCGTACGGCCACTGCATCGAGCGGTACGGCAGCACGCCGCCCAGGAGCGCCGTGAACCGCCTCGCCGTCGGCACGCTCTCGCCCCACGCGCGCACGACGTCCTCGTGCTGGTGGAAGACGATCGTGACGGCGGGCTGCAGCGCCGCCACGAGCCGGATGAAGTAGCGCGTCTCGGGCTCGGAGAGCGGCCGCGGCCCCGACCACTGGTAGGACCCGCGCCGGCCGATCCGCGCCCAGTTGGACGGGAAGTTCCGGTTCAGGTCGACGCCGTGCGCATTCTGGCGGGTCCCGGTTCCGAAGCAGCCGTCGGGATTTGCCGCCGGCAGGACGACGATCTCGGCGCCGGGGACGCGGCCGGCCCGCACGAGAGCGTGGGCGATCGGCAGCCCGGCAGGCTCGTTCCCGTGGATGCATCCGACGACGAGCAGCCGGTGCGCGGGCGGCGCTGCCCCGAGGACGATCGGCCGCAGCGTGCGCCCTTCGACGCTGTGCCCGACCGGCAGCGCCGCAGCGACCGATACGAGAGCCGTCGCCAATCCCAGCATGGGCATACTCCAGCACATGAACCCCCGCCGACTCGGATTCCTTGCCATAGCCGCTCCCACCGTCGTCGCGCTCCTCGCGGGCTGCGGCGGCTCGAGCTCCTCGCAGAGCTCCGGCTCGACGGCCACCGCGTCGGGGGGGAAGAACGCCTACGTCGTCCTCGTCACCGACATCGGCCAGCTGAACGACCACGGCTTCAACCAGCTCGCGTACCAGGGCCTGAAGCGGGCCCAGGCCAAGCTCGGGATCCGCGGCGACGTCTACCAATCGCCGTCGACCGCCGACTACATCCCGAACCTTACGCTCGCCGCCCGCAAGGGCGCCGACCTCGTGATCAGCGTCGGCTTCGACCAGGCGAACTCGATCGCGAAGGTCGCAAAGCACTTCCCGAAGACGCATTTCGCGATCATCGACGTCGACTGGAACGATCTGCCCGGCCATCCGAAGAACGTCGAGGGGCTCATCTTCAGGGAGCAGGAGGTCGGCTACCTCGCGGGCTACCTCGCCGGCCTCGTCGAGAAGGCGCACAAGGGCTCGAACACGATCGGCTCCGTCGGCGGGGAGAAGCAGCCGCCCGTCGATCGGTACATCGCCGGCTATCAGGCCGGCGCGAAGGCGGCCGATCCGACCGTGAAGCTCCTGAACGCATACAGCCAGGAATGGGTCGACCAGGCGAAGTGCAAGACGATCGCCCTGAACCAGATCGCCGAGGGCGCGGGGATCGTCTTCCAGGTCGCCGGCGGTTGCGGGCTCGGCGTGCTGGATGCTGCGAAGGAGCAACACGTCTGGGGGATCGGCGTCGACGCCGACCAGTCCTACCTCGGGCCGCAGGTTCTGACGAGCGCGGAGAAGGGCGTGGACACCTCCGTCTACGCGACGATCCAGCAGGTGCTCGACGGCAGCTTCAAGGGCGGCACGAACGCCGTCTTCAGCCTGATCAACAACGGCGTTCGGCTCGGCAAGATCAGCCCGAAGGTGCCGAAGGCGGACGTGCGCAAGGTGCAGCAGGTCGCGGATCAGATCGCGAACGGCAAGATCGCGAACATCCCGACCGAGGTGCCGTAGGCACTCCGGCCGTCGTTCCACGACGTGAGAGTGACGCTGTGCGACGTTGGGCCGCGCGATGGGCTCCAGAACGAGCCGGAGACGCTGGCGCCGGCCGTTCGGGCGGATCTGGTCAATCGACTCGCGGCAGCCGGGCTGCCGCGAGTCGAGGCCGTCAGCTTCGTCCGCGACGACCGCGTGCCACGGATGGCCGGGGCCGAGGAGGTCGTCGCCGCGATCGAGCGGCGCGCAGACACGGAGTACGCGGGGCTCGTCCTGAACGAGCGGGGCTGGGAGCGCTTCGTCGCGAGCGGCCTCGACCGGATGACGGTGACGTTCGCCGCGACGGATGCGTTCAACCGCGCCAACGGCAACATGACCCTTGCGGACGCGGTCGAGCAGGCCGACGCGATCGTCGCCGCTTGCGACGATTCGTCACGAGCGACGGTGACGATCTCCGTCTGCTTCGGCTGCCCGTTCGAGGGCGCCGTCGACCCGGGCGTCGTCGCCGACCTCGCCGCGCGCTTCGCGGGCCGAGCGGAGGTCGTCCTCGCCGACACGATCGGAGTTGCGACGCCGCGCTCCGTCCGGTCGCTCGTCGAGCGGACCGGCGCCGACGGCTTTCACGGCCACAACACCCGTAACACCGGCTACGCCAATTGCCTTGCCGCCCTCGACGCGGGCGCGACGGTGCTCGACGCGTCGGTCGGCGGCCTCGGCGGCTGCCCCTACGCGCCGCGCGCGACCGGCAACGTCGCGACCGAGGACCTCGTCTACCTCCTCGAGGGCGAGGGCGTCGAGACCGGCGTCGACCTCGACGCGCTCGTCGCCGTCTCACGCTGGCTCGAAGGGCTGCTCGGCCGCCCGCTCGAGGGCTACGTGTACCGGACGGCATGAGCGAGACCGAGTCCGGGCGAACAGCGTGGTCACGGAACCTCGGCGCGCCGCTGCGGGCCTTTTTGCGCGCCGAGACCGCGAGCGCCGCGTGCCTCGTTGCGGCCGCCGTCGGAGCGCTCGTCTGGGCGACCGCCGACGCCGGCTCGTACGAGCGCGTCTGGACGACCGTGCTCTCGATCCGGCTCGGCGGGCACGGCCTCGCGCTCACGCTCCGCGACTGGGTGAACGGCGGCCTGATGAGCTTCTTCTTCTTCGTCGTCGGCCTCGAGGCGCGGCGGGAGATCGACGTCGGAGAGCTTCGCGAGCGCCGGCGGCTGGTGCTGCCCGTCGCCGCCGGCGGGCTCGGGATGCTCGCGCCGATCGGGATCTTTCTCGCGGTCAACGGCGGTCACCCGACCGCCCACGCCTGGGGGACGGCGATGTCGACCGATACGGCGATCGCCCTCGGAGTGCTCGCCGTCCTCGGACGCCGGGTGCCCGACCGGCTGCGCGCCTTCGTCGTCACGATCCTCGTCGTCGACGATCTCGTCGCATTGCTCGTGATCGTCTTCGCGTACAGCAACCACGTCGCCGCGCGTCCCCTCGCGCTTGCGGGCGGTCTGTTCGCCGCAGCTCTCGTGCTCGTCCGGCTCGGCGTGCGCGGCGGCCTCGTCTACCTCGTGCTCGGCACCGTGATCTGGGTCTGCCTGCACGAGGGCGGCGTCGAGCCCGTCGTCGTCGGCATCGCGTTCGGCCTGTTGACGTACGCCGGGCCGTCCGGCTGGGGCGACCTCGAGCGCGCGACCGACCTCTTTCGGTTGTTCCGCGAGCAGCCGACGCCGGAGCTGGCGCGCGCCGCGCGTAGCGGCGTCGCGTCGGCGGTGTCGCCGAACGACCGGCTGCAGGAGCTCTTCCTGCCGTGGACGAGCTACGCGATCGTGCCGCTCTTCGCGCTCGCCAACGCCGGCGTGCCGCTCGGCGCCTCCTCGCTCGACCGCGCCGTGCACTCGCGGGTCGCAATCGGCATCGTCGTCGCGTACGTCGTCGGCAAGCCGCTCGGCATCGGCCTCGCGACCGCCCTCGTCGCGCGGATCGCGCCGCGGCTCCGGCCGCCGATCGGCTGGTTGAGCGTGGCCGCGGGCGGCGCCGCTGCGGCTGCGGCGTTCACGGTCTCGCTCCTCGTCGCCTCCCTCGCGCTGCACGGCCGCGACCTGCAGTCGGCCACGCTCGGGATCCTCGCGGCCGCCGCGCTCGCGCCGCTCTCGGCGTGGGCCGTCGTCCGTGGCGCGACGCTGTTGCCGGCCGACCTGCGCCTGCGCGCCGTGCTCGGCCAAGCGGAGTCGATCGTCGACCTCGCCGTTCCGGTCGACCTCGCACGGGACCACGTCCGCGGTGCCGAGGACGCTGCCGTCACGCTGCTGGAATACGGGGACTTCGAATGCCCGTACTGCGGCCGTGCCGAGGACGCGATCGAATCGGTGCTCGGAACCGGGGACGTCCGCTATGTCTGGCGCCACTTGCCGTTGACGGACGTCCATCCGCGCGCGCAACTGGCCGCCGAGGCGTCGGAGGCGGCGGCTGCTCAGGGGCGGTTCTGGGAGATGCACGACGTGCTGCTCGACCATCAGGACGAGCTCGCACCGCCCGATCTCGTCCGCCATGCCCGCGAGCTCGGCCTCGACGTCGACCGGTTCGTCGACGATCTGCGCCGGCACGCAGGCGGCAAGCGGATCGCCGACGACGTCGAGAGCGCCGAGCAGAGCGGCGTGGCGGGGACGCCGACGTTCTTCGTCAACGGGAGGCGCCACTGGGGTGCCTACGACGTCGCCGGCCTCACCCGCTCGGTTCGGGAGGCCCGTGCCCGAGCGCGGGTGGCGGCGACCGGTGACGGAGTCGCTCTCCGTCGACCGTCAGCGGCGGCGCCACGGTGACGCCGTCACCGAGCGTCTGGAGGATCCCGAGCGTCTGCGTGTGCTCGTCGGCGAGCGCCTCGGCGACCGTTCGCACGCGCGCTGCCGGAACACCCGCCTCGACGAGCAGCTCCTCCCACTCCGCGGACGAACGGCCCGTGAGCGCGGACTCGATCGTCTCGCGGAGCGCGTCTCGGTGCGCGACGCGATCGGGATTCGTCGCGAACCGCGCGTCCTCGGGCAGACCGAGGGCGCCGCGCAGCCGCTCGTAGAGGGCGTCGCTGCCGGCCGCAATCATCAGGTCGCCCGCGAATACCTCGTAGGGCGCGATCAGCGGAAAGGCCGTCCCGTGCCGGCCGGGATTCTCGCCCGTCGCGGCGGCGCCTGCGACGTGCCCGGCGAGCAGTGCGAGCGCCGTCTCGTAGAGCGACGCCTCGATCGTCGCGCCGCCGCCGCGCAGCAGTGCGGCGAGAATCCCGATCGCCGCCCACTGGCCGGTCGCGAAGTCGACGAGCGACACGCCGACGCGCACGGGTGGCCGGCCCGGTTCGCCTGTGACGCTCATGATCCCGCTCGCAGCCTGCACGAGCGGGTCGTAGCCCGGGCGGTCCCGGTAGGCGCCGATCGAGACGTGCACGAGCGAGGGCTTGCGCGCCCGAAGCGTCGCCGCGTCGACGCCGTGCCGCTCCGCGAGACCGGGGCGGAGGCTCTGGACGAACACGTCGGCCTCGTCGACGAGCTCGAGCAGCTCGCCGCGGTCGCGTTCGAGGTCGAGCACGACCGAGCGCTTGCCGGCGTTCGCGGCGAACCACAGAGCCCCGTTGCCCCCGACGAACGGGGGGCCCCACGCGCGCGCATGGTCGCCGCCCTCCGGCTCGACCTTGACGACCTCGGCTCCGAGCGCGGCGAGCAGCTGCGTGCACGACGGTCCCGCGAGCGACGACGTCAGGTCGACGACGCGGCGGCCGGCGAGCGGCAGGAAGCTCAACGGCGGTTGACGGCGTACAGGCGGGCAGACCAGTCGTCGCGCCCGACGTCGCGGACGTACCGCTCGCCGATCTTCTCCGCGACCCGGACCGAGCGGTCGTTCCCCTTGAGGATCAACGAGATCAGCCGCATCAGCTTCAGCTCCCGGAACGCGTAGTCGCGGCATGCCGTTGCGGCCTCGGTGGCGTACCCCTGGCCCCAGTGCTCCTTGGCGACGATCCAACCGAGCTCGACGATGCCGGCGTCGCCGAACTCGGCGAGCGTGCCGGTCTGCCAGGTCTCGCTGTTCCAGACGAGGAAGCCGGAGCGGCCCAGCACGCGCGCGTCCTCTTTCCGCTCGAGCACGAGCGTGCCGAACCCGTCGGCCTTCCAGCGCGCGAGCGCCCGCTTGACCCACTCGCGCGTGGCGGAGAGGTCGCGGGTCTCGCCGGTCCCGATGAACTCCATCACCTCCGGATCGCCGTAGGCCTCGTGGAGCGCTTTCGCGTCCCCGAGCTTGGGCTTGCGGAGGATCAGGCGGTCCGTCTCGATCATCTCAGGCCCTATGTTCCCAAACGACGTAGGTTCCGTCGTCGGGGAGGTGTATCGACCCGCGCGGCACGGCGTCGAGACGACGCGCGACCGCCTGCGAGGCGAGGTTGTCCGGC
Source organism: Thermoleophilia bacterium (assembly GCA_025925195.1). Lineage (GTDB taxonomy): Bacteria > Actinomycetota > Thermoleophilia > Gaiellales > Gaiellaceae > Palsa-739. The sequence continues at coordinate 9,777 of JAICLU010000003.1, forward strand.
GGGATCAACGATACGAGGTGCGGCGCCGCATACCAGTCGCGGACGGCGCGGGCCGCCTCGGTCGCGTAGCCGAGGCCGCGGTATTCGGGCCGGAGCGTCCAGCCGAGCTCCGGCTCGCCGTCGTCTCCGTCGACCGTCTGCCACGTCTCCGGATGGAGCAGCTGCACGCCCACCCGGCCGACCACGGCGGCGTCGGCGCGGCGGACGACGACGAACTTCCCGATGCCGTTGCGCTCCCATTGCTCCAGATGGAAGCGCATGTCGGGGTCGTCGACCGTCGGCTTTCGCAGCAGCAGCCGCTCAGTCGTCAGCAAGGGGCACCAGCACCGAGCGCTCGAACTCGATAACGACCTCGTCCCGCTGATTCAGCCCGCGCGTCCGCACCGTCACGACCCCCTGCCCGGGCCGCGAGCGCGACTCGCGCTTCGACAGGATCTCCGTCTCGGCGCGGATCGTGTCACCGGCGAAGACCGGCGCGGGAAGCGTCACCTCGCGCCAGCCGAGGTTGACCGCGCGCTCCGAGACGTCCACGACGGAGAGACCGGTGACGAGCGCGAGCGTGAAGGTCGAGTCGACGAGCGGCTTCTCCCATTCGGTCGTCGCCGCGTACCGCGCGTCGAAGTGGATCGGGTTCGTGTTCAGCGTCAGGAGGGTGAACCAGACGTTGTCGGCCTCCAGTACGGTGCGACCGAAGCGGCTGCGATAGATCGCGCCGACCTCCAACTCCTCGTACGTGCGACCCACGCCTGAGATTCTCGCATCGATGCAGCGCCTGGCGGTCGACCAGCGCAAGCTCCTCGGCGACCGTGCCCCGTGGCATCCGGGCGACCTCGCCTGGCAGCGCTGGCAGCACGCCGGCCGCGAGAAGGAGTGGGAGCTCCGCAGGTGGGACGATCTCGCCTGGTCCTGGCTTCGCCTGGACAGCGGGACGCTCGAGCACGACGTGCACACGCGGCACCGCCATCTGCTCGACGACGTGCTCGCAGAGCCGCGCGCTCGCACGACCTGGGCGTTCGCCGACGACCGGGAGCACGTTGCCGCACTTACACGGCACGGTTTCGTCACGCCGGGCACGAGGCTCCACTTCTTCGCACGTGACCTCGAGGAAGCGCCGCTCGTCCCGCACCTCCCGGACGGGTTCTGCGCGCGGACGGTCGAGGATGCGGATCTCACGGAGCGGGTCGCGATCCACCGCGACGTGTGGGCACCGTCCCGGGTCACCGAGGAGAGCTACGCCAACGTCTGCGGAGCGTGGCCCTACCGGTCGACCCTCGATTGCGTCGTCGAGGCGTCCGACGGTTGCTTTGCGGCCTACGCGCTCCTCTGGCCCGACGACGAGAACGGTGTCGGCGAGCTCGAGCCCGTCGGCGTGCGCCGGGAGTTCCGTCGTCGGGGCCTCGGCGCGGCCGTCTGCGCGTTCGCGCTGCGCCGCTGGTACGAGGAGGGCGGACGGCGCGCCATCGTCTACTGCATGACGGAGGACGCCTGCGCGCTCTACGAGTCTCTCGGGTTCCGCCGGCACGCGACGCTCGTGGAGTTCGCGCGGTGAACCGGCTCGCGCAGGAAACGAGCCCGTACCTGCTTCAGCACGCCGGCAATCCGGTCGACTGGCATCCGTGGGGCGACGAGGCGTTCGCGCGGGCGCGCGAGGAGGACAAGCCGATCCTGCTCTCGATCGGCTACGCCGCCTGCCACTGGTGCCACGTCATGGAGCACGAGTCGTTCGAGGACGAGGCGACGGCGCAGCTGATGAACGAGCACTTCGTGAGTGTCAAGGTCGATCGTGAAGAACGGCCGGACGTCGACGCGGTGTACATGGACGCCGTCGTCGCGTTCAACCGCGGCAGCGGCGGCTGGCCGATGACCGTTTTCCTGACGCCGGACGGGCGGCCCTTCTTCGGCGGCACGTACTACCCGCCGGAGCCGCGGCACGGGTTGCCGTCGTTCCGGCAGGTGCTGCAGGCGATGGCCAACGTCTACCGGGACGAGCGCGACGCCGTCGTCCAGCAGGCGGACGCGATCGTCGAGGCGTTGCGGCAGAGCGCGCAGATCGAGCCGTCGCGCGAGCCCCTGTCCGACGCGATCTTTGCCGACGCGATCGCCGTGCTCCGGAGCCAGTTCGACGACCGGTGGGGCGGATTCGGCGGGGCGCCGAAGTTCCCGCCCGCGTCGACGCTCGAGTTTCTCATGCGGCGCGGGAAGCTCGACATGGTCGACAAGACGCTCGACGGCATGGCGGCGGGCGGGATGTACGACGTCGTCGGGGGCGGCTTCCACCGCTACTCGGTCGACGAGCAGTGGCTCGTCCCGCATTTCGAGAAGATGCTGTACGACAACGCGCTGCTGATTCCGGTGTACCTCCACGCCGGCCGGACCGAGATCGTCGAGCGAACGGTGGAGTACTGCCTGCGCGAGCTGCGACTGGACGGCGGTGGCTTCGCGTCGGCACAGGACGCCGACACCGACGGAGTCGAGGGCCTCACCTTCACGTGGACGCCGAACGAGCTCGTCGAGGCGATCGGGCCCGGCCGGGACGAACTGCTGCAGCCGTTCGAGCACGGCCGCTACATCCTGCGGGGCGCGTTGACCGATGACGAACGCCGCACGCTCTTCGAGCTGCGCGAGCGGCGGCCGAAGCCGCTGCGCGACGACAAGGCGATCGCCGGCTGGAACGGGCTGATGCTCGCCGCCCTCGCCGAGGCGGCGCGGCGCCTCGACCGCGAAACCTGGCTCACGGCTGCCGTCGAGCTCGGTGAGTTCCTGCTCGGCCCGCTCTCGGACGGCGAGCGGCTGCACCGGACGTGGCGCGACGGCGTCGCGAAGGGAACGGGGTACCTGGAGGACTACGCGGACGTCGCGCACGGGCTGTACGAGCTGCACGTCGCGACCGGCGACCTGCGCTGGCTGCGCGAGTCGCGGCGCCTCGCGCTGCTCGCCGTCGAGCTCTTTGCCGACGACGCGAACGGCGGCTTCTTCCTCACGGCGTCGGATGCCGAGTCGCTCGTCGCGCGGCAGAAGGATCTCGACGACAACCCGACGCCGTCGGGGAACTCGATGCTGGCGTTCGTGCTGCTGAGGCTGTCGCGGATCTGGGGCGACGACGAGCTCGAGCGGCAGGCGGTCGGCGTCCTCCGTCTCGTGCGCGACGTCATCCCGCGCGCGCCGTCTGCGTTCGGCTGGGCTCTCTGCGCGCTCGATCTGTATCTGTCGCCGCCGCGCGAGCTCGCGATCGTGGGCGGGCCGAACGACGCCGTGGCGCGTCGCGCACTTCAGGATTACGACCCGAACGTCGTCGTGGCCTTCGGCCCGGACGACGAGATCCCGCTCCTTGCCGGCAAACCCCCCGTCGACGGCAAGCCGACGGTGTACGTCTGCGAGAACTTCGCCTGCCAGGCCCCCGTCACCGATGCGAGCGCCTTTTAACGGGGATAATCCCCGTTTTAAGAGCCGTCACGAAGCTGTGACTCGGTGAGGGCGCTCATCGCCGCCTCGGACCTCGTCGGCGCGGCGAACGTGTCGCCTTTGACACCGCTGTGTCGCTGCCGCCGCTTCAACGGGGATAAGCCCCGGTTTTCGGTTTTGAGGGGGGGCGCGCCGGAGACGTGGGGTCTCCGGCGCGCCTGGGTTCCGTTTCCGGCAGCCGGATCGCGGGGCAATCCGGGTGAACGCGCTAGCGAATGCCGCCGAGCAGCTTGCCGAACGGCTTCCAGTCTCCCGTTGCGCCGCCGGCCCACTTGATGAAGATCTCCTGCTCGATCGGGAAGTTGTCCCGGTGGCCTTTGTGGAAATCGGTGAAGATCCGGATGCCCGGATAGAGGTAGGGGTTCGACGTGTTCATCTCGTGCAGTGCGTTCATGAGGCTCGCACGGGTCGGGTTCTTGCCGGCGTGCTTGAGGGCATACACGAACGTGTAGGCCACGCCGAGCCCGTACGTGATGTTCGAGTCGCCGCTGTCCCAGCTCGGCACGAGCGCCGGGGCGTACGTCTGGAGGATCCCGCGCGCCTGCTTGATCGCCTTGTCGCCCGCGTTGACGGTCGGGCTCTTGACGTACGTCGTCGAGACGACGCCGTCGACGTTCGCACCGGCCTTCGCCGCTGCCAGCAGGAACAGGCGGTTCGCCGAGACGTTGTTGATGTACGTCGTCGGGCTCCAGCCGACCTTCGTCGCCGTCACGAGGGCGGTGATGGTCGGGGTCGGTGTACCGAAGACGACCATCGTGTCGGCGCCCTTGCTCTTCAGCGCGAGGATCTGCTGCGCGAGGCTCGTCGCCGTCGCATCGAACGTCTCGGCGTCGACGATGTTCGACTTCTTGGCACCCAGGCCGAGGCGAAGGCCGGCGTAGTAGTTCTTGCCGTACGCGTCGTTCTGGTAGAGGACGCCGATCTTCGCGTTCGGCGTGTTCGCGGCGATGTACTTGCCGTACTGCCGCGACTCACCCGGATAGTCCGGCTGCCAGCCGATCGTCCACGGCTTCTTCGATCCGTCGCAGACCTTCGTCGCGCAGAAGCCCCAGAATGAGTCGCCCGTGGCGAGGAAGACCTGGGGTACCTTGCGCTGGTTCGTGTAGTTCCAGACCGACAGGCCGGGCGCGGTGCCGAGGCTGCCGAGGATGGCGAAGACCTTGTCCCGCTCCACGAGCTCCTGCGTCAGCGGAACGGTGTTGGACGGGCTGTACGCGTCGTCCTTGATGAGGAAGTTGATCTTGCGGCCGTTGACGCCGCCCTGGGTGTCGTTGACGTAGTCGAAATACGCCTTCTCGGCGAGCGGGATCGTCTTGTAGAGCGAGGCGGGCCCCGTCAACGGGAACGTGCCTCCGATCGTGATGCTCGACTTCGTGATGCCGGGATCCGCCTTGACGGCGCCGCTGGCCGCTGTCGCGGCGACCGCAGCCACGGCGGCGGCTGCTGCGACCACGGCGAGAACCTTGCGCTTCATACGTATCCGACCCTCCGTAGGTTGGGGCTCGGCTTTTGCCCGAGCGTGCCGATTATGACGTCGTCGGATCCGATTTGATAGCGGATTTGAATCGCGAGTCAATAGCGCCGAGCAGGCCCGCGACCCCGTTCGGCAGCAGGATCATCACGAGAATCACGATCAGCCCGAACACGACGTCCTGCCCGTGGCCGGATCCGATCAGCGGCACGCTCGTCGAGATCTGGGGCAAGAGGCCGATGAAGAGGGCGCCGACGATCGTCCCGTACAGCGACCCGAGGCCGGCCACGGCCGCCCCGATCAGGAGCTGCAGCGACAGCAGGACGCCGAACTCGTTCGGCTGCGCGTAGCCGTTCGTCACGAGGACGAAGAGCGAGCCGGCGACGCCCGCGAATGCGGCGGAGACCCCGAACGCGAGCGTCTTGTAGATCGGCAACGAGACGCCTGACGACGCGGCGGCGAGCTCGCTGTCCCGGATCGAGCGAAACGCACGACCCGTCCGGCCCCGCAGCAGCAGCCAGGCCGCCACGAAGGCGATCCCCGCGCAGATCCAGCACACTCGGTAGAGCCAGTTGTTGCCCGGCGAGGTGAAGGTGCGGATGCCGTTGCTCCCGCCGGTCCACTTCGACCACTTCAGCGGCAGCTGCGGGATCGACACCGCGAGCGCGAAGGTGGCGAGCGCGAGATAGACCCCCGACAGCCGCAGGGCCGGGATCCCGACGGCGAGGCCGCAGACGAAGCACACCGCGAGCGCGAGCGGCAGCGTCAGCAGCAGGTCGGTGTGGTGGTAGTACGACATCAGCGCCGTCGTGTAGCCGCCGATCGCCATGAACGCGCCGTGGCCGATCGAGATCTGGCCCGTGTATCCGGTCAGGATGTTCAGCCCGAGGATGGCGATGAAGTAGATCGCGATCCGGGCGCCGAGCCCGAGGTGGTAGTCGCTGAGCCGGAAGCCCAGCACGATCACGATCCCGGCCGCCACGGCGATCACACCGAGCCGGGTCACGAGCCCGCGGCTCATACCCGCCGCACCTGCCTGCGCCCGAAGAGGCCGGTCGGCTTGAGGAGCAGGACGACGAGCAGGACGGCGAACGCGATCGGCAGGCGAAGCTCCGACGTCGCGTACCCGACGTACTGCCCGATCAGGTTCAGGAAGACACCGATCGCGAGACCGCCGACGACCGACCCGGCCGGGCTCTCGAGCCCGCCGAGCACCGCGGCTGCGAACGCATAGAGCAGGATCGCCTGCATCATCGTCGGCTGCAGGAACTGCGACGGCTCGGTCATCAGTCCGGCGACCGCGCCGAGCACGGCGGCGAGGCCCCAGCCGATCGCGAGCATCCAGTCGACGCGGATCCCGACGAGCGCAGCGGCCGCAGGACGCAGCGCGGCGGCGCGCATCGCGAGACCGAGCTTCGTGAACTGGAACAGCACCCAGAGCAGGATCACCGAGAGAATCGAGACGAGCAGCACGCCGATGTCCTGCCGAGAGAAGGAGACCCCGCCGGCGTGGTAGACGTTGTTGCCGAACGGTGCCGGCATGAACTTCAGGTCGGCGCCCCATTTCCAGGTCACGAGCCCGTCGATCAGGATGAACAGGCCGACGGTGACGATCACGAGCGCGATCACCGAACGGTGCTGCACCGGCCGGATCAGGACGCCGTAGACGACGGCCCCGAGCACGAACGAGATGACGAGCGTCAGGAAGAACGCGAGCCAGTACGAGACGTGCCACAGCGTCAGCTGGTACGCGATGTACGTCGTCGCCATTGCCAGCTCGCCCTGCGCGAAGTTGATCACTTCGGTCGCGCGGTAGATGAGCACGAGCGCGAGCGCGAGCGACGCGAAGATCGCGCCCTGCGCGAGACCCGCCACCGTCTGCTGGGCGAAGATGTTGCTGACGAGGCAGCCGACGAGCAGGAAGATGCACGCCGCGGCGATGCCGACGATCACCGGCAGCGACGCGCCGGTCGAGACCTTCGTCTTGCGGCTGAGGCCCAGCATCAGTAACCCAGGTAACTCCGCCGGATCGACTCGTGCTGCTGCACCTCGGCGCTCGGACCGGCGAGCGCGACCCGGCCGACCTCGAGGACGTACGCGGTCTGCGCGAGCTGCAGCGCGATGTGCGCGTTCTGCTCGACCACGAGGACGGTGAGGCCCTCCTGCTCGTTGAGCTCGCGGATGATCCGGAAGATCTCCGTGACGAGGAGGGGTGCCAGCCCGAGCGACGGCTCGTCGAGCAGAAGGAGGCGCGGCCGCTGCATGAACGCGCGCGCGAGCGCGAGCATTTGCTGCTCACCGCCGCTCAGTGTCCCCGCCTGCTGCGATCGGCGGGACTCGATCCACGGGAAGTAGCGCTGCACGCGCGCGAAGTCCTCCTTCGACGCGCGCCGCGAGTAGGCGCCCAGCCGGAGGTTCTCCCAGACGCTCAGCTCGGCGAACGTGCCGCGCCCCTCCGGCACGTGGGCGATGCCGTGCCGTGCGGTCGCATCGGGGCCCCCGTGCAGCGCCCTGCCCGCGAAGCGCAACGTTCCGTCGCGGCGGACCGTCCCCGAGATCGCCCGGAGCGTCGTCGTCTTGCCGGCGCCGTTCGCGCCGAGCACCGCCGCTATCTCGCCCTCTTCGACCGACAGCGTCACGCCGTGCAGCGCCTGGATCGGGCCGTAGCGCGCGTCGACGTCCGCGAGCTCGAGCAGCGCCGCCATCAGGACGCGGCCTCGAGCTCGCCGCCGAGATACGCCTCGATCACCTGCGGGTCGCGCTGCACGTCGGCGGGCGGGCCGCTCGCGATCGTGCGCCCGAAGTTGAGGACGTGCACGTGGTCGGAGATGCGCATCACGAGGTTCATGTGGTGCTCGACGAGCAGCACCGTGATCTTGAGGTCGTCGCGCAGCCGCTGGATGAACGTCGCGAGCGCCTCGACCTCCTCGTGGTTGAGTCCGCCGGCCGGCTCGTCGAGCAGGACGAGCCGCGGCTCCGAGACCAGCGCGCGCGCGAGCTCGATCCGCTTCAGCGTGCCGAACGGCAGGCCGGCAGCCGGACGCTTCGCGACGCTCGCGATGCCCACGTAGTCGAGCACCTCGGCCGCCTTCGCGCGCATCGCGCCCTCGCGCTTGAACCGGGAGACGGTGTGCGCGCCGACGAGCGTGTTCTCGAGCACCGTCATGGTCGGGAAGAGCTCGACGTTCTGGAACGTGCGCGCGATGCCGTGGCGCACGACGCCGCTCGGCGGCGTGTGGAGGAGCGACCGCCCGTCGAAGAGCACGTCGCCGGAGTCGACGCGGTACAGCCGCGTGATCACGTTGAACGCGGTCGTCTTGCCTGCGCCGTTCGGGCCGATCAGGCCGAAGATCGTGTGCGGCTGCACGTCGAAGCTGACCTCGTCGAGCGCGACGATGCCGCCGAACCGCAGTGAGGCAGCCTGCAGCGAGAGCAATGGCACAGCGGGCGGGACTCTATCGTCGCTCTCGGGCATCGAGATACTCCTGCCAGAGCCGTTCCATCGTCGTGTCGCGTGCTGCGGTGACGTGGGCCGGGTCGTACGGCGTGTGGTTGACGGCGCGCACCACGAAGCTCCCGTCGCCGTCGACGTCGAGCACGTTGATGCAGCCGGGCGACTGCTCGAAGCCGCCGAGGAATGTCCGCCCACCGGTGAGCGCGCGGCCGAGGAGCGCCCGGTTGACGGCGCCGTGGAGGACGAGCAGCGCGATGTCCCAGCTCTCGTCGCCAAGCACGGCGTCGAGCTCGGGGAGGACGCGGTCGAACAGCTCGTCGACCGACTCGCCGCCGAGGAAGCGCGACTCGCGCGGGACGACGCCCCGGAATGCGGCCGTCATCATCGCCTGCACCTCCGACGGATCGACGCCGCGGAGCTCGCCGCTTTCGATCTCGCGCAGCTCGTGTTTCGACTCATGGTCCGCGTACGGTGCGACGATCCGCGCGGTTTCGAGTGTGCGAGGCAGTCCGCTCGTCACGACGCGGTCGAACCGCACGTCCTGCAGCGCCGCCCGTGCCGCCGCGGCCTGCTCGCGGCCGGTCTCCGTCAGCAGCACCTCGTGGGGGTGGACCCCCTCGAAGTACCTGACCTGTGCGTGGCGCATCAGGTAGATGCGCCGCCGGCTCATTGCTGCGCGCGCAGCGAGCGACCGCCCGCCGATTGCATCCCGGCCATCATCCCGGGCGGCGAGGCGCCGTCGGGGAAGCGCTGCAGCAGCTCGCCGAGCAGCGCGTCGGCATCCCAGCGCTTCTCCGACTCGAACAGCTCGCCGGCCGACCAGCCGCGCAGCGCATTCACGGCGCCGCCCCAGACGTGGAAGACCTGTCCCGTGATGTCCTGCGCCTCGTCGGCGCACAGGGCGACGACGACGGGCGACATGTTGGCCGGGTCGAGTGGATCGAATTCATTCGGATCGGGCGCGCTCATGTCGAAGGTCTCCTCCGTCATGCGCGTCCGGGCGTTCGGCGCGAGGCAGTTGACGGTCACGCCGTAGCGGTGCAGCTCCTGCGCGGCGATCACGGTGAATGCCGCGATGCCGGCCTTCGCTGCGCCGTAGTTCGCCTGTCCGATGTTCCCGAAGACGCCCGACGGGCTGGAGGTGTTGATGACGCGCCCCTGCACCTGCTCGCCGGCCTTCGACAGCTCGCGCCAGTGCGCCGCGGCGTGCCGGGTCGGCGCGAAGTGGCCCTTCAGGTGGACGTTGATCACCGCGTCCCACTCGGCCTCGCTCATGTTCACGAGCATCCGGTCGCGCAGGATGCCCGCGTTGTTGACGAGGATGTCGAGGCGGCCGAACCGGTCGATCGCCTGCTGCACCATCGCCGCCGCCTGGTCGAAGTCGGCGACGTTCGCGTCGTTCGCAACGGCTGCTCCGCCGAGCGCCTCGATCTCCGCCACGACCTGTTGGGCCGGCGTGTCGTCGTGCCCTTCGCCCGACAGCGCGGCGCCGAGGTCGTTGACGACGACCTTGGCGCCGGCGCGCGCGAGCGCAAGCGCGTGGTCGCGGCCGATACCGCGCCCGGCGCCCGTGACGATCGCGACCTTGCCGTCGAGATTCGGCATGCTGCGGAGCATATGGACTTCTCGCTCACGGACGAACAGCAGCTGATTCGCGAGACCGCGCGGGCGTTCTGCGAGCGCGAGATCGTCCCGCGTGCGCGCGAGTGGGACCGCAGCGAGCGGATGGATACCGGCATCGTCGCGAAGCTCGCCGACGTCGGCTTCCTCGGCTGCGCGCTGCCGGAGGAGCACGGCGGGATGGGGCTCGACACGATCTCGTACTGCCTCGTGATGGAGGAGCTCGGGCGCGCCGACTCGTCGGTGCGCGGGATCGTCTCGGTCAACAACGGGCTCGCAGGGAAGACGATCGCGAAGTGGGGGACAGAGGAGCAGCGGGCCGAGTGGCTGCCGCGGATGGCGTCGGGCGAGGCGCTCGGCTGCTACGGGCTGACCGAGCCGGGCAGCGGCTCGGACCCGGCATCGCTCGTGACGCGCGCCGAGCGCGTCCCTGCCGCTGGGGGTGGGGACGACTGGGTGATCAACGGCTCGAAGATCTTCATCACGCTCGGCTCGTGGGCGGGCGTCTGCCTCGTGTTCGCGCGGACCGGCGGCGAGGGGCCGCGCGGGATCACGTGCTTCCTCGTCCCGACGGCGAGCGAGGGCTTCTCGGCCGTGAAGATCGACGGCAAGCTGGGGCTGCGCGCACAGGACACGGCCGAGCTCTTCCTCGACGGCGTGCGCGTGCCCGACTCGGCGCGGCTCGGCGACGAGGGCGCCGGGTTCAAGGTGGCGATGAGCGCGCTCGACAACGGCCGGATCTCGCTCGCCGCCGGCTCGGTCGGGATCGCGCAGGGCTGCGTCGACGCGTGTCTCGCGTACGCCGCCGAGCGGAAGCAGTTCGGCCGGCCGATCGCGACGTTCCAGCTCGTGCAAGAGCTGATTGCGGATACCGCGGTCGAGACCGAAGCTGCTCGGATGCTGACGTACCTGGCGGCGTGGAAGGCCGACAACGGCGAGCCGTACACGCTCGCGGCCTCGCAGGCGAAGTACTACGCGAGCGAGGTCGCCGTGCGGGCCGCGAACGCGGCAGTGCAGGTGCACGGCGGCTATGGCTACGTCGACGAGTATCCCGTGCAGAAATACCTGCGCGACGCGCGCGTCAGCACGCTCTACGAAGGGACGTCGCAGATCCAGAAGCTGCTGATCGGCCGGGCGCTGACCGGTGAGAGCGCCTTCCTGTGATGTCAGCGCCGGTTCCGGAACTGATGCAACAGCTTCGACTTTCGTGCGGCCTTCGGCTCCTCGGCCCGCGGCGGCGGGTCGTGCTCGGCCAGCCATTTTGCGGCCTCGTCGTCCGGATCGAGCCCGGCGCTCTGCTCGCGCTCGCGCATCCTCGCGACGCGCTGCCTACTCGGAGGGCGCTTCACCGTACTGCTCGAGATACCGCGGCGACGCGATCTGCAACCGCGCCGCGACGTCTGCCTTGACTCGGGCGATCGTGCCCGGGGGCACGGTTCCGGAGCGGATCTGCGCCGCGAGCGCGCGCTGCCCTGCGTCGTCCTCGGCCGGGAGCCGCTCCAGAAGCTCGCGGTAGACGATCCCGAGGGCGTTCATCGCCACGAGCAGCCGGAAGCGCAGGCGCGGGTCGGCGACGGTCGGCAGGATCTCGGCGCCGAGGAACTCCTGGATCGCCTCGGCCAGCTCGGCCGCGGTCGGGCGCTCGCTCATGCAGCCCGCTCCAGCAGGTGACAGATCTCGTACTCGACCTCGGCGCCGAGCCGGCCGAGCGTCGCGAGCTCGACGCTCCGGTCGAGGCCCGAGAGGTGCCGCTGCATCTGCGTCAGGCAGCCGATCGCCCAGCCGACGTTCCCGGCGAGCTCCCAGTAGTCGAGCTCTCCGTGCCGGACGTCGAAGCCGGTCAGCTCGTTGTAGCGCTCGAGATACGGCTTGACGTCGCCGATGCCGCCCAGCCGCCTGCCGGGGACGCCGAACCGCCACGCGCGGACGAGCGCGAACGCGAGGTCGCGCACGGGATCGTCGAGATGCGCGAACTCCCAGTCGAGCACGCCCACGAGCCCCCGCGGGTCGACGACGAGGTTCCCGATCCGGTAGTCGCCGTGTACGACGACCGGCTCGCGCGGCGGCGGCCGGTGCTCGCGCAGCCACCAGAGGCCGAGCTCGATCGCCGGCCGCGGCTCGCCGACCTCGTCGAACTCCTCGATCATCCGCTCGATCCGCGCCTCCTCGAGGAACGGCAGCCGCCCGCGCGGGATGGCGTGGATCTTCGCGAGCTGCTCCGCCATCTCGAGTGGTAGCCGCTCCGGCACGTCCATGCGAACGATGCGCCGTCCGATCGTCTCTCCTGCGAGCCGCTCCATCACGAACGCCTCCCGACCGTCGAGATCGGCGATGTAGCGGATCGGGCGCGGCACCTTGACGCCCGCCTCGTACGCGGCTTCGAGCACCGCGAACTCGTGCGCGAGCGACAGCGTGTGCTTGTGGATGACGCCGACTGCGGCCCGCCGTACAAGGAGCTTCTCGCCGCCCGCGTCGACCGACCACGCCTCCTTCGAGGCGCCGCCTGCGAGGAGAATCGGCTCGGATACGGCGGTGCCGAGCTCTGCCTGGAGTGCATCGCGCATCCATGCGATCATTGCTGGCGATGGCGACCGTTGCCACGCCGGATGTGTTCGCCGACCGTCGCGCGCAGGTGCGCGCGTTCATGGAGGAGCACGTCTACCCGAACGAGCAGGCGCTGGCGCGCGAGGACGAGGCGGCGGACGCGCTCGTCGAACGGCTGCGGCAGGAGGCGAAGGACGCCGGGCTGTGGGCGCCCCACCTGCCGCCCGAGGCCGGCGGCTCGGGCAGCGGCTTCCTCGAGTACGCGTACCTGAACGAGGAGATCGGCCGCAGCGCGTACGCGCAGCTGATCTTCGGCTGCCAGGCTCCCGACGCCGGCAACGCCGAGATCCTCCACCTGTTCGGCACCGACGAGCAGAAGGAGCGGTTCCTGAAGCCGCTCGTCTCGGGGGCGGCACGCTCGTTCTTCGGGATGACCGAGCCCGAGGTGTCCGGCTCCGACCCGACCGGCCTGCAGGGGCGGGCCGTGCTCGACGGCGACGAATGGGTGGTCGACGCGCACAAGTGGTTCTCGTCGGGTGCCGACGGCGCCGCGTTCGGGATCGTCATGGTCGTCACCGATCCCGACGAAGCACCGCACCGGCGGGCCTCGATGATCCTCGTTCCGACCGACGCTCCCGGGTACGAGCTGGTGCGACGGATTCCGGTCATGGGACACGAAGGACGAGGCTGGGGCACGCACTGCGAGACGCGATTCACGAACGTCCGCGTGCCGCGGGACAACGTGCTCGGCGCGCCCGGCGAGGGATTCCGGCTCGCGCAGAAGCGGCTCGGCCCCGGGCGCATCCATCACGTGATGCGCTGGCTCGGCCAGATGCAGCGCGCCTTCGACCTGATGTGCGCGTACTCGCTCGAGCGCAAGACGTTCGGCGACGCGCTCGCGTCGAAGCAGACGGTGCAGAACTGGATCGCCGAGTCGGCGGCCGAGATCCAGGCTTGCCGGCTGATGACGATGCAGGCGGCACAGAGGATCGACGATGGCGACGAGGCGCGGGTCGAGATCTCGCTCATCAAGTTCTACGCCGCCCGCGTCCTCGGCGACGTGATCGACCGGGCGATCCAGGTGCACGGCGGGCTCGGCATGACCGAGGACACGCCGCTTGCGTCGATGTGGCGCGCGGCGCGCGCCGGCCGCATCTACGACGGCCCCGACGAGGTGCACAAGATGGTCGTCGCGCGGCGGATCCTCCGTGCCTACGAGGACGGGGACGGCTGGCGCTTCACGTAGAGCTCGTCGGGGGGCGTGTCCGGCTCGTGCCGCTGCAGCCGCAGCACCATGACGAGCTCGATGCGATCTCCGACGATCCGCGCATCTGGGCGTTGCAGCGGGTCTGGGGCAACGAGCACTTCGACGAGTGGTACGACAGCGTCGACATGGGGTTCGCGCACTACTTCGACGGCGAGCTCGTCGGGCACACGAGCTTCCTCAACGACCGGCCGCACGACAAGGCGGTCGAGATCGGCAACACCTGGCTCGTGCCGGGCGCATGGGGGACAGGCGCGAACGTCGAGGCGAAGCGACTGCTGCTCCAGCAGGCCTTCGAGGTGGAGGGCTACCGGCGAGTCGAATTCAAGACCGACGCGGCGAACGAGCGCTCGCGGGCCGCTCTTGCAGCGTTGCCTGCGACGTTCGAGGGCGTCTTCCGCAAGCACATGATCGTGCGCGGCGGCGAGCGGCGCGACTCGGCGTGGTATTCGGTGATCGACGACGACTGGCCGGACGTGAAGGCGAACCTGCTCGAACGGCTCGCAAGAAGGGCGAGTCCGACGAGCGCAGGCGTGGCAAGCCCGACGAAGTAGTACGCGCTGTCGAGCGGGTCCAGCAGCAGACGTACGGCGACGACGGCGGCGGGGACGATCCACACGGCGTTTTCGCTGCGACGCAGCCGCCACATGAGCAGAGCGCCTGCGGCCAGTGCCGTGCCGCCCTGCAGCACGCGGAGCGGCCAGCCGAATGTCGTGCCCGGGGCGACGACGTGGCCGACCAGCGAGCGGGCGTCGACCAGCCATACGAAGTGCGTGGAGTGGAAGTGGCCGGCGAGCAGGAAGGGTGCGAAGAGAAGCACCGCCGTCGCTACCGCGACGGGCAGAGCGCGCGGGGCGACGACGAGGACGGCAATCCCCAGGATTCCCCACGTCTCGAAGCCGGCGGAGAGCCCGACGAGCACCGCGGCACGGACCGCGCGCCCGCGCCGTGCATCAGCGGCGGCGAGCACCCAGACGAGGGGGATCAGCGCGTCGGCGGGGTGGCCCGCCTCGTAGGCGTTGCGGGTGATGCCCGCGGCGACTGCGACCAGGCCGGCGCCGGCGAGCAGCGACGGGCGCCGGACGCCGGCGGCGTGCGCTGCGGCGACGACAAGCAGCGCCGTCGCGACCGCGAGCACGATCGAGAGGGCGAACGTCGAGCGTCCGATCGAGCCGTAGACCGCAAGCTGGAGCGGGCCGACCTGGATCGAGGGGTTTGCGAAGGCATGGCTCCAGTCGCCGGAGAGCAGCGTTCGGCCCGCGGCCGCGAATGCGCGGCCGTCGGCGTCGGAGCCGCGTGCGAACGGCGCCGTCAGCGCCGCGGCGGCGGCGGGGATGGTCCAGGCGAGGTGGTAGCGCACCCCAAGCAATGTCGGCAGCCGGGGCCGGGCGAATGAGACCTTTATCCGGTGCGGATGATCTGCGTGCAGCGCGACGTGGCGAGCAGCTCGTCGTCCTGATGGAGCTCGGCGGCGCAGAAGGCGACGCGGCGGTTGCGCTGCACGACCCAGCCCTTCGCGCGCAGCATCCCCGGCCGCGCCGCGCGCAGGAACTCCGTGCGCAGGTCGGCCGTGAGGAAGCTCTCGTCGTCGGCGAGCGTCGCCCAGCAGGCTCCTCCCATCGCCGTGTCGAGCAGCGTCGTCACCATGCCGCCGTGGACGATGTAGCCGCCGTTGCCGTCGTGGAAGCAGAACTCCGGCGTCGCGTCCCACTCGATCGCGCCTGGCTCGGTGCCCCGGTACCCGAGCGTGTTCCAGATGTGCGGGTCGCGCGGCACGTCCTCGCCCCAGCCTCGGCGCGGGCGGCTCACTCGCGCGGCCCGGGTACGCCACGGAACGAATACGGCTCGATGCGACCCGGCTGGACGATCCATGCGCGGCCGGTCTCCTCGTCGTTCAGCGCTGCGAGCGCAGCCTGTGCGACGAACGACGGCTCCATCAGCGGCACCGGCAGCATCCCGCGCAGCTCGTCCTCGACGATCGGCGTGTCCGTGAAGCCGGGGCAGAGGGCGTTCAGCCGGATGCCGCGCGCCGCGAGCCCCGCCGATGCCGAGCGCACCCAGCCGACGACCGCGTGCTTCGTCGCCGTGTACATCGGGTCGTAGGGCATGCCGACCAGCCCGGCCAGCGATGCCGTCGCGACGATCGCGCCGCCGTTCGGCATCAGCCGCCGTGCGCACTCCCGCGTCCCGTAGACGACGCCGAGGAAGTTCGCGCCGACGATCCGCTCGATTTCGCCGTCCGGCAGTTCCGCCACGTCGGGATAGCCGATGCCGATGCCGGCGTTCAGGAACGCAGCGTCGAACTCGCCCGCCAGTGCAGCCCACGCCTCGACCGATGCGACGTCGAAGTCCGGCAGGTCGAGCAGCACACACTCGCCGTCGAAGGCGTCGGCGATCGCACGGCCGATGCCGCCGCGGCCGCCCGTCACGAGCGCCCGGCTCACGGGACGAGCACGACCTTGCCGACGCTCCGCCGCGACTCCAAGAGCTCGTGCGCGTGCTCGGCCGCGTCCAGCGGGAGCTCGTGTCCGACCAGCGGAGCCAGTGCGCCCGTCTGCCAGAAGGCGAGCAGCTCGCCGACCGCACTGCCGACGAGCTCCGGATCGAGCCGCAGCAACCGCCCGAGATAGAAGCCGGCGAGCGCGACGTTGCGGCCGACGATCCGCGCCGGGTCGACCGGCTGCCACGCACCGGCGGCCGAGCCGACCGCAATCACGGTGCCGAGCGGCCTCAGCCGCGCGAACGAGCCGGCGAACACCTCGCCGCCGACCTGGTCGAGGATCACGTCGAAGCGCTCGTCCTCCGGCAGCTCGTCGTAGAGATAGGCCGCCTCGGCGCCGAGCGACACACACGTCTCGATCTTCTCGCGCGAGCCGACGAGTCCCACGACCGCCGCGCCGAGACCGTGCGCAACCTGGATCGCGGCCGAGCCGACGCCGCCCGCCGCCGCAGTCACGAGTACGCGCGACCCCGGCCCGATCCGAACCTGCCGCGTCAGGGGTATGAACGCCGTCAGGAACGTCAGGAGGAACGCCGCGCCCTCCGCGAAGGTCGCGTGGTCGGGCAGCGGCACGACCTGCGACGGGTCGACCGCCGCGAGCTCGGCATACCCGCCGCCACCGGCCGTCAGCGCCATGACGCGCGTCCCGTCCTCAAGCTCGCCGGCGACCTCCGATCCGAGCACCGTGGGCAGCTCCGGCATCTGCGGGTAGCGGCCGCGGCGCACCATCACGTCTGCGAAGTTGACGCCGGCGGCGCGGACGCGCACGAGCACCTTGCCGTCAGGCGCCGGGTCCGGCACGTCGACGACCTCGAAGGGGCCGTCGATTTCGCGCAGGAGCGCGACTTTCACGCGCGTGCGAACTGCTCGCGCAGCGCGATCTTGCGGAACTTGCCGACGCTCGTCTTCGGGATCTCGCCGACGAACTCGAACCGGTCGGGCAGCCACCACTTGGCGAACTGCGGCGCGAGGAAGTCGCGCAGCTCGTCCGGCGTCGCGCTCGCGCCGTCGCGCAGCACCACGCAGGCGAGCGGCCGCTCGGCCCACTTGTCGTCGGGGATCGCGATCACCGCGGCCTCGGCGATCGCGGGGTGCGCCATCAGCGCGTTCTCGAGCTCGACCGACGAGATCCACTCGCCGCCCGACTTGATGACGTCCTTCGAGCGGTCCTTGATCTGGATGTAGCCGCGGTCGGTCAGCGACACGATGTCGCCCGTCCGGAACCAGCCGTCGTCGGTCCAGCGATCGGACCCAGCGCCGGTGCTTGCGGCCTCTGCCGGCGCGTCGTAGTACGACGCCGCCACCCAGGGGCCGCGGACCTCGAGCTCGCCCATCGCCTCGCCGTCCCACGGAATGTCCTCGTCGCCGACGCGGCCGCGCACCTCGACGAACGGCAGCGGGATCCCTGCGGTCGCCTCGAGGTCGAAGCGCGTCTCGTCGTCGACGGACGCGAGGTCGTGCGGGAGCGCGGCGGTGCTCGCGACGGGCGACGTCTCGGTCATGCCCCAGCCCTGCACGATCTGGATCCCGTGCCGCTGCTTGTACGCGGCGATCATCGCGCGCGGCACGGCGGAGCCGCCGACGAGCATCGCCTTCATCGCCGAGAGATCCCAGCGCGACGCGTCCTGATCGAGCAGGCCGAGGATCCCCATCCAGATCGTCGGGACGCCCGCAGCCCACGCGACGCGCTCCTCCGACATCAGGCCGAGCAGCGACTCCGGGTCGAGGTGCGGGCCGGGGTAGACGAGCTTCGAGCCGAGCATCGTCGCGACGTACGGGTAGCCCCAGGCGTTCGCGTGGAACATGGGCACGACCGGCAGGATCGCGTCGTTGACGGAGATGCCGAGCCCCATCGGGTTGTTCGCTGCGACCCCGAAGCTGTGCAGCACCGACGAGCGATGCGAGTAGACGACGCCCTTCGGCATCCCGGTCGTGCCGCTCGTGTAACACATCGCCGCCGCCTGGTTCTCGTCGATGTCGAGCTCGCGGAAGTCGTCGTCCGTGACCGTCTCGAGCAGCTCCTCGTACGAGTCCTCGACGACGAGCACGTGCTCGATCTTCGTCCGGTCGCGGAACTGGTCGAGCAGCGGCAGCAGCGAGCGGTCGACGATCACAGCGCGGTCGTTCGCGTGGGTCGCGATGTACGCGAGGTCGTTCGGATGCAGCCGGAGGTTCAGCGTGTGGAGGACGAACCCGCCGCACGGAATGCCGAAGTACGCCTCGTGGTGCTGCGCGTGGTTCCACATCAGCGTGCCGACGCGGTCGCCCGGCTCGAGCCCCAGCTTCTGCAGCGCCGCCGCGAGCCGCTTCGACCGCCGCATCACGTCGCGGTACGTCGTGCGGTGCAGGCTCCTGTCGGCTCGACGCGAGACGATCTCGCCGTTGCCGAAATACGTCTCGGCCCGCTTCAGCAGGTGATTCAGCGTCAGCGGGAAGTCCATCATGAGGCCGTTCATCAGGCTGTCGTCGTCACCCCCAGCAGCGCGTCTGCGACCTCGAGCCGGAGCTCCGACGGGCGCTTGCCGAAGCCCTCGAGCCAGAGCGCCCGCTTGTAGAAGCGGTGCAGCGGGTGCTCCCACGTGAAGCCGGTGCCGCCGTGCACCTGGATCGAGCGCTCGCACGCGTGAACGGCGGCCTCCGTCGCGAACGCCTTCGCAGCCGCCGCGGCGACCGGCGCCTGCTCGTCGTCCTCGGCGACGCACCACGCCGCCCAGTAGGCGAGCGAACGCGCGAGCTCGACGTCGGTGTACGTGTCGGAGAGCTGGTGGGAGACGGCCTGGTACGTGCCGATCGGCTTGCCGAACTGCACGCGTGTCTTCGCGTGCTCGATCCCGAGGTCGAGCGCGCGCTGCGCGATGCCGACGGCTTCCGCGGCCATCGCGGCACGCAGGCGCGGCGTCTCGGCGGCGCCGTTCGGCAACTGCCGGAGCGGCCGGCTCGGGTCGACCGTCTCGATCTCGCCGCCGCTTCCGAAGACCTCCGTCTGACCGGTGACGTGGGCGAGGTATGGACCGGGGTAGAGGGCGTAGCCGAGCTCCTCGAGGAGCAGTGCCTCCTCGACGAACCCGAGATCGGCCTCGGCGACGTCGAGCCACCCGAGCTCGGCAAGCTCCGACCAGCGGTCGGCCTGCGGCCCGTCCCAGTCGCGATCGAGCGGGTAGCGCGACGCGAGCCATCCGCGGGCCTGGTCCTTGAGCTCCTGCTGGATCTCGTTCAGCGCGAAGTCCATCAGCGCGACCTCGGCAGGCCGAGCACGCGCTCGGCCACGATGTTGCGGAGCACTTCGCTCGTGCCGGCCTCGATCGTGTTGCCGCGGCTGCGCAGCTGCTGATGGTGCCACCAGCCGTCGCCGACGAGGATCCCCTCCGGCCCGAGCACCTCGCGACCGAGCTTCGTCATCCGCTGGTTCGCCTCCGACCAGCGCAGCTTGACGCCCGATCCCTCGGGGCCGGGGACGCCGGTGCGCTGGTACGTGCCGAGCGCGCGATAGTTCGTGTAGCGCAGCGCCTGTAGCTCGATCCACTCGGTCGCGATCCGCTCGCGCAACCGCTCGTTCCCACTCGTGTGCTCGCGCGCCGTGTCGAGCAGGCGTGCGACGCCGGCGTCGAAGGTCGCGGTCAGCGCGAAGCCGAGCGTGCCCCGCTCGTGCAGCAGCGTCGTCATCGCGACGTTCCAGCCGTCGCCCTCGTCGCCGAGCCGGTTCGCCACCGGCACCTCGACGTCGGTGAAGAAGATCTCGTTGAACTCGGCCTCGCCGGTGATCTGACGCAGAGGCCGCACCTCGACGCCCGGCGCGTGCATGTCGACGATCAGGTACGTCAGGTTGCGATAGCGCGGCCCGTCGGGATCGCTCTGCGTGACCAGGATGCAGAAGTCGGCGATGTGCGCGAACGACGACCACACCTTCTGTCCGTTGACGACGTAGACGTCGCCCTTGCGCTCGGCGCGGGTGCGCGCGGCCGCGAGATCGGAGCCGGCATCCGGCTCGGAGAAGCCCTGGCACCAGATCTCCTCGGCGGCGAGCAGCGGTGTCAGATATCTCGCCTTTTGGTCATCCGTGCCGTGCGCGATGATCGTCGGCCCCGCCATCCCGAGCCCGATCACGCCGATGTGCGGCGGCGCCTGGGCGGCCGCCATCTCCTCGTAGAAGATCGCCTGGAAGCTGTACGGCGCGCCCGCGCCGCCGAACTCCTTCGGCCATGTCAGCCCTGCGTAGCCGGCCTCGTAGAGCTTGCGGCTCCACTCGCGCATGAACGGATCGTCGAATCGTTGCGCGCCGCCGCGGCTGCCGCGCTTGTCCTCGGGAAGATTCGCGTCGATCCAGGCGCGCAGCCCGCTGCGGAACTCGGCCTCGTCCGGCGTGTCCCTCAGATCCACGGGCGGAGCCTATCCGTTCGGATCCGAGCGGCATAGATTTCTCGCGTGGGGCTCTTCCGTCCAGCGCGCACCGTCACCGGGCCGTCGGGGGACTACTGGGAGATCTACCTGTCGAAGACGGCGCTGCCCGCATGGAAGGAGGGACGGAGCGGCGGCGTCGACCTGACCGGGAACCCCCGAATCGACCTGCTCATGCTCCCGGTCGCGGTGCTGGGCGTCCTGTGGTCGCAGCTCGTCCTGCCGCTGCTTCGCTTCTCGGTGCTGCTCCCCGTCGCCGTCCTGCGCGGACGGCGGTCGCGGGCGGTGCGCATCGAGGCGGTCAACAACTTCCCGGCCCGCGAGGTGCTGCTCTGGACGACGACCGAGGGGTTCGTCGACGGCGTCCTCGACGAGATCGTCGCAGGTCTCGCTGCGGGCAAGGTCGTGCAGCCGGTCGCGGCCGTCTATTCGGGCCGCGAGAGCGCCTGATGGCGATCGGATCGTGGCTGCGCGGCGACGTGCCGGTGAGCCGCTTCGCTCCCGCGCGCGAGCGCTGCACGGTCACGTCGGACGTCGTCGAAGCGCTGCCGCGTGGCCCCGCGCGGAGCGCTGCCTGGGCGTCGTACGCACTCGTCACCTACGGCGACAAGCTCCTCGCGGCGGGCAAGGACGACGGCTACGTGGACGGCGACACCGCACGTGTCGCGGCGTCCGCGTACGAGCTCGCTGCGCGCTGTCTCGAGGCGGACGCGCCCATCCCCGGCGGTCTCCCGCCATGGTCGGCCGGCACGCGCTCGGTGCACCAGCTCCGCGGCATGCGCGATGCGCTCGACGCGCTGCGCACGTTTCTCGCCGTCGATCTCGGGCCCGCGCCGCTCGCCGCGGCGGACGCGCACCGGGCGAAGGCCGGCAGCCTGTGGATCGCGCGGCCGACTGCGGAGCTCCGCGGCGGCATCGCCGGCGCACTCGTGGCCGGGCTCGACGCCGTGTATGCGCTCGGCGTCGCTAGCTCGGCGCGAGAGCCGCGTCGCGCGCCGCGAGCGTGACGATCTTCCGGCGCCGCTGAATAGGCAGGATCGTGACGGTGACGATGATCACTGCGATGCCGAGCCACTGCGACCAGCGCAGGTGGCTGTTGTACGCGTAGATGCCGGCGATCACGGCGATCGCGGGATACGTCAGCTCGGCGATCGACGACAGCATCGCCGGCGTCCGCTGCAGGCCGAAGTAGTAGAGCGA
The DNA here is from genome assembly GCA_025925195.1 of Thermoleophilia bacterium. GTDB lineage: Bacteria > Actinomycetota > Thermoleophilia > Gaiellales > Gaiellaceae > Palsa-739. The sequence continues at coordinate 31,687 of JAICLU010000003.1, forward strand.
GAGCGCGATCAGCCCCGTGACGACGGCGAGGTAGAGGATCAACAGGCTGTCGTGGCCGTTCGACCACGCGCTCGCGCCCATGACCGGCAGGGCGATCGCGCTGCCGACGAGGCCGAAGAGGAAGCGGAGCGCGAGCACGTGCTGGAACTCGAGGTCGCGGCTGAGATAGCGCCCGAGGACGGTGCCGAGCGCCCACAGCACGGCGGCGGCGGTCGCCTCGATGATCGGCACGAGCCCCTTGGCCGTCGGCTCGAGCGGGTGCGGCTGGTTGACGAGCCAGAACCCGATCAGCGCGGGCAGCAGGAACCAGGCGAAGCGCGGCCGCGCCCGTTCGCCGAGGATCAGCGCCGCCGCGCCGACGGCGACGAGCGGCTGGACCTTCTGGATGACGACCGGCGTCACGAAGTCGCCGTGGAAGAGCGCCTCGGTGAACAGGATCGTGGCGACCGCGGATGCGCCCGCGCCGATCGCGATCGCGCAGAGGATCGCACGCCAGCCTGCGCGCCAAACCGCGCGCAGCGCGGGGAGCAGCAGCGGCAGCGTCAACGCGACGAGGACGACGTGCTCGCCGAATACGATCGTCGTCGCCGACGTCGAGGCGCCCATCGTCTTGCGGATGATCGGATCGGTGCCCCACATGGCCGCCGCGATCGCGATCAGGACCACTCCGGGGATGGCGATGACGCGCGCCTTCATTGCTCCAGCGTATCGAAAACCTGTTCGAACACTTCGAGGGGTTGTGCGCCGAGCACGAGCAGCTTGCCGTCGAGGACGAAGGCCGGAATCGCGTTGATGCCGTGACCGTGCGCCTGCTGCGTCGACGCCTGCACGCGGGCTCCGTAGCGGTCGTCGGAGAGCGCGGGCTCGATGTCGTCGAGGCCCGCCTCGGCTGCGAGTGCGCGCAGCTCGTCGGCGTCGCCGATGTTGCGACCCTCGGCCCAGTACGCGTCCATCAGCCGGTCGTGGACGGCCTCGTGGACGTCGCGGTCGCGCGCGAGCTCGGTCACGCGCAGCGCGAGCTGCGTGTTCGGGACGACGTTCTCGGGCGGCGCGTACACGAGCCCGTTCGCCGCGAAGCTCGCCCTGAGCCGGTCGTGCATGGCCTCGCCGTAGCGCGCGTGGAGCTGCGCGCGCGGGATCCCCTCCGGCGGATACTCGGGGTGCAGGTCGAAGGGCAGGAAGGTGATCTCGGCGCCGTACCGGCTCCGCAGCGTCTCGGCCGTCTTCTGGCCGAGCCGGCAGAACGGTCAGATGTAGTCCGACCAGATCAGGATCGAGTGATCGCTCATCCCTCCTCGTAACGCAGCAGGTCGTCCACGGCTTCCCGGCTGCGGATCAACCGCGCCGCGCCGTCGCGCACGAGGACGACTGCGGGTCGCGGGACGCCGTTGTACGTCGAGCCCATGGCGAGCGTGTACGCGCCGGTCGCCGGCACGGCGAGCAGGTCGCCGCGGCGCGGGTGCGGCAGCTCGGCGGCCTGGATCAGGACGTCGCCCGACTCGCAGTGCTTGCCGGCGACGCGGAAGATCCCGTCCGGCAGCTCGGCGGCCCGGTTCGCGAGCAGCGCCTCGTAGCGCGCGCCGTACAGCTGCGGCCGCGGATTGTCCGACATGCCGCCGTCGATCGCGACGTACGTCACGCCGCCGCTGTCCTTCACGACGCCGACGCGGTAGAGCGTGACGCCGGCGCGGCCGACGAGCGAGCGGCCCGGCTCGAGGATCACCTGCACGTCGCCGGGCAGCGCCGCGACGAGCGGCTCCACGAACGCGTCGATCTCGGGCACGTGCTCGTCGCGCGTGTAGCGGATGCCCAGCCCGCCGCCGATGTCCAGCGTCCGCGGCCGCCACCCGAGCTCGTCCTCGGCGCGCTCGCAGAAGGCGAGCAGGCGCTGGACGGCGAGCACGCTCTCGTCGACGCGCGCGAGCTGCGAGCCGACGTGGAAGTGGACGCCCGCGACGTCGAGGCCGCGCTCGCGGGCGTCCGCGATGACGGCGAGCGCCCGCTCGGGCGGCAGGCCGAACTTCGACTCGTCGTGCGCGGTGCGGATCGACTGGTGGGTGTGGGCGTCAACGCCCGGCGTCAGCCGCACTAGCACCTGCCGCACGCCCTGCGCGGCTGCGCGCTCGGGCTCGTCGGCCGCGTCGAGGACGACGGTCGCGCCGGTCTCGGCCGCCGCCCGGAGCTCCTCGTCCGACTTGTTGTTGCCGTGGAAGAGGATGCGCTGACCGGCGATGCCTGCCGCCTGCGCGAACGCGAGCTCGCCGAGCGTCGAGACGTCGGCGCCGACGCCTTCCTCGGCGAGGACGCGCAGGACGGCGACGTTCGCGAAGGCCTTCGTCCCGTAGACGACGAGCGCGCCGGGCGCCGCCTTCGCGTACGCCCGCGCCTGCGCGCGGATCGTCTCCTCGCAGTAGACGAGCAGCGGCGTGCCGTGCTCTGCGGCGAGCGCCTCGGCGTCGATGCCGCCGACCGACAGGCGGCCGCCGTCGATCCGCGCGCTGAGAGGAAGGATCTCCTGCACCTTGCTAGTATCCGGTTCCCGATGAAGGAGCTGCTTACCACCCGCTAGGAAGCCGCCACCCGTGGCTTCCCTTGGCCTCCCGTCGTGGAGGTCTTTTCATTTTCTATGGCCGACTACGACGTTCACGAGATCGAGGCGAAGTGGCAGCGCGTCTGGGACGACGCGGGGGCCGCGCTCGTCGGCGAGCCCGATCCGACGAAGCCGAAGAGCTACGTCGTCGCGATGTGGCCGTACCCGTCGGGGACGCTGCACATGGGCCACGTGCTCGTCTACACGGTCGGCGACGTCCTGACGCGGTTCCGCAAGCGGCAGGGGATGGAGGTGCTGCACCCGATCGGCTTCGACTCGTTCGGGCTGCCGGCCGAGAACGCGGCGATCCGCGAGGGTGGGCACCCGCGCGACATCGTCGAGCGGAACATCGAGACGATCACGCAGTCGATGCGCCGGATGGGCTGGGCGTTCGACTGGTCGCGCCTGATCTCCGCGCACCAGCCGACGTACTACGTCTGGGATCAGTGGCTCTTCCTGCAGCTGTACGAGGCCGGGCTGATCTATCGCAAGGGCTCGCCGGTCAAGTGGTGCCCGCAGGATCAGGTCGTGCTCGCGAACGAGCAGGTGCACGACGGTCGGTGCGAGTACTGCGGCGCCGAGGTCGAGGCGAAGAATCTCGAGCAGTGGTTCGTCCGCCAGACGGCGTACGCGCAGGAGCTGCTCGACGGCCTCGACGAGCTCGACTGGGCGGAGAAGATCAAGACGATGCAGCGCAACTGGATCGGCCGCTCGGAAGGCGCCGAGATCCAGTTCCGCATCGACGAATTGGAGGACGATGTCGCCGTCTTCACCACGCGACCCGACACGCTGTACGGCGCGACGTTCTTCGTCGTCGCACCGGAGCATCCGCTTGTCGAGACGCTCTCCGAGCGGTCGCCGAACGGCGAGGAGATCCGCGCGTACGTGCGCCGCGCCGCCGCGAAGCGCGGCGAGGAGCGCATGGCGGCCGAGGAGAAGACCGGCGTCTTCACCGGCTTCTTCGCGACGAACCCGGTCACCGAGGCGCGCATCCCGATCTGGGTCGCCGACTACGTGTTGATGGACTACGGCACCGGCGCGATCATGGCCGTGCCCGCGCACGACGACCGCGACCGCGAGTTCGCGGAGACGTTCGACCTGCCGATCGTCCCCGTGATCGACGAGGACGGGAAGCTGATCGACTCCGCGCAGTTCACCGGGCTGCCGTTCGAGGACGCGAAGAAGGCGATCGTCGCGTGGCTCGCCGAGCGCGGCCGCGCGAAGGAGACGATCTCGTACCGCCTGCGCGACTGGGGCTTCTCGCGGCAGCGGTACTGGGGGTCGCCGATCCCGATCGTCTATTGCGACACGTGCGGCACCGTCCCCGTCCCGTACGAGGACCTGCCGGTGCTGCTGCCGCTCGACCTCGAGGACTTCCGGCCGCGCGGCGTCGCGCCGCTCGCCGCGCACGAGTCGTTCATGAACGTCGACTGCCCGCAGTGCGGCGCACGGGCGAAGCGCGAGCCCGAGACGATGGACACGTTCATCGACTCGTCGTGGTACTTCCTGCGCTACACCGATCCGAAGAACGCTGACATGCCGTGGCGGCAGGAGCTGGCCGACTACTGGAACCCGGTCGACCAGTACATCGGCGGCATCGACCACACGACGATGCACATGATCTATGCGCGCGTCGTCATCAAGGCGCTCGCCGATCTCGGGCACATCGGGTTCCGCGAGCCGTTCCGCGCGTTCTTCACGAACGGCTGGGTGAACCTCGGCGGGACGAAGATGTCGAAGTCGAAGGGCAACGTCATCGGCCCCGAGCAGCTGCTCGACGAGTACGGCGCCGATGTCTCGCGCTTGAACATCCTCCACCTCGGGCCTGCGACCGAGGACATGGAGTGGACGGACGAAGGCGTCGAGGGGATGCTGCGCTTCACGCGCCGCCTGTGGCGGATCGTCAACGAGGTCGCGGCGTCGTCGTCGCGCGACACACCGCCCGTGAACGAGCTGTCGCGCAAGGCGCATCAGACGATCGCGAAGGTGACCGACGACCTCGGTCGCCGCCAGTCCTTCCATACCGCGATCTCCGCGGTGATCGAGCTGCTCAACGAGCTGTCGCGTGCGGGCGCTTCCGATCCGGCTGCGCGGTTCGCCGCCGAGACCGCCGTGTCGCTGATCCAGCCGTACGCGCCGCACATCGCGGAGGAGCTGTGGGTCGCGCTCGGGCACGAGAAGCTGTGGGAGGCGCCCTGGCCGGTCGCCGACGAGCCGCAGCTGACACGCGACACGTTCGAGCTCGTCGTGCAGGTCAACGGCAAGGTGCGGGACCGCTTCGAGGTCGATGCCGGCCTGTCGGAGGAGGAGCTGGTGGCACGGGCGACCGCGTCCGAGAAGGTGCAGACGCACCTCGACGGCGCGACCGTGCGGAGGACGATCGTCGTCCCGCGCAAGCTCGTGAACTTCGTCGTCGGTTAGAGCCTGCCGAGCGCGGCCGCGACACGTCGGAGCGCGGCATCGGCACCGTCGCCGCACCGGACGATCGCGCGGACGTTCCCGCGCCAGCGCGCGGCGTTGCGGGCGCCGTTGTCGCACGTTCGCGGATAGCGGACGAACCGTCCGTGCGCGCCGAGCCTGTACTCGAACGATCCCATCGCCTTCACCTTGGCGGGATCGCCGAAGACGGTCACCTCGACGCGCAGGCTGCGGTCGCTGAAGTCGGTCATCACCGGCAGCCGCGACCGGCGGACGAGCTCGAGCGGCGCGAACGCCCGCCGCACGTCCTGCGCCGTGTAGAGCGCCCGCGTGTACGGGAGGTCGTTCGGCGGCGACGGCATGACCGCCGGGCGGTACTGCGGTCGTGACACGGCGAAGATGAGGCCCGATGCGCCGACAGCCGCCACGACGAGCAGGCCCGAGAGGAGGTGGAGCCGCAGGAAGGCCACGTCGCTCTTGTCGGGATTCCTCGCGGAAGTCGTGACACTCCTGTGAGGGTTCGACCGCGAAGCTTCCTTCATGGACTGGCTCGCCTCCCTGACGCCCGAGCGGCGACGACTGCTGGCCGTCGCGCTCGTCGTGCTCGGCGTGCTCGTCCTCGGCGTACCGCGGCTCGTGCACCGCGGCGCCGCACGCGCGGCCACCCCTCCGCTGCGCGTCGCCTCTGCCCCCGCCCCTGGGCAGGGGCAGGGGCACGGCCCGGCGGCGCGTGCCGCTCCGCGACTCGTCGTGGACGTCGCAGGCGCGGTGCGCCGCCCCGGGCTCTACCGGCTCGTCACGGGTCTGCGCGTCGACGACGCGCTCGCCGCGGCCGGCGGCGCGACGGCGCGGGCCGATCTCGACGCCGTGAACCTCGCGGCACCGGTCGCCGACGGCGAGCAGATCGTCGTGCCCGTGCGGGGAGCCGCCGCCGTGGGTGCCGCGTCCGGGTCGGGGTCCTCGCCGTCTGCGCCCGTCGACCTGAACAGCGCGACGCCGGAGCAGCTCGACACGCTGCCGGGGATCGGGCCGACGACCGCCGAGAAGATCGTCGCGTACCGCCAGCAGCACGGCGCCTTCCATTCGCTCGCCGAGCTCGACGCAGTGCCCGGTATCGGCCCGTCGCGGATCGCCCAGCTGAAGGGTCTCGTGGTGCCGCCGTGACTCGACTGCGGCCCGCCTACGCGGTGCCGGCTGCGCTTTCCATCGGCTGTGCCGCGGCGCTGCTCGTGCGCGCCTCGGTTCTGCCGGCGGCGGTCGTGGTCGCCGTCGCTCTGACGCTGCGGCCGCCGATCGCCCTCGCCGTCCTGCTCGCCGTCGGCGGCTGGTGGTGGGGCGGCGAGCGCCTCCGCACGCTCGACAGAAGCGTCCTCGCGTCGCGGATCGGCACGGCCGAGCGTGCCGTCGTCGAGACGCAGGAGCCTGCGCGCACGAGCGCGTACGACGTCCGCGTCCGGGCACTCGTCCGGCGCTGGGGCAGCGCGCGGGTGCGCGAGGTCGTCCTCCTCGAGCTACCGCTGGGCCGCGCGCCGCCGCAGGGCTCCCGTCTGCAGGTGCTGGGGACGCTTCGCGATCCGGGCGATCAGCGCGCCTGGCTGCGCCTGCACGGCATTCATGTCGTGCTGCGGGCGGGCGTCTGGCGTCGCATCGGCGCGCGCGGGACGCTCGCCGACCGCCTGCACGGCTGGCTCGCGCGCACCTCCGTTCCCGGCCTGGCGGGAGAGCGGCGCGCTGTCCTCGAAGGGGTGGTGCTCGGCGAGGACCAGGGGCTGAGCGACACGCTCCGCGCCCGGTTCCGGGCCTCCGGTCTCTATCACCTGCTTGCGGTCAGCGGCGGCAACGTGATCGTCGTCGCGTCCGGTGCCACCGTGCTCGCGTTGGCGCTCGGGCTCTCCCGGCTCGTCGCCGAGGCTGCAGCGCTCGCTGCGATCGGCGGCTACGTCCTGGCCGTCGGGCCGCAGCCGTCCGTGCTGCGCGCCGGGATCGCCGGCGCCCTCGGCTGTCTCGCCTGGCTGAGCGGCCGCGAGCGCGATCGGCTGTACGCGCTGCTCCTCGCAGCGGCGTCGCTCCTGGCGTGGAACCCGTTGACGCTGCTCGACCCCGGGTTCCAGCTGTCGTTCGCCGCCGTCGTCGCCATCTTCGTCGCCACGCCGCGGCTCAGCGCGTGGCTCGAGGGGTATCCGCTTCCGCGCTACGTCCGCGAGGCGATCGCGGTCTCGACGCCGTGCGGGATCGTGACGGCGCCGATCTCGTGGGCGCACTTCCACCAGATCCCGCTGCTGACGGTGCCGGCGAACGTCGCGGCAGCGCCCGTCGTCGGGCCGATGCTCGTGCTGGCGCTCCTCGCGGCGCTTCTGCCGCCGCTCGGCGTGCCGCTCGCGCACCTGAACGGGCTGCTCGCCGCCTACCTCGCCGGGTGCGCGCGCTTCTTCGGCGGCCTGCCCGGCGCGCAGATCCGGTCGCCCGCCGCCGCGGCTGCGCTCGCTGCGGGTGCGCTCCTGGCAGCGGCCTATGCTTGGACGCGTGCCGAGCGAGCTGAAGCCGGTCTACCTGCTGACCGGGACCGACCGCCCGAAGATCGCGCGCGCGGTGCGCCGGCTACGTGACCGGTTCGGCGACGACTCGACCGACCATCTGAGCGCGCGCGAGGCGAGCGCGGCAGACGTCGTCGCCTCGTGCAACGCGATGGGTCTGTTCGGCGGCGGCGACGGCCGCCTCGTGATCGTCGACGACGCCGACCGGTGGAAGGCCCCCGACGTCAAGGAGCTGACCGCGTACATCGCTGCGCCGTCGCCGGAGACGGTGCTCGCGCTCGTCGCGGAGGAGATCAAGTCCGACTCCGCGCTCGCGAAGGCGGTCGCGAAGGTCGGGCAGGTGCTTGCGTACGAGGTGCCGAAGCGGAAGCTGCCGGAGTGGGTCGGCGAGCAGTTCGGCCGCTACGGCGGCCGCGCCGACCCCGACGCCTGCCGCGCGCTCGTCGAGCTCGTCGGCGACGACCTCGAGGCGCTGCAGAGCGAGATCGACAAGCTCTCCACGTGGGCGAACGGCGACGTCGTCACGCTCGACGACGTCCAGAAGCTGACGGCCGGACGTGGCGAGACGGCGATCTTCGCCGTGACCGACGCCTGGGGCCGGCGCGACGTCGGCGCGACGCTGCGTTCGACGGAAGACCTGCTCGAGCGGTCGCACCGGCCGCGCTCCGGCGAGCTGATGCGGCTCGTGTCGTCGATGGTCGGCCACGTCGGCCGCGTGCGGCGCTGTCAGAAGCTCGCCGAGCAGGGCGTCCGCCCGCGCGATGCAGCGGGGATGCTCAAGATGCACCCGTTCGTCGCCGAGAAGGCGTTCGCCCAGGCTGCGAACTTCTCGGCCGAGGAACTGGCGGATGCGATCGTCCGGCTGGCGGAGCTCGACGCAGCGTCGAAGGGCGGCTCGCGGCTGCCGGTCGACCTCGAGCTCGAGCGGGCGCTCGTCGACGTGACGCGCGGCGCGGCTTCGAACTAGGCGTCGCGCTCGCCCGCAACGAGGCGAGCGGCCTGCGCCTTGCGGCGGGCGGCGGTGTTCTTGTGGAGGGCGCCGCGCGCGGCAGCCTTGTCGACCCAGCGGACGAGCTCACGATGGCGTTCGCCGACCTGCGCCGCATCGCCGGAGTCGGCGGCCTGGCGGAGGTTGCGCATGAGCGTCTTCGCGGTCGAGCGCCAGCGCAGGTTCTCGACCCGCTGCTGCGCCGACTGGCGGACGCGCTTCTCCTGTTGTCTGATGTTCGGCATGTTCGGCGTAGAAACGCCCGCTTTTGCGGGCGGCCGGATGGTAGCAGGCTCCGGCCCGTCCCTGACATAGGCTCCGCGGCGTGGACGCCGACCGCGAGCGGGAGCTACGCCGGCTCGAGCGCGACCGGCGCCGCAAGGAGCAGGGCAAGCAGCCGCTCTTCGAGCGCTCCGACCCGGTCGGTTCGGACACCGGCGGCTGGCCGCTCCTGACCGACCTGTCGGAGCAGCCGACGATGATCATCCGTCCCTCCCGCCTGCGCGAGGAGGCGGAGCGGCGGGAGGCGCTCGAGACCGACCAGCTCTCGACGGCCGACACGATGGTCATCCCGCCCGCCGATGCGGCGCAGCCGCGGAGGGGCGAGCCCGAGGCGGGCGGGCGGCGCCTCGCAGTCTCGACCGCGATCTTCGGCGCCGCGACCGCGCTCTCGCGCGTGCTCGGCCTCGTCAGGGAGGTCGTCGCGTCCTACTACTTCGGCGTCAACGGCCGCATCAACGCGTTCACCGTCGCATTCCAGATCCCGAACCTGGTCCGGGCGCTCGTCGCCGACGCGGCGCTCTCGTCCGCGTTCGTCCCGGTCTTCAGCGAGCTGCTCGAGAAGGGCGAGCGCAAGCGCGCCTGGCGCGTCGCGTCGACGCTCTTCTGGCTGATGCTGCTCGGCCTCACCGCGCTGACGGCGCTCTTCATCCTCGTGTCGCCGTGGGTGATCGGGATCTTCGGCGACCCCGGCCACGACAAGGCGCTCGCCGTCGGGCTCTCGCGCGTGCTCTTCCCGATCGTGGCGCTGCTCGGCGTGTCCGGGATCGTCGTCGGGATCCTGAACAGCTACGACCACTTCACGGTGCCGGCGATCTCGCCGGTCTTCTGGAACATCGCGATCATCGCCGGCCTCGCGATCGGCGTCCCGCAGACGAGCTCGTCGAGCGGCAAGCTCTACGTGTACGCCGGCGCGATTCTCGGCGCCACGTTCATCCAGGTCTTCCTGCCGATGCCCTGGCTGCGGGGGCGCGACGGCCGGCTGCAGCTCGTGCTCGACTGGCGCGACCCGGCCGTGGCGCGCGTCTTCAAGCTGATGGTGCCGGTGACGCTCGGCCTCGGCCTGATCAACGTCAACGCCGTCATCGACACGTTCTTCGCGTCGAGACTGATCGATCCGAACCTCGCACCGACCGCCATCCAGAAGGCGTTTCTCGTCTACATGCTCCCGCAGGGGATGTTCTCGGTGGCGATCGCCACCGTGCTCTTCCCGTCGCTGTCGCGCTTCGCGGCGCGCAACGACATGGACTCGTTCCGCCGCACCGTCAGCAGCGGCATCCGGCAGATCGCCTTCCTGCTCATTCCGGCCGCGGTCGTCAGCGCGCTGCTCGCGGAGCCGATCATCCGGCTGCTCTACCAGCGCGGCCAGTTTCATCCCTCGGCGACGCCGGTCGTCGCGGATGCGCTCGCCGCGTTCAGCGCCGGCCTCGTCTTCAACGGCGCGATGCTGATGCTGAACCGGGCGTTCTTCAGCCTGCAGTCGAACTGGATCCCGACCTCGATCGCGCTCGGCAACCTGTTCCTGAACGCGCTGCTCGACGCCGTCTTCTACCGCTTCGGCGTCTGGGGGATTCCGCTGTCGACCGCGATCTGCAACATCGCGGGAACCTGGGTGCTGTTCGTGCTGCTGCGCCGCCGGCTCGGTCGCATCGACGGCGGCGCGATCGCCTCGACCGTCGCCCGCGTCGCGGTCGCGTCGGCACTAGCAGGCGGGATCGCGCTCGTCATCTGGCGGGCGCTCGACGGCGCTCTCGGCCGGTCGTTCCCCGCGCAGGTCGCCTCGGTCGGCGTCGCGCTCGGCACCGCGGTCGCCGCATATCTGATCGCGTGCCGCCTGCTGCAGGTCGAGGAGCTGCGCGCGCTGTCGGCGCTGCGAGGCAGGCTGCGGTCGTGAACGTCGGCTTCGTCGGCCTCGGTGCGATGGGGAGCGGCATCGTCCGCCGCCTCCTCGCAGCGGGGCACGACGTCACGGGCTGGAACCGGACGCCGGCGAAGGCAGACGCGCTCGTCGCCGAGGGGATGCGCCGCGCCGGGTCGCCGGGCGACGCCGCGGCCGAGAGCGACGTCGTGTTCACGATGCTGACCGACGCGCGGGCCCTCGAAGCGGTCGCGGACGAGCTCGTCGACGGGCTGCGAAGCGACTCGATCTGGCTCGACATGTCGACGATCGCACCGGACCAGAGCCGCGCGCTCGCCGCGCGGGTGCCGGCCGGCGCGTCGTTCCTCGACGCGCCCGTCAGCGGCTCGCTGACCACGCTGGCGGCGGGGCAGCTGTCGATCATGGTCGGCGGCGACCGCGCCGTCTTCGAGCGCGTCGAGCCGTTGCTCCTCGACATCGGGCCGAAGGTCACGTATCTCGGCGCACAGGGCAACGCCCTGCTGATGAAGATGGCGATCAACCTCTCGCTCGTCGTGCAGGGGATGTCGTTCTGCGAGTCGGTCGCGATGGCCGAGAACGCCGGCATCCCGCGTGAGGCGGCGGTGGACGCGGTGCTGAAGAGCGTCATCGCCTCGCCGATGCTCCAGTACCGCGGACCGATGGTCCTCGAGGGCGGACGGCCGGAAACGCCGTTCGCCGACGCGGCGCTGCAGCAGAAGGACCAGCAGCTCGGGCTCGCGCTCGGCCGCGAGCTCGGCGCGCCGCTTCCGTTCGCGTCACTCGCGAACGAGTTCCTGACCGTCTGTCGCGCCGCAGGTCTGGGCGACCAGGAGTGGATCGCGGTCTACGACGTGTTCCGACGAATGGGGGGAGCCGCATGAAGCCCTACCGCACGACGATCGGCGACGTCCCCCTCGAGCAGGGCCTGCGCGAGGACGAGGGCTGGATCGACATGCAGGTGCAGTTCCTGATCGACGCGCGCGCCGCCGCCTCGGAGCAGCTCGTCGTCGGGCGGACAGTGCTGCCGCCGGGAGCGCGGCACGAGAAGCACGCGCACCCGAACTGCGACGAGTTCCTCGTCGTCATGTCGGGCAGCGGCGAGAT
>JAICLU010000170.1 GCA_025925195.1 Thermoleophilia bacterium
CAAGCTCGGCGAACGCGAGCAGACGCGGCAGGCCGACCTCGCACGGCTCGTCCGGCTGGCGTCCGCATTCGACGGCACGCCGCCGGAGTTCGCGGCGTCGCTGCACGAGCGGTTCGGCGCGAGCGCGGGACGTGGCGTCCATCTGCTGACGCTGCACCGTGCGAAGGGGCTCGAGTTCGACGCGGTCTTCCTGCCACGGCTCGACGAGGGCGAGCTGCCGATCCGCCGCGGCGACGTCGACGAGGAGCGGCGGCTGCTCTACGTCGGCATCACGCGTGCGCGCAAGCATCTTGTTCTCTCGTGGACGGGGAAGCCGTCGCGGTTCCTCGCAGAGCTCGGCGTGTCGAAGGCGCGCGCGCCGGTCGCGGCCGCCGTCGGTGGGCCGGTGTTCGACGCACTCAAGGCCTGGCGTCTCGAGCGGGCGCGTCAGGACGAGGTGCCGGCGTACGTCGTGTTCAACAACGCGACGCTGTCCGAGATCGCCGACCGACAGCCCCGGACGCTCGCGGACCTTGCCTGCGTCGCAGGCGTCGGCCCGGCGAAGCTCGAGCGGTACGGCGAGGAGGTGTTGCGTGTCCTCGCCGCCTGAGTCGGGGCAGCGTGAGAAGGCCGAGGCGTTCGCTGCGCTCCACGCCGGTGCGCCGTTCGTCATCCCGAACCCGTGGGACGTCGGCTCGGCCCTCGAGCTGCAGAAACTCGGCTTCCCTGCGATCACCACGACGAGCTCGGGCTTCGCGTGGACGCTCGGCAAGGAGGACGGCGAGGCGACGCTCGACGAGGTCGTCGAGCACGTGCGTGCGCTCGCCGCCGCGACGTCGATCCCGCTCGCGGTCGACCTCGAGAACCACCACGACGCGATCGGCCGTGTCGCCGAGGCGGGGGCGGTCGGCGCGTCGATCGAGGACTGGGACGGCAAGCGGCTCTATCCGCTCGACGAGGCGGTCGACCGGTTGCGCGTCGCGGTGGAGGCCGCTCGTTCGCTGCCGCATCCGTTCGTGCTCGTCGGCCGCGCCGAGAACCACATCCACGGCGTCGACGATCTCGACGACACGATCACGCGGCTCCAGGCATACGAGGCCGCGGGCGCCGATTGCCTCTACGCGCCGGGCCTTCGCACCGTCGAGCAGATCCGGGCCGTGTGCCGGGCGGTGTCGAAGCCCGTGAACGTCCTCCGGCTCGGCGACCTGACCGTGCCGGAGATCTTCGAAGCGGGCGCCCAGCGCGTCAGCGTCGGCGGCGCGCTGACGTGGGTGGCACGCGACGCGCTCGTCGCCGCTGCTACGGCATTGCGCTGAGCAGCAGGTCGAGCATCAGCTGCGGCTCGCGCCGCACGCGGTCTCCCGCGGGTCCCGCCGCCCGCTTGCGGAGGTCGAGCGCGCGCGGGTCGGTGAGCGGCTTGAGCCGGCCCTCGCGGATCAGCTCCTCGTCGACGCCGCCGAGCCGGCCGCCGTACGTCGTGTAGACCGGCACGCCGAGCGCCGCCGCCTCGCGATTCATCGTGCCGCCGGCCGAGACGACGACGTCGGCGAGCGCGATCAGGCTCTGGGCGTCGACGGCTTCCTCGGGGAGGATCACCGACGGCAGGTCGAGCTCGCGGACGTATTCCCGCTGCTCGGTCGTTCTCGGCAGAACGAACGCATGTACATCTGCCAGCCGTCCGAGATGGTCGAGCGTCATGGGGAAGAGCGGGTTCGAGTGGCGGTGGTAGAGGGACACGTCCGGCGGCGGTCGCAGCACGACGAGCACGCGATCCGGTTCGATCGCGAACCGCTCGAGCAGCGACCGGTCGGGCTCGAAGTCCGACAGGTAGTACTCCTCCTTGAGACCCGGGTACTGGACGAGCTTCGGCGGCTTCGCGCCGTAGGGGGCGAGCCGCTCGGGCGGGATCGACTCGGGCACGACGACCTTCGTCGCAGCGCGGCAGCCGAGCTGGTGCTGGAGCGTCGCGAACTCGTAGTCGAACGTGGTCGAGCTCGGGATCCCGAGGCGCCGCGCCGTCATCGTCAGCTCGTGTGACCCGTGCGCGAGCGCGACGTCGAAGTCGCGGCCCTTCGCCCACTTCTTGAGCGCGCCGAGCCGGTGTGTCATCTGCCGCGCCTTCTGCAGGCGTGACCGGCCGCCGTGCTTGCCGACGACGTCCGCGGTCAGGCCGTGCAGCTCGAGCAGCTGCAGCGTCTGCGCATAGTCGCGGGCGGTGATCTCGACCTCGTCGCCACGGCCGCGCAGGATGTCGATCAGCGGCCTGAACACGAGCACGTGGGCGCTCGCCGTCATGTCGATCCACACGCGCATCAGACGAGGAGCGCGTCCATGCGCGCCGACCGCAACAGCGGGGGATCGTTCTCCACGTGCCGCTCGTGCCAGAGCGTGAAGGCCAGCAAACCCCAGAGCTGACGGCTGCGGTCCTCGACGCCGTTCGCGTGCTCGTCGATCAGGCGTGTGACGACGGCCGGATCGAAGAAACCCTGACGGCGCAGTGTCTCGGGTGAGAGCGTCGCGCGCGCGAACGGCTGCAGCTCGCCGCGCAGCCAGGCCGCGGCCGGGATCGAGAAGCCACGCTTTCGTCCGTGCACGACCTCGCGCGGCAGCAGCGGTTCGGCCGCCTTGCGCAGCAGCACTTTCTTCGAGAGGCCGCGCACCTTGTGCTTCGTCGGCAGCGAAAACGCAAAATTCGCGACCACCGAGTCGAGGAACGGCACACGCGCCTCGAGCGAGTTCGCCATCGACGCGCGGTCGGTCTTCACGAGCAGGTCGTCGACGAGGTAGATGCCGAAGTCGACATCTTGCAGGCGCGCCAGCTCCGGTGCGCCTGCCGTCTCCGCATACCGGGCGCGGTAGACGTCGACGGGGTCGAACGAGCTCGCCGTCCCGCGCAGCTCGGCCCGCAGGCCGGGCGCGAAAATCTCCTTCCAGCCGTGATGGCGCTCGAGCGGCGGCAGGTGCGCGGCGCGGACGAAGCGCTTGGCCTTGTAGTCGAAGCTCGCGCGCGCGGTCGAGGTCGGCAGCCGCTCGACGAGCGGGCGGGCGAGACCGGCGAGGCCGCCGAAGCGCTCCGCCAGCAGGTCGGCCGCGTACGTGTAGTAGCCCCCGAAGAGCTCGTCGCCGCCCTCGCCCGACAGCGCCACTTTCACGTGCTCCGCGGCGAGCTGCGACACGAGATACGTGGGCAACGCCGACGAGTCGGCAAACGGCTCGTCGAACACGTCGGCCAGGGTCTCGAGCAGGAGCTGCGGCTCGGGCCGCACGAGCAGCTCGTGGTGGTCGGTGCCGTAGCGCTCGGCGACGAGCCGGGCGTCGGCGCGCTCGTCGAAGCTCCGCTCCTCGAAGCCGATCGTGAACGTGTGCACCGCGTCGCTCGTCTCCTGCGCGGCGAGCGCCGCGAGCACGGCCGAGTCGACGCCGCCGGAGAGCAGCACGCCGACGGGGACGTCCGCGAGCAGGTGTGCGCGCACGGAGTCGCGCAGCCGCGCGCGGAGCTCCTCGACGAGCTCGGCCTCGTCGTCGTCGTCTCGCACGGCGAGCGGGCCGGGCCGGGAATAGCGAGTCAGCGACACGCTGCCGCTCTCCTCGCGGACGAGAACATGGCCGGCGGGCAGCTTCCGGACGTCGCGGAAAATCGAGTACGGCGCCGGGATCGAGTTGAAGGCGAGGAACGCCTCGAGCGCGTCGAGGTCGATCTCGCCGCGCGGCAGCGCGCGCAGCTCGGACGCGAACTCGAGCGTGCCGGCGACGTCGCGGTAGTAGAGCGGCTTGATGCCGTGAGGGTCGCGGGCGAGCACGAGCCGGCGGCGCGCCCCGTCCCAGAGAGCAACCGCGAACATCCCTCGCAGCAGCTCGGGGTAGTCGACGCCGTACTCCTCGTACAGATGGAGGTGGACCTCTGTATCGCAGTTCGTGCGGAACGCGTGGCCGCGGCGCTCGAGGTCGCGGCGCAGCTCGGGGTAGTTGTAGATCTCGCCGTTCTGCACGACGACGCAGCTGCCGTCCTCGTTCGCGATCGGCTGGTCGCCGCCGGCGAGGTCGATGATCGACAGGCGGCGCGCGCCGAGCGCGACCGGGCCGTCGACGTGGGAGCCGCCGCTGTCGGGGCCGCGATGGACGAGCGTCGCGAGCATCGACTCGAGCCGTTCGCGGCTCGCGTCGCCGGCAATTCCACAGATCCCGCACATCGGCCGAAGCCTACGGGCACCGGCGGGGCGCGGCGGCGAACGCCGCCGCCGCGGGCTTCCGGTGGACGCCGCGCCAGACGAGGCCGGACTGCCAGCCTGCGAGCCTCGTCTCGTCGACGAGCTCGAAGTTGAAGAAGGCGCGGACGTGCGGCTGGCACGCTGCGAGCGAGATCGCGGCCCGCAGCCGCTCCGCCTGTGTGTCGGCATCGATCGTCGCGACCGTCTCGCGGCCGTCGTACCGCCGGCGAAGCCTCGGCGGCACCGTCGTCTGGTAGCCGTCTTCGAGGTACCAGACGTCCGGCTCGCCGAACGGCCGCAGGACGCGCCGCAGGCGCGCGTAGTCGCCCTCGCCGACGAATCCGACCGGATGGGTCGCCCCGGGCGACTCGGCCGCGGACTTCGGATACGGGTTGTGGCCGAACGCGTCGACGAGCGGCCTCGTGCGCCCGCTCGCGCGGTAGGCGCGCGCGACCGCGGTCAGGAACGCCTCGGGCGCATGTCCCGACGTTGTCGAGTCGAGCACGGTGAGCCCGCTCCGGTGCAGTGCGTCGTAGCACCGGGCGAGCAGCGTCTCGTACTGCGGCGGCGTCCTGCTCCAGTACGTCGGCGAGTTCGCCTCGTTCCAGACGACGACTGCCCGTGCATCCGGGACGAGGCGCAGGGCGCGGCGGGCGTACGCGCAGAAGCGCTCCTGTGCGGCAGGCGTGGCCGGCGTGTCGCGCGCGAATCCGAA
>JAICLU010000016.1 GCA_025925195.1 Thermoleophilia bacterium
GCCGATCGCGAGGCCGGGGAAGAGGAACGACCACCACTCGCCCTGCAGGACGCTCGAGTTGACCGTGGCCCAGTACAGCGCGACGCCCCAGCTCGCCGTCTGCATGTCGCCGAGACCGAGGAACTCGAGCCCCGCGTCGACGAGGATCGCGACGTAGAAGACGAGCACGAACGCGGCCGCGATCCGGCTGACCATGTTCGGCAGCAGCTCGCCGAAGACGATGCGCGGCGTCGACTCGCCCGCGACCTTGGCCGCGTGCACGAAGTCGCGGTTCTTGAGCGTCAGCGCCTGGCCGCGCAGGATCCGGGCCTCGAACGCCCAGAGCGTCCCGGCGATGATGAGCATCATCACGACCAGGCCGCGCGTGTGCAGGAACGCGGTGACGTCGATCAGCAGCGGAATGGTCGGGATGACGAAGAAGACGTTCGTGACGACGTTGATCGCCTCGTCGACGATGCCGCCCGCGTAGGCGGCGAAGACACCGAGCGTCGTCGCGATGACGGTCGCGATCGCACCGGCGCCGAAGCCGAGCAGCAGCGACGGGCGCGCGCCCCAGACGACCTGAGCCCAGACGTCCGAGCCCTGGTCGGTCGTGCCGAACAGGTGGTGCCACGACGGCGCTTGTCGCGTCGTGAGCATGTTGAACTCGGTCGCCGACGCCCGGTCGGCCACGAGCGGCGCGACGAGCGCGAGCACGACCATCCCGCCGAAGAGGACGAGGCCCGCACGGCCCTTCGGGTTGCGGAGGACGAGACCGACCCACGCGGGCACGTGGACGCGGCGGCGCTTCGCGACCGGCGCGACGACGGCGGCCGGCGGCAGCGGCGCCGCTTCGAGGGCACTCGGCTGGATCTGCGCCATCACGCGGTGCGGACCCGCGGGTCGAGGACGAGGTTGACGATGTCCATCAGGAAGTTCGCGACGATCGGGCAGATCGCGAAGACGAGCAGCAGCGCCTGCGTCAACGGGTAGTCGCTCCCGAGCGCCGCCTGCTGCAGCGTGTAGCCGGCGCCGGGATAGCTGAACACGAGCTCGACGAAGATCACCCCGCCGACGGCCGTCGCGAACTGGGCGGCGAAGCCGTTCAGCGGCGGCAGGATCGCGTTGCGCGCGGCGTAGCGCGTCATGATCCGCCGGTCGCGGAGACCCTTCGCACGGGCCATCGCCACGTAGTCCTCGCCGATCGTGTTGATCATGACGGTGCGCATGTTCAGCACCCAGCCGCCCGCGTACGCGATCACGATCACGAGCGCGGGCAGGAACCCATGCTTGACCGCGCTCGAGATGAAGGTCCAGTTGAAGCCGGGCGAGAGGCCGTTGTCGTACGCGTGCTGGATCGGGAACCAGCCGAGCTTGAGGCCGAGGAAGTACATGAGCAGCAGCGCGGTGAAGTACGCGGGGAACGCGGCGAGGCCCATGAAGATCGGCACGAAGACCGAGTCGAAGCTGCCGCCGCGCCGCCAGGCGGCGACCATCCCGATCGCCGTCCCGAGCACGAACGAGAGCACGAACGCGATCCCGACGAGCACGAGCGAATAGGGGATCGTGCGGGCGACGATCTCCGACACCTTCGTCGGATAGTTCGACGTCGAGATGCCGAAGTTCAGCGTCGCGACGCGGTGCAGGTACTGCCCGTACGCGGAGAGCAGCGACTGGTGGCCGCCGCCGAGCAGTTGCTCGTACGTGTGGACGATGCCGGGGTTCGCCTGGATCTGGGCGGGACTGAGGCGCTGCAGCACGCCGGCGATCGGGCTGCCCGGCATCAGCCGCGGCAGCAGGAACGTGATCGTCAGCGCCATCCACGTGGCGAAGAGGTAGAAGCCGAGGCGACGGATGAGCCAGCGCATGCGTTGGGCGAGACCGAGCCTACGCGACCCTCCGGAAAACGAGCTGGGGCGGGAATGGTGCTCCCGCCCCAGCTCTCTGGAGGGTCACTTCCAGATCGGGGCTACGCGCCTGCCTGGCCGCCCGGGCAGATGCGGGTGAAGGAGAGGATGTTGTCGGGGAAGGTCGTGAAGATCGGATCTCCGAAGAAGTTCTTCGGCGTGTCGTAACAGTGGAAGTACCGGGTGCTGTACGTCGACCAGCGCGGGCCGATGAACAGCGGGATGATCGGCATGTCCTTCAGCCAGATCTTCTCGAGTGACGTCGCGATCCGCTGCTGCTGCTTCGGATCGAGCGTCGCCTTCCACTGGTTCAGCAGCGACGTCGCGGCCGGGTCGTAGAAGTGCTCCCAGTTGCCGGTCGGCGTGCCGTCCTCACCGGCGGGGATGAACGCGTTCTTCGAGAGGTTGGCGTAGAAGTAGCCGTACGGCGAGCCCTGCGAGCCACCCTGCCAGAGCAGCGTCGGGTTCTTCGTCGACATGGCGTTCGGCTGCCAGGAGCCCCAGTCGGGCTCGAGTGCGACGTTCGAGTCGATGCCGATCGCCTGGAGGTTCTTCGTGATGATCTGGTTCGACGCGACCCAGTCCGACCAGCCCGAGATGACGTGCGTGTCGAGCTTGACGGGGTTGCCCTTCGGGTCGATCAGCGTGTTGCCCTTGTACGTGAAGCCGGCGCCCGTGAGCATCGCCTTCGCGGTCTTCGGGTCGAATGCGGCGAGCGCCTTCGCGTCGTTGCGAATGCCCTTGTCCGAGACCCACTTGGGGAACAGGCCGTTGAGGCCGATCGCGTCGGTCGGCGGCGCATAGCCGTACTCACCGAGCTTCGAGATCGACTTGCGGTCGATCGCCAGGCTCAGTGCCTTCCGGAAGGCCGGGATGCTGTACGGGTACTGCGTGTCGTCGAACGTCAGCGAGACCGGATAGGCGGTCGTCGCGTAGAACGCGTGGAAGTGCTTCGGGTCCTTCGAGACGTACGCCTTCGCGACGTTCGGGACGAAGTTGTGCGTCCAGTCGGCGGCACCGCTCTGGATGAGCGCGAGCGCCGCGTCGTTCGAGGAGGCCTGCACGTACTCGAGGCAGGGGATCTTCGGCTTGCCGGCCTGCCAGTAGTGCGGGTTCTTGTTGAAGACGTAGTCCTGCGTGGTGAAGCGCGAGATGACGTCGAACGGGCCGGAGCCGACCGGCGCCGGATTGAGGAACGTCGCGGGCTTCGCGACCTTCGACCAGACGTGCTTCGGGACGACGAACTGCCGGTTCAGCGTGGACGAGATGAACTGCGAGTCGGGTGCGTTGAGCGTGATGGCGACGCCGTACGACCCCTTCGCCTTGACGGACACGACCTCGTTGCCGGCCCCGGTGATGCCGATGCGGTCCATCACGGGGTCCTGCTTGCCGGCGAGCAGGCTGTAGACGACGTCGGCCGACGTGAGCGGCTTTCCGTCCGACCACTTGACGCCGCGGGCGAGCGAGAGCGTCAGGGTCTTGTTGCCGTTGCTCCACTTCCAGCTGCGCGCGAGCCACGGCACCGGCTTCAGGCCGCCCTCGCCCGTGACGATGAGCGGCTCGTACATCGCGCCCTGGACGAAGGTACCGCTCGGCAGGCCCGTGGCGGTGTACGGATTGAAGTTCTTGACGAAAGCCGGGTCGCCCGAGCCGGTCATGACGAGGCATTTGTGGGACGCAGTGGCGGCCCCTGCGGCGTCGACGGCCGCCGATGCGGCTGTGGGGACCGCCGCAGCTCCGAACGCGGCGACGAACGAGGCTGCGAGGCCCGCCCCCGCGGCGCTCATGACGAGGCGGCGGCGGCTGGAGCGTGCGAGGAATCGCATCAGTGCAGTCCTTTCGATCCAGATGGCGGATGTTTCCGGCAACGGTTCCGGCGCGGTTCTAGCAGGGTGCGTCGACGTGAGTCAAGCGCGCTTTGTAAAATCGTTCCGGAAATTTTCCTGCTCTGTTCCGGAACGGTCGGAACTCTGCTTCAATCACGGCCGTGAGCACGACCGGTCAGACCGCGGCGCGGCCGCGCGTGACGATTCGCGAGATCGCGAGCCTCGCGGGCGTCTCGGTCGCGACCGTCTCGCGTGTGATGAACGGCCGCGACGACGTCTCGCCGGAAACGCGCGAGCTCGTCCAGCGGGTCGTCCGCGAGCACGGGTACACGACGAGCCGAACGGCGCGCGGCCTCTCGGCGGGCCGTACCGGCCTGATCGGCGCGACCGTGCCGCTCGTCCATCCGGCGTACTTCTCGTTCATCCTCTCGGGCGCCGCCGAGGCCCTCTACGAGCGCGACATGCGACTCGTCCTCTGCCCGACGCAGCACGAGCACGACCGCGAGGTGACGCTGCTCGAGCGGATGATGCACGGGACGACCGACGGCGGCGTCCTGATCCTGCCGCAGGAGTCGGCGGACGAGCTCGAGACGCTGCTCCTGCACGGCTACCGCTTCGTCGTCGTCGACCCGCTGCTGCCGCTCAACGACCGGATCCCGGCCGTGTCGGCCGCGCACTCGGCCGGCGCAGACCTCGCCGTCAACCATCTGCTGTCGCTGGGGCACCGTCGCATCGCGGCGATCACGGGGCCGCGCAGCTGGATCGCGAGCGAGGAGCGGCTGCGCGGCTTCCACGCGGCGCTCGGGTCGGCCGGAATCCTCGCCGAGCCGGAGCTCGTCGTCGAGGCGAACTTCGAGATCGAGCAGGGGATGCGCGCGGCTCGGCGGCTCTTCGACCTGCATGAGCCGCCGACCGCGATCTTCGCGTTCAACGACAACCTCGCAATCGGCGCGCTGCAGGCGGCGCGCGAGCGCGGCATCCGCGTGCCCGAGCAGCTCTCGGTGATCGGCTTCGACGACGTCGAGGCGGCCGAGATCGTGACGCCCGCCCTGACGACGATCCGGCAGCCGCTCGCCGAGATGGGACGGATGGCGGTCAGCCTGCTCGAGCGGCTGATCGAGGGGCAGCGGATCGAGGCGCTGCACGTCGAGCTGCGGACGCAGCTGATCGTCCGCGAGTCGACCGCGCCGCCCGCTCAGTAGCGCAGCGACTCGACGACGCGCGAGTCTGCGAGCTCCGGCACGACGCAGCCGCCGACGGCCCAGAGGCGGCCGTCGACCGCGAAGAGGCCGAGCGCGTGGCGCGGCACGGCGAGGCGCGGCCCGAGCCGCCAGCCGCGACCGGGCAGGTAGCGCTCGAACGCCGTCTCCGACACCGCATAGACGCCGGTCGCGGTCGCCGTCGCCCCGACCATCGCGAGCGGTACCGACAGCCGCGGCCCGCGCCGCCAGCGGTTCGTGCGCGGCGAGTAGATCCACACCGAACGGACCGCGTCCCCTGCCGTGTCGATGCCGCCGATCGACCAGAGCTCGCCGCGGAAGCGGACGAGCGCCTCGGTGTGCAGCGCCTGTGGCAGCGGCGGGCCTGCGCGCCAGCGGCGGCCGTCGTACACGAACGTCGAGCGGACGGGGGCGATGCCGCGCACGCCGCCGACGACGTAGACCTTGCCCCCGAGCGACGCGGCGGCGGCGTTGTAACGCGGCGCAGGCAGCGGCGGCCACGAGGACCAGCGCTGCGTGCGGGTGTCGAAGGCCGCGACCCGGCGCGTCACCCCGCGCGGCGTCTGGCCGCCGGCGACGACGAGCGTCCGGCCGAGCGCCGCGCCCGCCGCCGCGCGCGACGGCTGCGGCTGGTCGGGAAGGCGCCGCCACGCGTTCCGTGCCGGGTCGAACCGCTCGAGCCGCAGCACGTACTTCCCGCTCGCGCCGACCATCCCGCCCGAGACGTAGACGCTCCCGCCGATCTGCGCGGCGGCGAAGTAGCTGCGGCGCTCCGGCATCGACGCGGCCGTCTGCCACATCGCCGGGGGCGCGGCAGCGACGAGCACCAGCCTCTAGAGCCCTTCGGCGACCGCGTGCGCGAGCTTGCGGCGCTCGCGCTTGCGCTCCCGCATCCGCCGCGGGTCGGGGACCGGCACGGCCGCGAGCAACGCCTTCGTGTAGTCCTCCCGCGGGTTCGTGTACACGTCGTTCGCCTTGCCGGTCTCGACGAGCACGCCCTTGTTCATCACCGCGATGTGGTCACTCATCGCACGGACGACCGCGAGGTCGTGCGCGACGAACAGGTACGCGAGCCCGAGGTCGCGCTGGAGGTCCTTCAGCAGGTTGAGGATCTGCGCCTGGATGGAAACGTCGAGGGCCGAGACCGGCTCGTCGCAGATGATCAGACGTGGGTTGAGCGCGAGCGCGCGCGCGATCCCGATGCGCTGCCGCTGTCCGCCCGAGAACTCGTGCGGGTACCGGTTCGTGAAGTCAGGGTTGAAGCCGACCGTCTCGAGCAGGTCGCGCACGCGCGCGTCGCGGCTGCGGCGCGTGCCGATGCCGTGCACCGCGAGCGGCTCGGCGACGATCCCGCCGACCGTCATCCGCGGGTTGAGCGACGAGTAGGGATCCTGGAACACGATCTGCATCTCGCGCCGCATCTCGCGGAGGTCGCCTGACCCCATCGTCGTCAGCTCTTTCCCCATGAACCGGACCGAGCCGCCGGTCGGCTTGAGCAGCTGCAGGACGCAGTAGCCGGTCGTCGACTTCCCCGAGCCGGACTCTCCAACGAGCCCGAGCGTCTGCCCCTCGGGAATCTCGAACGAGACGCCGTCGACCGCCTTGACGTAGTCGACGGTTCGCTCGATCAGCAGCCCCTTGCGCACGGGGAACCACTTCTGCAGGTCCTTGACCTCGAGGAGGGGACCGGTGTTCGCGCTCATGGCGCCGCCGCCGGGACGGGAGCGCCCTGCCGCTCGCTCGCCGGATGAGCGGTGCGGACGAGATGCCCCGGCCGGAGCTCGCGCAGCTCGGGCATCTTCGCCGTGCAGCTGTCGTTGCGGCTCGCGTACGGGCATCGCGGCGCGAACCGGCACGCGTCCGGCAGGTCGACGAGGTCGGGCGGCCGGCCGGGGATCGCCGTCAGCCTCCCCTGGCGGACGTTCTCGTCCTCCACCTGCGGCAGCGCGCCGAGCAGGGCCTCCGTGTACGGATGCTCGGGGTGGTCGAACAGCTCCTCGGCATTCGTCTGCTCGACGATCTGACCGGCGTACATGACGGCGATGTCGTCCGCCGACTCGGCGACGACGCCCATGTCGTGCGTGATGATGATCATCGACATCTCGTGCTCGTCGCGCAGCTCCTCGAGCAGGTCGAGGATCCCCGCCTGCACCGTGACGTCGAGCGCGGTCGTCGGCTCGTCCGCGATCAGCAGCTTCGGGCTGCACGAGAGCGCCATCGCGATCATCACCCGCTGGCGCATCCCGCCCGAGTAGCGGTGCGGGTAGTCGTCGAGCCGGGCGCGGGCGTTCGGGATGTGCACTTCCTCGAGCAGCTCGATCGCGCGTTTCCGCGCCTCGTCGCGCGACATGTCGAGATGACGTCGCATCGTCTCGGTCAGCTGCAATCCGATCGTCAGCGTCGGGTTGAGCGACGTCATCGGGTCCTGGAAGATCATCGCGATCTGCCGGCCGCGGATGTCCTCGAGCTCGCGGTCGGATAGCTCCGTGAGATCGCGTCCCTCGAAGCGCACCGAGCCGCTGACGACCCGCGCGTTCGGCGCGAGCAGCCCCATGATCGAGAGCGCGGTGACCGACTTGCCGCAGCCCGACTCGCCGACGATCCCGAGCGTCTTGCCGCGTTCGACGGCGAGCGAGATCCCGTCGACCGCCTTCACGTCGCCGCGACGGGAGGTGAAGTACGTGCGGAGATCGTCGACTTCGAGGAGCGCCATTACGCCGCGGACTCCGTGCGGGGATCGAGCGCGTCGCGGAGACCGTCGGCGATGAAGAACGCGCTCAGGATCAGCCACGCGATCGCGACGCTCGGGATGACGATGATGTACGGGTGCGAGAGGTACTGCGTGTACCCGTCCTGCGCGAGCGAGCCCCACGACGACTGCGGCGGGTTGATGCCGAGACCGAGGAACGACAGGAACGCCTCGCCGAGCACGACTCCCGGCAGCTCGAGGAAGACGAACACGAGCACCACGCCGAGCGTGTTCGGCAGCAGGTGCCGGAAGAGCACGCGGTGCCAGCGCGCGCCGACGGCGCGGGCGGCGCGCACGTAGTCGTTCTCCTTCAGCGTGATGATCTGGCCGCGCATGACGCGCGCGGTCGTGAACCAGGACGCGATCGTCAGCGCGATCACCATCGTCCAGAAGTTGACGGTGCCGAAGATCGCGAGCGTGATGATCGCGAACGGCAGGTACGGCAGCCCGTACAGCGCATCGAGGAAGCGCATCATCGCGTTGTCGAGCCAGCCGCCGACGAAGCCCGAGATCGCGCCGTACAGGATGCCCACGACCATGATCGCGACGGTGCCGGCGAAGCCGATCCCGATCGAGATCCGGCCGCCGAGCGCGGTGCGCAGGAAGAGATCGCGGCCGAACTCGTCGGTGCCGAACGGATGGGTCCAGGTCGGGTTGACGTAGGCGATGTCGAAGTTGACGGCGTTCGGGTCGTAGGGGACGACGAACGGCACGATCACGACGTACGCGAGCATGAGCAGGAACGCGAACATCGCGACGAGCGCCGCGCGGTTGTGCGCGAACCGGCGCGCCGCGTCTCGCCAGAGGCTCGTCTGGTTGATGGCCGCGCCGGCCTCGAACGACCCGTCCTCGCGCTCGCGCCCGACGGTGAGCTCGCGGAGCTCCTCGTTCTGCGGGTTCAGCACCATTCGCTAGGTCCTCGCATCTCTCGTCCGCGGGTCGAGGAAGCCGTAGAGGATGTCGACGATCATGTTCGCGACGATCACGAGGATCGCGAGCAGCACCGTGATCCCCATCACCGTCGAGTAGTCGCGCCCGGAGACCGAGATGACGTAATAGCGACCGATCCCGGGGATGGCGAAGATGTTCTCGATGATGAACGAGCCGGTGACGAGGAAGCCGAGCAGCGGGCCGGCCGCCGTCACCGCCGGGATCAGCGAGTTGCGCAGCACGTGCACGACGACGACCCGCTTCCAGCGGAGACCCTTCGCCTTCGCCGTGCGGACGTAGTCCTGCTGCAGCGTCTCGAGCATCTGCCCGCGCACGATGCGCGCGAAGTACGTCATCGGGCCGAGGCTGAGGGCGATGACCGGCAGCACCTTCGAGCTCGCCGTGTCCCAGCCGTTCGTCGGGAACCAGCGCAACTGCGCCGCGAACTCGTAGATGAGGAGCGTCGCGACGAGGAATGACGGGATCGCGAAGCCGAGGTTCGCGAACAGCATCGCGATGTAGTCCGTCAGCTTGTTCGCGCGCAGCGCCGAGATGATCCCGATCGGGATCCCGACGAGGATCGCGAGCAGCATCGCCAGGCCGCCGAGCTGCGCCGAGACCGGGAAGTGCTCCTTCACGATGTCGTTGACGTCCTGGTTTCGCAGGACGAGGGACGGCCCGAGGTCGAGCGTCGCGACGTCCTTCACGTACTTGCCGTACTGCACGTACCAGGGCTTGTCGAGACCGAACTTCCGGTTCAGGTTCGCGAGCACCGCCGCGGGCACCGCGCGCTCCGACTTGCGGAACGGGCTGCCCTTGATCTCGCGCATCATCCAGAAGGTCATGAAGATGACGAGGAGGATGATCGGGATCGTCCACAGGACGCGGCGGACGACGAACTTCAGCATCGGGAGTCCCTATGCCCTTTCTCGCGGAGACGATGCGCGCCGGGGCTCGGCAAGACGCCCCGGCGCGCACCCGTGATCAACCGATGCTCACCGTGCGCAGGTCGATCTCGTCCATCGGGTTCGTGTTCCACCCGTGGACGTTCTGCGCGACCTGGTACGCGAACGTGTACCAGTAGATCGGCGCGATCGGCATGTCGCCGTTCTTGCCGGTCAGCAGCGCCTCGGCCTGCTGGTAGAGGTCGTACCGCTTCTGCTGGTCCTGCTCGGCGGTCGCCTGCTTGAGCAGGTTGTCGTACTGCTTGTTGCACCAGTTCGTGTTGTTGTTGCCCGAGCCGCACTGGAAGATGCTCAGGAAGTTGATGTCGTCCGGGAAGTCGGCGATCCACCCGTTGCGGTAGACGCCCACCGACGCGTCCGGCGGCGGCCCCAGGAACTTCAGGAACTGCGGCCAGTCCATCTGCTTCAGCGTCACGTTGATCCCGAGTTGCTTCCACTGAGCCTGGATCGCGGTCGCGATCTCCTTGTGCCCCGGCGCGTTGTTGAAGATCAGGTTGATGCTCTTCACCGGGTTGGAGACCTTCGCCATGTACTGCTTCGCGAGCGTCATGTCCGCGGTCGGCTTGAGGAACTTGTCCGAGTTGATCGTCGACGCGCCCGGAATGCCCGCCGGCGAGAGGTTCGTCGCCGGCACCTGGCCCGTCTGCGTGATGTGATCGACGATCGTCTTGCGGTCGATGGCGAGCGCCATCGCCTTCCGCTGGTTCGGATCGGTGATCACCTTGACGTTGAACCCGTAGTAGTAGATGCCGAGCGACGGGAACTGCTGGTACGCCGGCGTGTTCTTGATGCTCGGCGTATCCGACGGCGGCCACCCCGTCTCGTTGACGTCGACGTTGCCGGCATTGAAGGCCTGCTCCGCCGTCGACCCGTCGGGGATGATGTTCAGCTTGACCGTCTGGAGCTTCACGCTCGACGCGTCGTAGTAGTCGGGGTTCTTCACGAGCATCAGCGACGCGTCGTGCTTCCACTGCTTCAGCATGAAGGGGCCGTCGGTGACGATGTGCCCGGGCTCCGTCCACTTCGCGCCGTACTTGTCCACCGCCGTCTTGTTGACCGGGATGAACGACGTGTGCGAGAGCTGCTGCAGGAACCACGGCTGCGGCGAGGTGAGCTCGACCTTCACCGTGTACTTGTCGGGCGCGCTGATCCCAACCTTGTTCTTGAGCGTGTCGCACTGCTGATTGGCGGCGCTCGGCTTGCAGCTGTTGTACTCCTGCGCGCCCTGGATCCCGTAGAACTGGTACGCGTAGTCGGCGCCGAGCTGCGGCGAGATCGTGCGAAGCCACGAGTAGACGACGTCGGCCGACGTCACGGGGTCGCCGTTCGTCCACTTGACGTCCTTGCGGAGATGGAGCGTCACGGTCTTGCCGCTCGTGTCCCAGCTCGTCGCGAGGGCGGGCTCCGGCTTCAGGTCGGGCGCCGGGCCGAGATAGACGATCGGGACGTTCGTGTTGAGCACGACGAACGCCGACGTGGTGTCGGTTGCGAGACCCGGGTCGAGCGACGGCGGCTCACTGCCGATCGCGATCCGAATCGTGCCGCCGGAGGCGCTACCCGCGCTCCCGCCGGTCGTCGTCGCGTTGTTGTTGCTCCCACTACTCCCGCCCCCACCGCAGCCTGCTGCCACGAGGGCAAGGAACAGAACTGCGACGAGTCCGAGAGGCCAGGCGAACCTGGGCTTGCGCATGAATGCCTCCTCGACTCTGTCTGTCATCCGATGTCCAACTGGACCGGCTCGGTCTCCTTCTACCGCGATGCACCAGTCATAATCCCCGTTTGGCGCGTAGGTTCTTATCCCTTTGTAAGGATTAGCACGGCAGGAACAACGCGGAGAGCGCCTCCGCGTCGACGCGGGCGTCGAGCGCCGCGAACGCGGGAGCCAGGTGCTCGGGCCGGCGCGGGCCGACGACGACGGCCGTCACACCGGGCTGCGCGAGCAGCCATGCGAGCGCCTGTGTCGCCGGATCGCCGAGCGACTCGAGCTGCTCGAGGGCGTCGTACACGTCGTCGTTGCGCAGGTGCTCGTACGGCTCGGGCCGCAACGTCATGCGCGAGCCCGCCGGCACAGGGGCGTCGCGACGGTACTTGCCGGTCAGCCAGCCGCCGGCGAGCGGCCCGAACGGCGTGAAGCCGAGGCCGTGCTCGCGGCAGAGCGGCAGCACCTCGCGCTCCGCGTCACGGTCGAGGAGCGAGTACGAGTTCTGCACCCAGCGGAAATCGCCGGCCGCCAGCGCTTCGCGCAGCTGCGCGCCGTCGACGTTGCTCAGGCCGTAGGCGCCGATCTTCCCCGCAGCGACGAGCTCGTCGAGCGCGCCGGCCGTCTCGGCGATCGGCACGTCCGGATCCCAGTCGTGGCAGAGGTACAGGTCGACGCGTTCGACGCCGAGGCGTCGCAGGCTGCTCTCCAGCTGCCGGGCGATGCGGGCCGGCGCGAGCCCGTGGTCTGCGCCCTCGTCCATCGGGTTGAACGTCTTCGTCGTCAGGACGAGCCCCTCCGGGCGGCGTGACGCGATCCACTGGCCGATCGCCGTCTCGCTGCGACCGCCGCCGTACGCGTCGGCCGTGTCGAAGGTCGTTATCCCGGCCTCCCACGCGGCGTCCATCAGGGCGAACGCCTGCTCGGTCGTCTCGCCTCTGCCGAAGAACGCCGGCGACGAGCCGATGCCGCCGAAATTGCCGCAGCCGAGGATGATGCGCGTCACGGGTACGCCGCCCAGGTAGGCTCGCTCCATGTCTACGACCGTACTCGACGTCCAGGCGGTGCGCCGCCGCTTCTCCTCGCTGCAGGGCGACTTCGTCTTTCTCGACGCCCCGGGCGGCTCGCAGGTGCCCGACGAGGTCGGCGACGCGATCGCACGCTGCCTGCGCGAGGCCTCGGCGAACATCGGCGCGCCGTACGAGACCTCGCGGCGGGTGCAGCAGATCCTCGACACGGCACGCGACGACGCCGGCCGCTTCCTCGGCTGCTCGTCCGACGACGTGATCTTCGGCACGAACATGACGACGCTCGACTTCATGCTCTCGCGCACCGCGTCGCGCGACTGGAAGGAGGGCGACCGGATCCTCGTGTCGCGCCTCGACCACGACGGCGGCGTCGCCCCGTGGGTGGAGCTCGCCGCCGACCGCGGCTTCGAGGTCGACTGGATCGACGTCACCGACGACCTGCGCCTCGACCTCGACGACCTGGCAGCGAAGCTCGACGACCGCGTACGCGTCGTCGCGTGCGTGATCGCATCGAACGCGGTCGGCTCGATCACCGACGTGAAGCGCGTGGCCGAGCTCGCGCACGACGCGGGCGCGCTCGCCTGGGTCGATGCCGTGCATTACGCCGCCCACGAGCCGCTCGACGTGCAGGCGCTCGACTGCGACGTGCTCCTCTGTTCGCCCTACAAGTACTGCGGCCCGCACCTCGGGCTCGCGTACGGGAAGCACGAGCTGCTCGAGTCGTGGCGCCCGTACAAGGCGCGGCCGGCCGGCACGACGCCCGTCGGGCGCAAGTTCGAGACGGGCACCGCGCCGTACGAGCTGCTCGCGGGCTTCTCCGCCACGATCGCGTATCTCGAGTCGCTCGGCGGGATGAGCGTCCTGCGCGACTACGAGCGGGAGCTCGGCCGCCGGTTCATGGAGACCGTCCCGGACAGCGTCACGATCTACGGCGTCCCGACGATGGAGGGCCGCGTGCCGACGTTCCTGATCAACGTCGACGGCGTACCCGCGACCGACGTCGCGACGACGATGGCCGAGCGGGGCTACGGCGTCTGGGCGCACGACAGCTGGTACTCGGTCGGGCTGCGCGAGAAGCTTCCGTATCCGCAGGACGCCGTGCGCGTCGGCTTCATCCACTACAACACGGTGGACGAGGTCGACGGGTTCGTCAGCGAGCTCGCGAAGCTCTGAGCGTCAACGCATAGCGCGGCGCGGCGACGTTCGAGGTGCACAGCTCGACCTCGACCGCGAAGCGCGTCCGCGCCGGCACCCGCACTTCGTACGTGACCACCTCTGCCGGATGTTGTGGCACGTCCGTGCACGTGCCGGAGTCGCCGAGATAGTTGCGGGTCGGATCGACCGGGTAGAACCCGTCGAGGTACGCAGCGCTGAACAGGGACTGGCCGGCGGTCGAGGCGACGGTCAGCGTGTAGCAGCGCGCGTGAGCAGCGGTGTTCTCGAAGCCGCGCACGGCGTAGCGCACGGTCGCACGGTCGAGCGTCGGCGGCGATGCCGGGCGCGTGCACGTGCTCGCTCTGCCCGACTCGCGGAGGACGCTCGCGTGCGCGAGCGCTCCCGGCGACGAGACGCCTGCCGCCGCGGCGCCGACGGCCGCGAGCGCGGCTGCGAGCACCGGCACGAGCAGCGGCCGGCGCGGCCAGACGAGGGTGAGCAGCAGCGCGACGAGGAAGAGATCGCGTGCGAGCACGAGCCATGACGCGCGAACGTCGAACCCGTACGCGAGGTCGAGGTAGTGGCGCGGGAACCAGAGCTGGGTCAGGACGAGCGAGGCGACGAAGAGCGCCGACGCTGCGATCCCGCGCCGGCCGCCGACGAGCGGCACGAGCGGGATCAGCCAGATCAGGTACTGCGGCGACAGGACCTTGTCGAAGGCGATGAAGGCGCAGACGACCGCCGCCGAGTAACGGATCAGCCGCTCCCGGCTCGCAGGCCCGCGCGCGAACGCGATCCACAGGGCGAGCAGGACGAGCGCGGCTATGGCTCCCTGCGCGACGGCGAGTGCGTCCGGCACGCGGCCTGCGAGGTTGTCGGAGCCATGCGACGAGATCTGGGTGAGGCCGGTCCCGAACGCCTGGTGGGCCGCGAGCAGGAAGGCCGCGCCGAGGCTCTCGATCTGCAGCGGCCTGCTCGCCTGGCCCGACAGGCTCGCCCAGACGCCGTGCGGCGCAAACGCCGCGAACGGGATGACGCAGGCGGCCGCGCACGCGGCGGCCGTGGCGAGGCACCGCAGTGCCGCGCGCCGGCCGGCGCGCTGCCACTCGTATGCGACGAAGAGCGGCAGCAGTACGCCCGGGTAGATCTTCGCGGCCACGGCGACGCCGAGCGCGGCGGCGCCGGCGCGCGGCCGGCCGCCGAGCACGGCGGCGAGCGCCGCGACCGAGAGGAGCGCCGGCCACAGGTCGAACCGCGAGAGCACGACCGGCCCGAGCGCGAGCGGCGCGAGGCCGGCGACGAGCGTTCCCGCGACGAGCCTCGCCGTCGAGGCTTCCGCGCGTGAGAGGACCACTCCCCCGCTCGCCGCGGCGAGCGCGCCGCAGAGCAGCATCAGCGCTTCGAACGCCTCGCGGTACCGGGTGAAATCGCCGGCTCGGGCGACGAGCGACGGAGCCGCGAAGACGGGCAGCGCCGCCGGCGGGTACTCGACCGCGAAATCGCGGTACGGCAGCTCGCCGTGGTGGACGATCGCGTCGCCGTACCGCTCGTACACCGGCGTGTCCATCAGCAGGCCGCGGCTGTAGAAGCCGTAATGGAGCGCGCCGAACGCGAGGAAGTACGCGGCGAGGACGAGCGGAACGAGCAGCCGGGCGGCGCGACCGTTCACGGCCGCGCCGCCCTCTCAGACTGCGCCTGCGCTACGGCTTGCCGTGACCCTTGCCGTGGTCGCCGCCGCTCGAGCCGTGATCGTCGCCGCTCTTGCCGTGGTCTCCCGACGGCGCGCCGTGATCCCCGGCGGGCTGGGGCGTCGTGACGGTCGGCTTGGCGGTAGCCGCGGCGGTGGACGCGGGGGCGCATGCGCCCAGCGTGTCGTGGTGGCGCAGATGCGCCGCGACCGCGTGCTGGTCGACGCTGATCGTGTGGAAGGGGTGCTTCTTCGAGCCGGTGTGATGGCACATCGCGACGCGGCGCCCGTGCGCGGTGCCGCCGCCGTGCTCGCCGGTCTCGGTGGTCGTCGTCTCGGTGGTCGTCGTGGCGACCGTGACGGTCGCGTCGGTGCCCGTGAGCATGTGGACGAGCCGCCCGCCGCTCGCGATGCTCGCCGCCGCGAATCCGGCGGCGCCGAGGGCCGCCACCATCAGTACCAAGGGGAATCTCTTCATGTCTCTGTCAGCTCCTCGTTTTCGACCCTGTCGGGGAGATAGATGCTCCCGACGCCGAAAACTTGCGTCCCGGCCAGAGATGTCATCGGCGTCCCGGGCGACCCTCTTGAGCCCTCACGAGTGTGTGACGCGACCCCTCCCCCGGGTCGAACCCGACGGCCTCGCCGTGGGGACGGTCGTCGCGCAAAACTCCTGCACATGCAGCCCAACCCCGCGTCACGTCTTTGTAACGGGGGTTGCCCCCGTTACAAAGACGTGAGGGTGAGGATTCGCGCGAGGACGGCGGGGTCGATGTTGCCGCCGCTGACGATGCACACGCAGTTGTCGGTGCGGCGCAGGGCGGCCGCCAGGGCGAGGGCACCGGCGCCCTCGGCCACGACCTGCGCGCGCGACGCGAGGAGCCGCACCGCCTCCTCGACCTCGCCGATCGGCACCGCGACCGCCTCGTCGACCGCTTCGCGCGCGCGCTCCCACATCGTGGGCAGGAGCGCCCGCCCGCCGGCGCCGTCGACGAACGACGGTCCGTAGTCGATCTCCACCGGCTCGCCCGCTCGAAACGCGGCGGCGAGCGGCGCCGCGGTCTCCGGCTCCGCCGTCACGACGCGCACGCCGGGCAACAGCGCCTTCACGGCGCTCGCGATCCCGACCGTCAACCCACCGCCGCCCCACGGGACGACGACCGTGTCGAGCTCCGCCACGTCCTCGACGAGCTCGAGCCCGATCGTGCCGTTTCCGGCCATGACCAGCTCGTCCTCCACCGGATGGATGAACCGACCCTCGACGTCCGGGTGGCCGCGGTCGACCATCGTCTGCCACCACACCTCGTGCGGGACGAGCAGCACCTCGCCGCCCAGCCGCTCGACCGCGTCGAGCTTCGCCCGCGGCGCCGTATCGGGCGCGACGATCCGTGCACGCACGCCCGTCTCCCGCGCCGCCCACGCGACCCCCTGCGCCATGTTGCCGGCACTCGCCGTTACGAGATCCTCGCGCGGGCCGGACCGGACGGCGTTCAGCGCGCCGCGAAGCTTGAACGACCCGATCGGCTGCAGGCACTCGAGCTTCAGCCGGATCCGCTCGTCGAAGGAGACGACGGGCGTGCGGAGCACCGCGTCCGCGATCCGCTCCCGGGCGGCGCGGATCTCGTCGAGCGCGATCAATCAGTCGCTCTGCTTCGCGAGCTCGGTCAGCTGCGTGCGCACCGACCAGAGCTCCGGGAACAGCTTGTTCTTGATCAGACCGGCCAGCAGCTCGACCGGCGTCCCCTGCGTCCCGACGACGTCCTCGCCGATGATCCGCGCGACCACCTTGAAGTGCCGGAAGCGCCAGACGCCGACGCGCTCGTCCCACTCCGTCAGCAGCTCGGCGAGCTGGTACAGCTCCTCGTGCTCGCGCCCGTGGACGTAGACGTCGAGGAGCGACAGCCCTCGCTCCTTCCGCAGCGCGTCGAACGCGGCGTAGAGCATCGGCGAGACGCGGCGGATCTCGCGGAAGCCGGGCGAGTCGAAGCCCGAACCGTGGCCGAGCACGCGCCGCACCTCCTGATACTCCCACGGCGACATCTGCTCGAGATGCTCGAGAAAGCCGTCGACATACTTGACCGCCGCGCACGCGCGCCGAAGCAGCCGCTGCGCGCCCGCGAGGTCACGAGCCTCGATCAGGCGGGTCGCCTCCTCCACCTCGTTCCACGCATGCTTCAGCCAGATCTCCGACGACTGGTGGACGGTCTGGAAGAGCAGCTCGTCGCGGTGCACCCACTCGTCCGCGCCCTTCTGCAGCGACAGGAGCTCATCGGTGCGGAGGTAGCGCTCGTAGTCGCTGCGGCCGTCGCCCGCGAGGATCGGCGCGAACTCGTCGGCGTTCGGTGCGGTCATCGAGACTCCGTGCCGTCGTAGATCTTCATCGGCAGGTCTGCGAGCGGGACGCCGCCGTCGTCGGTGACGAGCCACGTGTCCTGCATGTAGAGGCACGACTGCCCGTCCTGAGCGATCGCGTGCGGGTGCATGGACAGCACCATCCCCGCCTGTAGCGGCGTCTCGTCGGTCTCGCCGATCTTCGGGAACTCGATCATCGTCATCCCGATCGAATGCCCGGTGACGTGGCCGAGGTGAAAGCCGCGGTCGTGGAAGCCCTTGGCCACTGCACGGTGCGCATCGCCGGCGGTCGCGCCCGCCTTCAGCACCGAGCGCGCAGCGTCGTAGTACTCCTCGTACGCCTCGAACATCGCCTTCGTCACGTCGTTCGGCTCGCCCGGACAGATCGCGCGCGAGACCTCGACCCAGTGGCCGCCCGCGCCCGCGATCTCGAGCGACGGCAGGACCATGTCCGTGCGCTCGAACCTCCGCGAGCCGGCGATCTTGAACTCCGGCAGCGCGCCGCCGTTCGGCCCGTCGAGCACCATGTCCATCGTCCAGCGGCCGCAGCCCTGCGAGACGAAGTACTCCTCGCACGGCGCCAGCACCTCCTGCTCCGTCTTGCCCGGCTCGAAATGCTCGAGGAAGACCCAGAAGCCCTCGGTGTTGATGCGCACCGACTCGCGCACCGACGCGAGCTCGAGCTCGGACTTCACCGCGCGAGCGTGGTCGAACGGAACATCCCATGCGACGAGGTCGCACGCCGCCGCGATCGGCGCGTAGTCGCGCACGGTCATGACGTAGTCCATGCCGTAGACACCGACGCGCTTGCCGCGCACCTGGTCGGCGAGCCAGTCGCCGGGCCGGTCGACGAATTCCTGCCGCTCGATCCACGTCGTGCCGTGCTCGCCGACGTAGCGCGCCTCGGTCGGGAAGACGATCGACGGCTCACCGTCGACCGGCAGCAGCACGTAGGCGTAGCGGTGGACGATCACGAAGCCGCTCAGATACGTGACTGCGCCCTCGAAGCCCGTGTACTCGTTGCCGCACACGATCACGGCGTCGAGCCGGTCCCGCTCAGCCGCTTCGCGGACGAGCCGGTAGCGCCGCTCGATCTCCTCCTGAGGCAGTCCTGTGTACGACACCGCTCCTACTGCTGCCATGAAGCCTCCACCCCCTTCACGAGCGCCCAGATCGCCGCATTCAATGGCGTCGGCACGTCGTGCTCGCGTCCGAACCGGACGATACCGCCGTTCAGGAAATCGATCTCCGTCTGTCGCTTTGCCTCGACGTCCTGCAGCATCGAGGCCTTGTGGTCGTAGGCGACGTGCTTCTGCGCCGCGTGATCGATCAGCTCTTCGGGATCGGAGTCGAGCTCGATCCCTTGCGCTGCTGCGACCGCTTTGCCCTCGTCGACGAGGCCGGTGACGAGCGATCGCAGGTCGGGACGCTCGCAGACGCGGCCGTGCGTCAGGCCGGTGAGGGCGCCGATCGGATTCGTCGATGCGTTGAAGATCACCTTGCGCCACTGTGGCCCGCGCGCGTCCTGCACCGCAGTCGTCGGCATGCCCCCGCGGGTGCACGCGTCGGCGAGCCGCTCGACGACGTCGAGCGGCGTGCCGTCGTCGTACGGCCCGAGCGTCGTGTCGCCCTTCACGTCCCACTGCACGTGGCCCGGCTCGAGAATCTTGCCCGCCGGGAACGTCGTGCCGCGAATGACGCGGTCGACGTGACGGGCGAGCGTCTCCTCGTTGCCGATCCCGTTCTGCACCGTCGCGACGAAGCCGTCGGCAAACGCGTGCGCCGTCGCGGCGATCGCCGCTTCGGTGTGCATCGCCTTCGTCGCGACGATCCCGTAGTCGCACGCCGGCAGCTCGGCCGCGTCTGTGGTCGCGCGGAGCCGCCCGACGACCTCGCCCGCGCCCGAGAGGCGCAGCCCGTTCGCATTGATCGCGTCGACGTGCGCGCGTGACGCGTCGTACGCCCACACCTCGACATCGTCGAGCTGCGCGAGGTTCGCCGCGAACAGCGAGCCCACGGCGCCGCACCCGACCACACAGACCTTCACGAGTAGCTCGCCTCCTTGCCTCGGACCAGGGAATAGACCGTTTCCTGCAGCGGCACGGGAACGCCGTGCTCGCGTGCCGACCGGACGAGCGAGCCGTTGATCAGCTCGACCTCCGTGGTGCGGGCGGCGCGCACGTCCTCGAGCATCGAGGGCGAGTGCCGCGAGCCGCGCTGGGTCGCGAGGACGTTCATCTGCCACGGGTCCTCGTCGAGCTCCACCCCGGCCGCGGCAGCAGCCGCCTTGCCCTCGTCCATCAGCGCGTGCACGAGCTCGCCGAGCGGGCCCGAGTCGCTGAAGTGGCCGTCGTGAGGAAGCCCCGTCAGCGCCGCGACGCCGTTCACCGTCGCGTTGAAGATCAGCTTCGACCATTGCGCCGGGCGCAGGTCGTCGAACGGCTGCGCCTTCAGGCCTGACGACACGAGCAGGTCGGCCACCGCGCGCGCATCGGCCGGCGTCGTGCCGCGGTTCGGGCCGATCCACGTCGCGGTGTCGAGGATGTACTCGACGTGCGTGTCGGAGTGGCGCGTTCCGCTCATGAAGGTGACCGACGACAGCAGCGGCCAGTGGCCCCGCGCGCCGACGACGTCCTCGGCACCGAGCCCGTTCTGGATCGTCATCACCGTCGCGCCGTCGAACTCGCCCTCGAGACGTCCGGCAACGTCACCGAGGTCGCTGCCCTTGCAGGCGATGATCACGAGCTCGGGAGCCGGCAGGTCGGCGGGATCCGTCGCGGCGGTGACGCGAGCCGTGAAGTCCGCGCGGCCGGACACGCGCAGTCCCTCGCGGTTCAACGCGTCGGCGTGCTCGCGCCGCCGCACGAGAACCGACACGTCGGCGACCCGTCCGAGGTGGCCCGCCAGCAGGCTGCCGATCGTGCCGGCACCGGCGATACAGACGTTCACCGCCGCCACCGCCCGAACTCGCGGCCGCCGGTCAGTCCCGACGGCTTGAGGATCAGCACGAGCGCCATCACCGCGCCCACGGTGACGAGCCGCGTCCCGTTCGGCAGCGTCAGGTGGAAGCCGACGTCGACCGTGTTCTCGGCGTCGCCGAGGAACGAGTTGAGCGCGCTGATCGCGAGCGCGCCGACGACCGCACCCCACAGGCTGCCCATGCCGCCGAAGACGAGCATTGCCAGCGTCACGAACGTCAGGTCGAGATAGAAGAGCTCGGGAGTGATGATGCCGAGCTGGTGCACGTACAGCCCGCCGGCGAGGCCGGCGAGCGCGCCGCTGAGCGCGAACGCGAGCAGTCGCTGGCGGTAGATCGAGATGCCGGACGCGCGGGCCGCAGCGGGATCCTCGCGCGTCGCGCGCAGCATCCGCCCGAACCGGCTGCGCTGGTACGCGTACGCCGCGACGATCACGATCACGACGCCGGCCGCGATCGACCAGCTCGAGGCCTCCGGGACGCCCGAAAGCGTCTGGACCCCCGGGCCGATCTTGCCCCAGTAGCTCAGCACGTCGTAGGTGATGCCGAGCACGGCAAACGTCGCGATCCCGGCCGGCAGGCCGGAGAGCCGCATCAGCGGCAGACCGACGACGATCGCGTAGGCAGCGCCGACCGCCGCCGCGAGCGCAAGCGACGGCACGAGACCGATCTGCGCGTGCAGGAGCACGTGGAAGAGACCCGGTGTCGTGAAGTTCTTCGTCTCCGGATCGAGTGTCACGAGACCGGCGAGATAGGCACCCGCGGCCACGAAGCTCGCGTGGCCGAACGAGATGACACCCGAGTTGCCGACGAACACGTAGAGCGCGACGACGATCGCGACCATGACGAGCGCCGTCTCGAACTCGAGCTGGTGCGCGCTCGAGATCCCGCTCGCGATCGCCGCCGTCGCGGCGACGAGCGCGATCGGCCCCGCGAGCTCGAGTACGCGCCTCATACCCGCTCCACCTGCGCGGACCGCCACGCCCCGAAGAGCCCGGCCGGCCGCAGAAGCAGCACGACGATCACGAGCCCGTACACGACGGCGGGCAGATAGACGCTCGACGTCGACGACATGACGTCCGAGAAGAGCCCGTAGACCAGGCCGACGGCAAAGCCGCCGAGCGCCGCGCTCCAGAGACGGTCCATGCCGCCAACCACGACACCGACGAGCGCGAAGATCGTGATCGGCACGCCCATGGTCGGCTGCACGAGCGGGTTCGAGACCGTGTAGAGCACGCTCACGGCCGCGGCGAGCACGCCCGAGATCACGAACGACAGCATGATCACCCGGTTCGCGCGCACACCGAGCAGGCGCGACGTGCGGAAGTCGGTCGCGGCGGCCCGGATGTGAAGGCCGACGCTCGTGCGCTCGAGGACCGCCGCAGTCGCACCGAGCAGCACGAGGCCGGTGACGACGGTGACGAGCAGGATCCAGCGGATGTCGACGCCGTCCACCGTGAACGCCGAGTTGAGTCGCCCGAGCGTGCCCACGATCTGACCCCGCGAACCGAACGCGAGCAGATAGATCGCCTGCAGCAGGAAGCTGACGGCGAACGTCGCGACGAGCATCGTCGCAGGTGTGGCTCCGCCGCGACGGAGCGGACGGAACGCCACGAGCTCCTGCGCGAGCGCGAGCGCGACGACGGCGCCGACGCACAAGAGGATCGAGATCGGTCGCGGCCAGCCGTACGTGTACGCGAGCACGTATGCGCCCGCGGTGATCAGCTCGCCGTACGCGAAGTTGACGAGCCGTAGGACACCGAAGACGAGGCCGATGCCCACTGCGACGAGCCCGTAGAGCGCGCCGAGCGCGATCGCGTCGGCGATCGCCTGGCCCCAGTTGACCGCTGCGAGCATCACGACAGGTAGGCCGCCGTCAGCCGTGCGGTGTCGCCCGCGTCCTGTGGCCCGAGCGTCAGCTTCAGCGCGCCGTTCGCGATCACGTGCGTGCGGTCGGCGAATGCGATCGTCAGCTGCGCGCGCTGCTCGACGAGGAGGATCGAGACCCCGCGGTCGCGGATCTCGCCGAGCGTCTCGAAGAGCCGCTCGACGATCGTCGGCGCGAGCCCGAGGGACGGCTCGTCGAGCAGGAGGACGTCGGGCTTCGCGACCAGGGCGCGCGCGATCGCGAGCTGCTGCTGCTGGCCGCCCGAGAGAGCACCGGCCTTCCGGCTCTCGAACTCGTGCACGACGGGAAAGAGCGCGTGCACCCAGGCGACGTCCTCGTCGAGCCCGTCGTGCGAGCGGCGCGCGGCGTAGCCGAGCCGCAGATTCTCCTCGACGGTGAGCGACGAATAGATGTGACGGCCCTCCGGCACCAGCGCGACGCCCAACCGCGCGACGCGCTCGGGCGACAGGCCGCGCAGCGAGCGGCCGTACAGGCGTACGTCACCGCGCGGCGAGGGGGCCGCGCCCATGATCGCGTGCAGCGTCGAAGACTTGCCGGCGCCGTTCGGGCCTACGAGGCCGACAATCTCGCCGCGGCCGACGGTCAGGTCGATGCCGCGCACCGCCGGCACGCCGCGGTACGCCACCTCGAGCCCCTCCAGCTCGAGCGCTGCCTCCGGCTCAGACATCGCGTCCGCTCCCGCCGAGGTACGCGTTGGCCACGTCGATGTTCGCGCGCACCTCGTCCGGCGTTCCCACGGTGAGCGTCCGGCCCTGGTCGAGCACCTGAATCCGGTCGCAGACCTCCATGATCAGGGGCACGTTGTGGTCGATGAGCAGGACGCCGGCGCCGTGGTCGTCACGCACCGACCGCACGACGGCGACGAGGTCCGGCACCTCCGACTCGGTCAGCCCCGCCGCAGGCTCGTCCATGAGGACATAGCTCGGCTCCGTCGCGAGCGCCCGGGCGACGCCGAGCTTGCGCTCGTCGCCGTGCGGAAGCGCAGCTGCCGACTCGTCGGCGCGCCCCGCGAGGCCGAGCGCGCCGAGCAGCCGAGTCGCACGCCTGCGGGCCTCGCGGCCCGACGCGCCGACGCCGAGCGCCGCGACCTCGACGTTCTCGCGAACCGTCAGCCCCGGGAACGCGTGTCCGTGCTGAAACGTCCGCGCGAGCCCGGCACGCCCGCGACGCTGCGGCGCCCACCGGGTGATGTCCCGGCCCTCGAGCTCGACGTGGCCGCCGGTCGGGAAGTCGAAGCCGGTGATCAGGTTGACGAGCGTCGTCTTGCCCGCGCCGTTCGGCCCGATCAGCCCGACGACCTCGCTGCGGCCGAGCTCGAGGTCGACGCCCTCGAGCGCCTGCACCCCTTCGAAGGAGCGGGAGACGCCGGTCGCCCTGAGAGATCGGGGCGACCGGCGTTCCTGCAGGTCAGTCACTCGCTAGCGACCGATGTTCGCCGGCGAGGACGCAGTCACGAGCTTCACGAACTGCGCATGGTTGTTCTGGATCTCGATCACGCGGTACGCGCGGCCGAAGACCGTGTGCAGCTTCGGGCTGAAGCTGACGTAGCCCGACAGCGTCAGCACGTGCTTGAACTTCACCATCTGGGCGGCCAGCGCCTTGCCGCTCGTGTTGCCGTGCGTGAGGAACAGGGCCTTGGCGATGCCGTCGATCGCGGCCGCACCACCGAGGAACCCGCCCGTCTGCGCCGGATGGCCCGCCTTCTTCATCTCCGCCTCGAACGCGCGCACCTTCGGCGACGGATCGTCGCCGTAGACCGATGCATACGTCAGGTAGTAGAAGTTCGTCACCTTCGGCGACTTGGGCCACCAGTAGTTGCCGTCGCTCGCCCAGCCGTTGATGATCGGCGTCTGGTTGTTGAGGCTGCGCAGCCCCGACACGAACGCCGGCTGGTCGACGCCGAACGAGCTGCAGAACGCGATCGCGTCCGACTTCTCGTTGTTGACCCGGCTGACGACGCTGTTGATCTGGTTCTTGAACTGCGTGAAGTGCTCCTGCGCGACGATCTTGCCGCCGAGCTGCTGGAAGCGGACCGTGAACGCCTTGCAGACGTCCTGGAAGTACCGGAGCAGGTCGTCGGTGACGATCGTGGCCGTCTTCCAGTGCTTCGTCTTGTACGCGAACTCCGCTGCCGCCGCGCCCTCGTCCTGCGCGACGTTGCCGTACGAGAAGCCGAGCTGGCCGATCTTGCCGAACGCGATCGGGCTCAGCTCGTCGGTGCCGAGGCACGGGGCGATCGTCAGCTTGCCGGCCTTGAGGAACGTCTGGGCCGCCGGCGACGCGTAGTTCACGTCACAGGTCACCCAGCCGATGTCGACCTTCTTCTGCAGCATCTGCACCGCGAACTGCTTCGTCTTCGCGGGATCGAGCTGGTCGTTGAGGTAGATCATCTTCAGCGGACGCCCGTTGATGCCGCCCGACGCGTTCACCTTCTTGATCTCGAGCTGCGCCGCGAGCAGTGCCGGCGCGTCGAACGACGCCATTCCCTTCGTCAGGTCGACGACGGCACCGATCACGATCGGCTTCTTCGCCGCCGTTCCGTCGGTGCGCGCTGCCGCCGTCGTTGCGAGCAGACCCGCACAGACCCCGACAACCGCGAGCACGATCCGCACCCGTGTGCTGCGTGACATTCCCTCTCCTCTCATGCAGTGACTCTCCGCTCCTGCCAGCAGGTCATGAAGCTCTCGCGACTACGAATCGCGAGGTCGTATGGTTCGACGTCCCAGAGCGAATCCGGATAGGCGGCGCCGAACGCGCCGTTGTCGCTGAAGATCTCGAGATCGTAGAAGCCGTCCCAGCCCGCGCGGTCGAGCGCCCCGAGAATCGTCGCGACATCCGCGGTCCCGTCGCCGGGCAGCACGCGGTCGGCCCAGCCGCGCGTCGGATTGCGCCAGTCGTTGACATGGACGCCTGAGAAGCGGTGCGCGTGCTCCTCGATCTCGGTGAGCAGCTCCGGGGTGTTCCAGAGGTGCCACACGTCGAACTGGATCCCGATCGCCGGGGAGCCGACCTCGTCGATCAGCTCCGCCGCTTCGCCGAGCGTGTTGACGATCGACCACTCCTCGATCCCCTGCCGCTGGAACGGCTCGAGCGCGATCCGCAGGCCGAGCCGCTCCGCCTCGGCGCCGATCTCCGCGAGCCCCGTGACGGCGGTCGCCCGGTCGCCCGGCCCGGTCAGGCAGACGACGGCGCTCGGGCCGAACGGCTGCAGCCGGTGCAGCGAGCCGAGGATGGCGTCGATCCGCTCACGCGGATCGGACGGCCCCGGCAGGAGCGGCAGCGGGTGGACCGAGGGAACCGCCGGCACCGCGGAAGCCGCCCCGAGGCCGGAGCCCCTGAATTGCTCCAACGAGTCGTCGTCGAGCTTCAGCTCCCAGATCCCGATGCCGTCGACGCCCGCGCGGCGGTACGCGTCGAGGTCCTGGGCGAAGCTCGCAGCAAGCGTGCTCACCTGGGAGATGGAAAAGCGGGGGGAGCTCGCAGCGATGCAGGGATCCTACGCCAGCGTTTGACATCTGATCAAGTGTGGTTCAGGGTCCGGGTCCGTGGATTCCCGGCTCGTGGCGACCCCGCGGCACCGCACGATGGCGGAGGCCGCGCTCGAACGCCTCCGTGAGGCGATCATCATGGGCGAGCTGACGCCGGGGACGCCGCTGCGGCTCGAGGACCTCGCCCGCACGCTCGGCATGAGCATCTCGCCGATCCGCGAGGCCGTCCGCCAGCTCGAGGCGCTCGGGCTCGCCGAGCACGTGCCGCACCACGGGGCGAAGGTGATGGGCCTCGACGTGGAGGAGCTGCGCGAGCTCTTCTCGATCCGGCTGGCGCTGGAAGGGATGGCGCTGCGGCGCGCGGCCGAGCAGTTCGAGCAGGAGAACGCCGACGCCGCCCGCGCTCACTTGAAGGCGTACGACGAGGCGCGGCGGCGCGGCGACGTTCGCGACGCGGTGCGCGCCCACGGCGCGTTCCATTTCGCGCTCTACGAGGCGGCGCGCTCGGCCTGGCTGCTGCGGCTGATCCGCCCCGCGTGGGACTCGTGCGAGCGCTACCGGCCGGTCCTGCTCGCGAAGGGCGCGGTGCAGGACCAGCACGAGGCGCTCGACGGCGAGCTGCTCGCGGCCTGCGAAGCCCACGAC
Source organism: Thermoleophilia bacterium (assembly GCA_025925195.1). GTDB lineage: Bacteria > Actinomycetota > Thermoleophilia > Gaiellales > Gaiellaceae > Palsa-739. Next base: position 26,514 of record JAICLU010000016.1, read on the forward strand.
GGCGACCGGGCGGCGCAGGCGCTCCACGACCACCTCGAACTGGCGGCCGACATCTACGCGGTCGAGCTCAAGGGCCGGTCGATCTTCGCCTTCTGAGCACGCGCTGCGCAAGCGGCGGCTTCAGCAGCTCCTGCGCCACGAGCGTGCCCGAGCCGGCGCCGAGGCCCGGCCCCGGCCACGTGCTCGCGCCGATGTGCCAGAGCCGCTCGACCGGCGTCGCGTGGCCGGGGCTGCGCGGGAACGGCCGCCAGAGGAAGTTCTGATCGAGCGAGAGCGCGCCCCCGTACGGGTCGCCGCCGACGAGGTTGACGTTCATCCGCTCGAGGTCGTGCGGCCCGAGCGCGACGCGCTGCACGATCGACGACTCGAGATTCGGGATGTGCCGGGCCAGCCGCTGCTGGATGCGGTCGGCGTAGCGCTCGCGGGCGTCGTCGTTCCAGTCGAATCGCCGCGGGAGCTCCTGCAGCTGGATCCAGAGCAGACCCTTGCCGTCCGGCGCGCGCGACGGATCGATCGACAGCGGCTGGCCGACGACGATCGTCGCCTCCTCGGGCAGCAGCCCGCGCTCGGCCTCGTTCACTGCCTTCGACACCCCGTCGAGCCCGGGCGTGACGTGGACGATCGCCGTCCGGTTGAGTCGCTCGTCGCCGTTCCACCGGGCGGGCTCGGAGAGCGCGAAGTGGATCTGCATCTCGGCGCGGCCGTACCGGAACCTCCTCGCTCCCTCGCGCACCGGCTGCGGCACGGCGGCGTCGGCGAGCAGTCGCTCGTACAGCTGGGTCGGCGTCACGTTCGCGATCACGGCGCGCGCCGCTTCGACCGTCTCGCCGCCGGCCGTTTGCACGCCGGCGGCACGGTTCGACCGGGTGACGATCCGCTCGACGTCGACGCCGGTCTCACACGTCCCGCCGTGGTCGCGGATCAGGCCGACGAGGGCATCGACGAGGCGGGCGCCGCCGCCGCGCGGAATCGGCATGCCACCCTCCTGGACGGCGACCGCGATCACCTGCGTCATGAAGCCCGACGTCGCGGCGTCCGGCCCGAGGCCCGTGTGCAGCACCCACGGCGCGAGCACCCCGTGCGCGCGCTCCGAGGCGAATGTGTCGGTGAGCCAGTCCCGGCTCGTCTGCAGGAGCTCGCCGGTGAAGGCCGCAGCACCGCCGCGACCGAGCCTCCGGAGGGCTTTCGCGCCGAACGCCAACCCGGACGGCGACCAGAGCTCGGTGCCGAGCACCCCGAACGCGAGGTCGGCGTTCGGGAAGAACCGCTCGAGCACGGCGTGCCATTCCCCGCCGAGCTCGCGCGCGTTGCCTTCGGCGTCGCGCAGCAGGAACGCAGCCTCGCCGTCCGGGAACGCCGTCGCGGTGGGGAGGTCGGTGTTCAGGTACTCGAGGCCGCGCGCGGCGAGGTCGTCCGCCAGCTGCGCGTGCGCGCCGCCGCCCACCCAGAGGGGATGCCAGGCGCTGAAGACGTCGTGCAGGTAACCGGGCTGCGTGATCTCGTCCGTCTTGATCGCGCCGCCGAACCAGTCGTTTCGCTCGAGGACGCAGACACGCCAGCCGCCCTTCGCGAGCAAGGC
>JAICLU010000187.1 GCA_025925195.1 Thermoleophilia bacterium
GACTACTTCCCCCAGGATTTCGTCGTGTTCGGCGACGAGTCGCACCAGACGGTGCCGCAGATCGGCGGCATGTACGAGGGCGACCGCTCGCGCAAGCAGACGCTCGTCGACTTCGGCTTCCGGCTGCCGTCCGCGCTCGACAACCGGCCGCTGCGCTTCGACGAGTTCCTCGCGAAGGTGCCGCAGCTCGTGTTCGTGTCGGCGACGCCCGGCTCGTTCGAGCTGCGGAACTCGCCGCGGATCGCCGAGCAGCTGATCCGACCGACCGGCCTCGTCGATCCGGAGGTCGAGCTACGGCCGACGAAGAACCAGATCGACGACCTGCTCGGCGAGATCCGGAAGCGCGAGCAGGTGGGGGAGCGGACGCTCGTCACGACGCTGACGAAGAAGATGTCGGAGGACCTGACCGACTACCTGCTCGAGTCGGGCGTCAAGGCGCGCTACCTGCACTCCGAGATCGACACGCTCGAGCGGATCCAGATCATCCGCGAGCTGCGGCTGGGCGACTACGACGTGCTCGTCGGCGTCAACCTGCTGCGCGAGGGGCTCGACCTGCCGGAGGTGTCCCTCGTCGCGATCCTCGACGCCGACAAGGAGGGCTTCCTGCGTGGTCGCACGTCGCTCATCCAGACGATCGGCCGCGCCGCCCGCAACGTGAACGGGCGCGTGCTCATGTATGCCGACAAGCAGACCGAGGCGATCAAGGACGCGCTCGACGAGACGAACCGTCGCCGCACGATCCAGCTCGCATACAACGAGGAGCACGGCATCACGCCCGAGACGGTGACGAAGGGCGTCTCCGACATCGCCGAGTTCCTGCAGCTGAACGCGCCGCACGTGCCCGCGCGCCGGCGCCGCGGCGCCTCGAAGGTCGAGGGCATGTCGCGCGAAGATCTCGAGAAGCTCGCCGTCACGCTGGAGGAGGAGATGTTCGTCGCGGCCGAGGAGCTGCGGTTCGAGTACGCCGCGAAGCTGAGGGACGAGATCAAGGAGCTGCGGCGCGAGCTGCAGGCGCTCGAAGCCGTGGCCTGAACGGCCACTTGCGGGGCAGCGGCGCCGACGGCACGATCGGAGCGTGGAATCGCCGATCGAGCATCGCGACGTGACGACTATCATGGGGGTGCTGGGCGACATCCAGTTCGACGTGGCCCGGATCCGACGGCTCCTGGAGGACAACGATGGCGAAGAAGAGGAAGCTCCCGAAGATGACGCCTGAAGAGCTCGCACAGCGAGAGCAGACGCAGGCGATGGTGCGCGAGCGGATCGCCTACCACGAGGCGAAGGCGCTGGAGCAGGAAGCCAAGGCACAGGGCGAGGCTTAGGCATGTGTAGGAACATCGTTCCGCTCTACAACGTCGAGCCGGCGGCGTCCGAGAGCGACGCGCGCAACGCCGCGCTGCAGTACGTCCGAAAGGTCAGCGGCTACCGGAAGCCCTCGAAGGCGAACGAGGCGGCGTTCGAGCGCGCCGTCGACGAAATCGCAGCCACGACGTGGCGGCTGCTCGGCGAGCTCGAGACGACCGCGGCGCCGCGCGAGCGAACCGGCAGTCTGGCGCGCATCACGGTCGCTTCCTGATCGAGCGGCCACGCCGCGCGCCCCGGCGCTCCGCCGACCATGGTCGGCTCTTCTCGATTTGGATTCCCCTATCGAAGACGCGGGCATCCTCGTCCTACCACCAGCCCATTCCTCGCTGAACGCGCGGGCGGCGACGCGGGTCGACCTCGTTCAGCATCTGAGCGACCCTCACTGCGAGTGCTTCGTCCTCGGCCAGCGCGAGGATCCCTTCACCGAATTGCGCGCCGTCTCTCACCGTGGACTCGATCCCGACAATCGCGCACTTCCCGTTCGGCAACCCGTGCGAGAGCTGATAGCGCGGCACTACCGCCTGATCATCGACGCTTCGCCGCTCAACTTGCTGTCCGTTGAGGAGACGAGCGATCACGTCCGCTAGGTGGGTCGAGCGCGTCTGCATCACGGGCGAGCCGTCCCGTGCGACGACCTCTCCGCGCATCAAGCCAATGCCAAATGCGCCCCTAATGCCCGGCCGCCGCCGGGCTGAGTAGTTGGTAGCCACGTCCTCTGCGATACCCGACCGGGAGTACTCCCGACACCGAGAGCGGCAACGAAACCGCCGTTAGATGCCGGCCTTCAGACAGGCGCGAGCCGGCTCGGTGTGGCCGGCGCCAATCGGTAGCTCGCGGCCCTGGTCGCGATACGAGGCTGCCAGCTCGCCGGCGGCACCGAGCACATCGCTCGCGCTTCCTCCACCGTCCGCCCGCAGGTCACAACCGCCGGCCACTCGGTGTGCAGGAAGCGCTCGCTGTCGTCGAGGAAGAGCCGCGGCAGCTGCTACGGCAGGGTCGTGACGCGGACGGTCGAACCGCTGCCGTCCAGCCAGATACAGGTTCGTGCGTCGCCGGTGCCGACGCGCACCGACTGCGCACCCTTGGGCGTCGCGAGCTTCTCGCAGGCGTGCTTGTCGTTCCGCGCTCCCATCCACGACGAGGCGAAGCCGGCGACGAACAGCACCACGAACGACAGAGCGATCGCAGCGATCACGAGCCGCCTCCGCCTCCGCCTCGTTCTCATGGGGGCACCGTAGTCGGCGGCCGTCACTCGCTCAGCAGGTGGTGCAGGAAGCGCTCGCGGTCGTCGAGGAACAGCCGGGTCAGCTCGTATTGCTCGGTCTCGCGATACGGCGTCTCGACGATCCCGTCGTCACCGAGCACGTAGATCCGCGCGTCGGGATACGCGAGCAGCACGGGCGAGTGGGTCGACACGACGAACTGCGATCCCTCGACGCAGAGCTCGTGCATCCGCCGCATCAGCGCCAGCTGTCCGCGCACCGAGAGCGCCGCCTCCGGCTCGTCGAGGATGTAGAGGCCCTTGCCCCAGAACCGCTCGAGCGCAAGCGTCAGGAACGATTCGCCGTGCGACTGCTCGTGCAGCGGCACATCGCCGTAGCCGCTCACCTCGCCGAGCTGCTCGACGTACGTCGCGAGGTTGTAGAAGCTCTCCGAGCGGAGGAACCAGCCGTCGCTCTGCGGCCGCGCGTCGCGCACCAGTCGCAAATGCTCGTGCAGCGTCGAGTGCGACTCGCGCGTCGCCACGCGCATGTTGCGGCTGCCGCCCTCCGCGTTGAAGCCCGCGGCGACCGCGATCGCCTCGATGAGCGTCGACTTGCCGCTCCCGTTCTCGCCGGCGAAGAGCGTCACCTGCGGGTGCAGCTCGAGCGTCGTCAACGACCGGATGGCGGGGATCGTGAACGGATAGCGCGCCGCATCGATCCCGTCGGGCGTCAGCGACACCGACCGGATCATGCGAAGAGCTGCCGGAAGAACCGATCCGGATCGTCGAGGAACGCCCGCGTCAGCTCGACCTGCGGCGCCTCGTCGTACTCGATCCGGTGCACGCCGTCGTCGGACAGCTCGAGGATCGATGCGTCGGGATAGCCGAGCAGGACCGGCGAGTGCGTCGCGATCACGAACTGGCAGTCCTGCGCCACGAGCTCGTGGACGCGCTGCATCAGCGCGAGCTGCCCGCGCAGCGACAGCGCCGCCTCCGGCTCGTCGAGCAGGTAGAGCCCGTTCGGCGCGAAGCGGTTGACGGCGACATCCAGAAACGACTCCCCATGCGACTGCTCGTGCAGCGGCCGCTCGAACACGTCGTGCATCTCCCTGCCCTGCGCCTCGACGACGCTCGCGAGGTTGAACACGCTTTCGGCGCGCAGAAAGAACGAATTCCGCGGCGGCAGCCCGCAGCGCTCGAGCCGGACGCGCCGGTGCAGGCGCGCGTGCGACGACCGCGTCGAGAACGCGAGCTGGTACGAGCGGCTGCCGCCTTCCGGGTTCAGCTTCAGCGCGACGGCGAGCGCCTCGACGAGCGTCGACTTGCCGCTGCCGTTCTCGCCGACGAGAAACGTGACGCGGGGATGGAGCTCGACCCGCTCGACCTCGCGCAGCGCCGGCAGCTCGTCCGAATAGTCGCCCGCCGTTCCCTGAAAGGTCAGCGCGCGCAGGAACGGCGCGGTCGGGGTCGAGCTCATCC
>JAICLU010000167.1 GCA_025925195.1 Thermoleophilia bacterium
GCATCCGCGCCGGTGCCTTTCGCGATCGCCCGGTCGATGTTGTCCTTCGGCATCGAGTACGACTTCGCCTTCTCGATTGCGTTCTGCAGCGCGAGGTTGCCCGACGGGTCGCCGCCGCCGTCCTTCGCCGCGACGATGATCGCGCGCGAGAGCTTGGAGAAGAGCTTGCCGCGCTTCGCGTCCGCGGCGCCCTTCTTGTGCTTGATCGACGACCACTTGCTATGCCCGGACACTCGATGCAGCCTCCCGTATCTGGTTGAGAAAGAGTTCGTGGATCCGCGTGTCGTCGGTCAGCTCCGGATGGAACGCGGCGACGAGGATCCGACCCTGCCGCGCGAGCACCGGATGTCCGTCGACCTCCGCCAGCACCTCGACGTCGTCGCCGGCCGCTTCGATCCACGGCGCGCGAATGAAGACGGCGCGGACCGGCTCGTCGCCGTGACCGATGTCGATGTCCGCCTCGAACGAGTGCACCTGCCGGCCGAACGCGTTCCGGCGGACGCCGATGTCGACGAGGTCGAGGTGGTCGCGGTCGAGGACGATCATCCCGGCGCACGTCCCGAAGATCGGCGCCTCGAACGCGCGCAGGGCGTCGTCGAGCCCGTAGAGCTCCATCAGGCGCATGATCGCGGTCGACTCGCCGCCAGGCAGGATCAGCCCGTCGAGCCCATCCAGATGCTCGGGGAGCCGCACCTCGACCGCCTCGGCGCCGAGGCGGCGCAGCACGGCGACGTGCTCCCGGAAGTTTCCCTGCACGGCGAGGACACCGATGCGAAGCGGCTTCTCCACGTCGGAAAGGGTATCGAGCGCTACTCGACGGGTAGCGGGTCGCGCCGGCCCGCCCACAGGCCGAGCAGCACGAACAGGAAGCCGAGGACGGCGGACACCACGATCGGCACCCAGAGCGTCGTCGGCCCGGTGAAGAAGGTGAACGATCCCGTCGTCCAGTCGATCGAGAAATGGACGGCCGCCGCGAACAGGCCGAGCGCGCCGATCACCGCCCAGCTCGAGCGGCGGAGCACCGATCCGAGCCGGATGAAGACGAAGCCGGCGATCGCGAGCAGCCACCAGTCGGTCGTCGTCGAGTGCCACCAGTAGAGCAGGGCGCCGCCGACGAGCAGGCCCGATGCGACGTGGAGCCAGAACGCGTAGACCCGGTCGACCGCAAGCGCGACGAGCAGGTAGACGAGCCCGAAGCCGAGCGAGACGACGGCGCTCCAGCTGCCCCCGCCGGAGATCACGTCGGTGACGAGCAGCCACACGAGCGTCGCGATCGGGAGCACGAACAACGGAAACCGCGTCCGCTGCAGCCCGACGGCCGCCGCCGCGAGGACGAGCACGATCAGCACCCACTCGACCCAGTGCCAGCCGGCGAACGGGCCGCCGCGGCTGCTGCCGCCGCCCCAGCCCCACCACTCGAAGACCGCGCCGACGAAGCTGCCGAACGCCGCGACCGAGAGGTAGGCGAACAGCCCGCCGGCGATCCAGCCGCCCCGCCGCCGAAGGCCGGCGGCGAGGGACCCGAGCACGACGAGCATCAGCAGCGTCCAGCCGGCGAACGCGAGCGACCCGTAGCGGTTCGAGAGGTACGCGTACGCGGCGGTCGCGGCACCGAGCACCGTGAAGGCGCCCGTGTAGAGGAGGAACGTCGCGCTCGACCAGCGCGGCTTCGCCACGGCCATGTGCGGATCGTGACGTCCGCCCCGGACGGAGCCGCTGTCGGGCGGAGTCCCTACCAGCCGCGCGTCTCGAGCAGCTCGCTCGGATCGAGCGAGCGCGTCGAGATGCCGACCATCGGCTCGCCGAGCCCGGCCGACACGCGCGCCAGGATCTGCGGGTCGTTGAAGTGCGTCGTCGCCTCGACGATCGCCTTCGCGCGCTGCTCGGGGTCGCCCGACTTGAAGATGCCCGACCCGACGAAGACGCCGTCGGCGCCGAGCTGCATGCAGAGCGACGCATCCGCAGGCGTCGCGATGCCGCCGGCGGTGAACGTCACGACCGGGAGCCGGCCGTGCTCGGCGACCCAGCGCACGAGGTCGTACGGCGCCTGGAGATTCTTGGCCTCCGTGTAGAGCTCGTCCTCCTCGAGCGACGTCAGCTTCCGGATGTGACCGAAGACCGAGCGCATGTGCGTCACGGCATTCGAGACGTCGCCGGTGCCGGCCTCGCCCTTCGTGCGGATCATCGCCGCGCCCTCCGCGATGCGCCGGAGCGCCTCGCCGAGGTTCGTCGCGCCGCACACGAACGGGACGGTGAACTTCCACTTGTCGACGTGATGCTCCCAGTCGGCGGGCGTCAGGACCTCGGACTCGTCGATGTAGTCGATCTCGAGCGCCTGCAGGATCTGCGCCTCGGCGAAATGGCCGATGCGGCACTTCGCCATCACAGGGATCGTGACGGCCTCCTGGATGCCCTGGATCATGTCCGGGTCGGACATGCGCGCGACGCCGCCGTCCCGCCGGATGTCGGCCGGGACACGCTCGAGCGCCATCACGGCGACGGCGCCGGCCGCCTCCGCGATCTTCGCCTGCTCGGCGTCCACCACGTCCATGATCACGCCGCCCTTGAGCATCTCGGCGAGACCGCTCTTCACCCGCATCGTCCCGTATTCGGCCATGCGCCGATTGTAGCGGGGCGGGCCTAGGACGCCAGGCAGCCGTTGACGGCGCTGCTGTCCTCGGCCACCGGAGAGGTCGTCCAGACGACGACGGCGTTCCGGTTCGAGCTCATGACGTCGGTGATGTGCGGCCGTAAGGTCGGCGGGGCGTGCAGGCGGAAGGCCCGCTCGGTCGAGGCCACCCCGTCCGGGTCGGCGGCGAAGGCGATCGTCACGACGTTCTGGTTCGGCGAGACCGCCCTGATGCCGCCGTTTGCCGCGAACCCGGCGATGAAGCCGACCTTCGCCGGGTTGGTCGTCACGCCGGTGAAGCCCTTCGTCTTCAGGCAGGGCGCGGTCCCCTTCGCGGTGAACGGCGTGCTCGAGCGGGCGCCGCAGCCGGCCGCCAGCAGGGCGACGACGGCGCAGAGGGGAACGGCGATCCGCACGCGCCGACTATAGATTCGGCGTGTGATGGAACCGTGGGGTCGCGACATGCGGGGTCGTCTCGACGAGCACGAGCTCGAGAGCGACGCGCTCCGCTCGAACCCGCTCGGCGACCCGCACCAGAGGCCGTTGTGGGTGTACGTGCCGCCGGACGTGGCCGACGACGCGCCGCTGCCGGCGCTCTACCTCATCCAGGGGCACACGGGCCAGATCGACATGTGGCGCAACCGGTCGGCGTTCAGGCCGAACGTCCTCGAGCTGGTCGACCGCCTGTTCGCCGAGGACGGCTGCCCGCCGGCGCGCGTCGTGTTCGTCGACGCATGGACGTCGTACGGCGGCTCGCAGTTCGTCGACTCGGCCGGCGTCGGCGACTACCACACGTACCTCTGCGACGAGGTCGTCCCGTTCGTCGACCGGCGCTACCCGACGACTGCGCGAGGGATCACGGGCAAGTCGAGCGGCGGCTACGGCGCGATGATCACGCCGATGCTGCGCCCCGACCTCTTCTCGGGGCTCGCGACGCACGCGGGGGACGCCCTGTTCGAGCTCTGCTACCTGCCGGACTTCCCCGATGCTGTCCGCGCGCTGCGCGATTCCTACGACGGCTCGTTCGACGAGTTCTGGGAGGATTTCCGCTCTCGCCCTGCGTTCACGAAGAGCAGCGACTTTCCGTTGCTGAACGCCTGGGCGATGGCCGAGTGCTATTCGCCGGGCGCGCTGCCGTTCGATCCCGCAACCGGCGAGCTCGTGCCGGACGTGTGGGAGCGCTGGCTCGCGTGGGATCCCGTGCGCATGGTCGAGCGGCATGCCGACGCGCTGCGCGGGCTCCGTGCGATCTACATCGACGCCGGCAAACGCGACCAGTTCTTTCTCGACCTCGGCGCCGAGGCGTTCCGCCGCGCGCTCGAGCGGATCGGCGTCACGGACGTCTTCTTCGAGCTGTTCGACGGGACGCACAGCTCGATCGAATACCGCTATCCGCTCGCGCTGCGGTACCTGGCGGAACGGCTTACTTGAACTTGAACTCGGCTTTGCGGACGTCGCCGTTCGTGAAGCCGATCGTGAAGAGGCGGCACTGTCCGGCATATGCCTTGTCGGTCTTCCAGACGTAGGTGTACTGGCCCGTCGTCGCGTCGTAGGTCAGGGAGCTCGCGCCGGCCGTCAGCGTCGTCTCGATGGCGTCGAGCGGCGCCCCGCTTTCGCAGGCGACGACCTGGGACTTGAACGTCGCGAAGCTGTTGCCGCGGTCGCCGCCGAGCGAGAACTTGACCGGCACGGCGCTGCCGGCCTTCACCGAGTTGATCGTCGGCAGGTTGTTGACCGGCGCGAGGAAGCCCGTCCACGGCCACACCTGGTAGCCGACCGAAGCCGTGGCCGTGTGGCCGGCGACGTCGCGCGCGTTCACGGTGAAGGTCTTGTTGCCCGCCGTCGCGTCGACGGGGCTGCCGCTCGGCACCGGTCCCGCGCACTGGGCGAGGCCGGAGCCCGCGCCGTCGGTGCAGCTGTACAGCGCGTTGAGAACGTCGCCGCCGAGCAGGTACGAGCCGTCGACGGGCGAGACGATCGTGATGCCCGGCGCGTGGGTGTCGATCGGCACCGCGAACGTCGCGCTCGACCCGTCGCTGCCGCGCACGTCGAGCGTGTGCAGGCCCTCGCCCGACACGCTGACCGTCGCGCCGTCGACGTATGCCGCGCCGTCGAGGCTGGAGCTGAGCGAGGCTCCGTCGTCCGACGAGAGCGTCGCCGTCACGGCGCCGCCGTACCAGCCGCCCGCGAGCCCGGCGCCCGTGACGGAGATCGAGATGTGGCCCGAGCCGGAGGGCGCGACATTCGCCGCCGCGGCCTTGTTCGCGTTGATGCCGACGTTCCCGGCCGAGTCGACGGCCTCGACGACGTAGTCGACCGTCGTGCCGGTCAGCGGTCCGCCGCCCGTGCAGCGTCCGGCGGCCGTGCAGGCGAGGTCGATCCGCTGCCACGTGTTGCTGCTGTCGAGATAGAGCGCGACGACC
>JAICLU010000129.1 GCA_025925195.1 Thermoleophilia bacterium
ACGCGGCCTCTTCGCGGACATGAAGTTCACCATGGCGCAGCCCGAGCGGTCGTGCCATCCCGAGACGCTGCTGCCGGGTGCGCGCACGGTCGTCTCGGCGGCGCTCTGCTACTACGCGCCGGAGCCGCCGCGCGGCGCGGGGGAGGGCCGGCTGCCGCGATACACGCGCCGCGACGGCTACGCCGAGCTGCGAGCGAAGCTGACGGCGCTCGGCGAGGCGCTCGGCGGCGGTTACCGCGTCCTCGTCGACGCGAACCAGCACGTCGACCGTGAGGCGGCGGCGCGGAGCGGCGTCGGCTTCTACGGCAAGAACACGATGCTGATCACCCGCCGCCACGGCTCGTGGGTCGTGCTCGGGACGCTCGTGACGGACATCGAGCTGGAGCTGACGCCGCCGCTCGGCACGGACTGCGGCGAGTGCCGCCTCTGCATCGACGCCTGCCCGACCGGCGCGCTCGACGACCCGGGGACGCTCGACGCGACGAAGTGCCTCTCCTACTGGTCGCAGGCACCCGGCGCCGTGCCCGAGGCGTATCGCGCAGCGATGGGGGAGCAGGTCTACGGCTGCGACATCTGCCAGGACGTCTGCCCCTGGAATCGCGGCGTCGAGAAGCGGCGCGCCGGCGAAGACCCGGGCGAGGCGCACGTGTCCCTCGTCGAGTGGCTGACGCTGCCGCCCGACGAGCTGCGCGCCCGCTACGAGCGGCTCTACGTGCCACGCAACGACGGCCGCTGGCTGCAGCGGAACGCGCTCGTCGCCGCCGGCAACGCCGGCGGCGGGCCGGAGCTCCGGCAGGCCGTGGCGGCCCATGCGGCCGGCGACGAGCCCGTGTTGCGCGAGCACGCCGAATGGGCATTACGGCAGCAGGCGATGCAGTGATGAGCGGGCGGGTCGCGATCGAGCGGTGGATCGCCTGGGTACGCCTGGGTGCCGCTGCGTTCGCCCTGCTCGAGGTCGGGCTCTTCAGCCCCGACATGCATCCGTCGTACCGGCCGGCCGAGTGGTCGTTGTCGGGCGCCTTCGTCGCCGGCGCAATCGTGCTGCTCGTCCTCGCGAGGAACGCGCCGCCGAGCTGGCTGGGGCCGCTCGGCTTCTCGGCGCTCCTCTTCGACGTCGCCGTCGTCTGCATCTACGGGATCCTCTTTTCGTACGAGTACGGCAACCAGACCCGCTGGGCGACGATCCTCGTCGTCGTCGAGGCGGCATTGCGCTACGGCCTGCTCGGCGGCGTGCTGATGCCGGTCGCGCTGATCGGCTACTTCGCGCTCAACGAATGGTGGCGCGCGCACGAGTTCACCGGCCCCGCCTTCGTCGTCGACCGGGTCACGTTCCCGTCCGGGATCGTCCTGCTCATGGGGCTGATCGTCGGCTGGCTCGTGCAGCGGCTCGAGCACGAGGCGGCGGCCGGCCTCGAGCGTGCGGCCGAGGCCGAGCGCCTGCGCGACACGCTCGGCCGCCGCGTCGACGTGCTCGAGGCGGCGAACCGCTCAGCGCGCGCGCTCGGCTCGTCGCTCGAGATCGACCAGGCGTTCGGCGCGTTCATCCGCGAGGTCCGCGGCCTCGTCCCGTTCGAACGGACCGCGATCGTGCTCGTCGACAACAACAACGCGCGGACGATCGCGACTGCAGGCCGCGGGTCGCGCGACGTCTTCCCACCCGGCAGCTCCGGGCCGATCGCAGGCTCCGTCCTCGAGCGCGTCGTGACCGGCGAGGTGGTCGTGCGGAGCGACCTCGCGAGGCTGGAGTACCCCGAGGACAGCCTGCTCGTCGATCTGGGGCTCCGCAGCGAGCTGATCGCGCCGTTGCTGCTCGGCGCCCGCCCGATCGGGATGATCTCGCTCTCGCGCGAGCAGGTCGACGCGTTCACCGAGGACGAGGTCGAGCTCGTCGCGCTCCTCGGCCGCCTCGTCGCGACCGCCATCCAGAACATCCGCAGCTACGAGGCCGAGCGAAACACCGTCGAGGAGCTACGCCGCCTGTCGGCGCTGCGAGCCGACTTCGTCTCGCTCGTCTCGCACGAACTGCGCAGCCCGATGGCTGCGGTGATCGGAGCCGCGCGCACGCTCCAGGCGCGCTGGCGGACGCTCAATGCCGATCAGCGCGAGGCCTTTCTCGCGTTGATCGCCGACGAGACGAACCGGCTCGCCGCGCTGATCGGCGACGTCCTCGACACCTCGCGGATCGAGGCAGGCACCTTCAACTACCGGTTCAGCGACGTCGACCTCGCGACGATCGTGACCGACGCCGTCGGTGCCGCCGCCATCGGCCAGGACGAGGTGCGCGTGCGCGCCGACGTCCCCGAGCCGCTACCGCCGATTCGCGGCGACGCCGAGCGGCTGCGCCAGGTGCTGACGAACCTGATCGACAACGCGGTCAAGTATTCCCCGGCGGGCGACGAAGTGGCGGTGCATGCGCGGCGCGAGAACGGCCGGCTGCTCGTCGAGGTGAGCGACCACGGACCGGGGATCCCGTTCGACCAGCAACGGTTGATCTTCGAGAAGTTCGGCCGGGCCGATGTCGCGGGCGGCTCGAAGCCGGGGACCGGTCTCGGCCTCTTCATCGCGCGCTCGATCGCGGAGGCGCACGGCGGCACGATCCTCGTCCACTCGCGGCCCGAGTCGGGCTCGACGTTCGTGCTCGAGCTGCCGGCTACACCTTGACGCGCATCCGGTCGACCCCGAGCTCCTTCGCGAGCTCGCGGGCGCGGGCGGCGATCCGGCTGCGTAGCTCGTCCGGCTCCAGCACGACCGCCTCGCCGCGCTTCGACAGGATGTCGCTCTCGAGCCACTCGTAGCTGCCGACCGAGATCTCGCGCAGCGCGCTGCCGTCTGCGAGACGGCGCGCACCGCGCTCGATCTCGAAGCGCGCGATCTCCTGCGAGTAGTGCACGCGCGCGCTGCCGGCGCCGGCGAGCCGCGTCGGCTCGAACCCCTCGCGCGGCGTGAACTTCTCCTTCGACAGGTGCGCGCTGCGCATCCGGTCGAGCCGGAACGAGCGCTCGCCCTCGCTCGTCCTGTCCCAGGTGTGCACGTACCAGTTCGGCATCTGACGCTCGAGCTGGTACGGCTCGACGACCCGCAGCGACGGCGTCGTCTCCGACTCCTTCAGGTACTCGATCTCGACGAGCCGGTGCTCGCGCATGCCGCGCGCGAGCGTCGAGATCAGATCCTCTTCCTCGCGCTCGACCTGCGGCTCCGGCGTCTGAGCGAGCTCGAACTGGCCGAACGTGTCCTCGAGCTTCTTGCGCACCTTGCCGAGCGGCGTATGGGCGTCGGCCGCGATCATCGGCCCGACGTACTCGAGCGCCAGACGGATCGCACGCGCCTCGAGCGGCGTCAGCCGCGGCGGCATGCGGAACGTGTCGCCCCAGAGCTCCTTGTCGACGTGCACGACGTCGTCGCGCAGCTCGGCGTAGATCGTGTAGCAGCCACCTCCGAAGTTGACGAGGTTCAACAGCGAGAGATGCTCCTCGAGCTCCTCCGCGGGAATCGACGGGAAGCGCTCGAGCAGCGTGGAGACGGGGAACTCCGCGTCCTTTTCCTCGCCGCACGCGGCGAGCAGGAATGCGAGCAGGGCCTGGAGCACGGCGAAGCGCTCGGGCGCGACCGGGCCTGCGGGCCGCTCCACGATGCCGTCGACCCGGGCCGGCGGCGCCTCGTTCGCCGGGAGCTCCGCCTGACCCTCGTGGCGGTCGCGCACGCGCCGCAGCGACGTCGCCACTTCGCGGCGCAGCACGTCGGGCTCGAGCGGGACGGCCCGGCCGTCCTGCCGCAGCACCCACGAGGTCAGCTGCTCGATGGACGAGTAGTCCGTCACGAAGACGCCGTCCTCGAGGCGGCCGATGTCGCCGTAGGTGCGCTGCACCCACCAGGCCGTGTCGCCGCGGACGTCGATGCGCGCCTCGCCGACGATGTCGCCGACCTGCCACGGTGGGCGGCCGCGGTACTTCTCGATGTCGAAGTCGGTCGGCGTGCGGAAGTCGCGCTCGCGCCGCGTCGCGAACTTGATGTCGCCGCGGATCCGCGAGACGCGGAACGTGCGGATGTCCTCGCGCTCGAGATCCTGGCCGACGACGTACCAGATGCCGTTGTCCGGGAGCAGGGCAAATGGGTTGAGCGTCCGCTCCGACAGCTCGTCGCGTGCGATCGACCAGTAGTCGAACTTGATCGTGCGCTGCTTCGAGATCGCCCCTTCGAGCTTCGCGAGCCGCCCGGGCATCTCGGGCGAGTAGTCAGGATCGAGCACCTCCACGCTCCGCGCCGCCTCGGTGGGGACGCCGGCGAAGCCCGGGCGGCCCAGGGCGAGGTTCTGCAGCGCGAGCCGCAGCGGCTCGGCGTACGCGAACTGTCCCTCGAGCAGGTAGAGCGCGGTCTGCAGCGCCGCGAGCTCCTCGTCCTCGAGATCGAGCTGGGGCAGGAAGTACTCGTCGGAGCGCAGCGTGTACAGCTCCTCGCCCGTGAACTCGTCGCGCTGCGAGTGGAGCGGCACGCCGAGCGCGATCAGCTCCGCGCGGTCGGAGTAGAACCGGCGGGCGAACGCCTCGTCCGACATCTCCGAGTAGCCCTCGACGTTCGACTTGACGTCGCGTGCCGTGATGGGCCGGCGCTCAGCCATCAGGAACGCGACGAGCGAGAGCTGACGGATCAGCTTGTCGGTGTCATGGGACATCAGTGCCCCCTCACGTGATGGTGCCCCGCGTCCGGCGTGTCGAGAGCAAGCGAGGCAAGGACGCAGGGAGCTCCGATAGCGGTGCTATCGGTGCGACCGAGGACGCGGCATCGCGCCGCTCTCGGCGCGTCGGAGGTGATGGTGACCATTGCGTGAGGGGGCACCACCGCACCCTATATGGGCCTTGCTGTGGATAGTCAGTGGGGAAAAGCTGTGGACTACGCGGCCGCGCGGGCCTCGAGATGCTGGTGGCTCGGGCAGTAGTCGCGCTCGGGGAGCGGCGTCCGCTGGCAGGGCTTGCCCTTGCGCGTCGTGGCGCGGCAGCGGGCGACGCCGCCGTCGAGCGCGCCGGCCTCGATCTGGTCCTGGATGAACTGGACGGCCGCACTGATCCCCTCGGACACGGCCCACGCGACCTCGGCCTGACAGGTGATCGGGAAGTAGCGGCGGATGTCCTGGAAGAGCGCGCGGTCGGGCTTCGCGAAGTAGAGCGGGTCGGCAGCGAGGCGCTCCATCGTCTGCTCGCAGGCCATCAGCACCGCGCGCCTCGACTCGAGCTGGGAGGAGCGGTCCCCGTACGGATCGATCATGTCCTTGATCGACCGGTAAATCGCTCGCGAGTACTGATACATGCAGTGCTGCAACTGGAGAGTCCGCTCTTCGATCACTCGTCTGCTCAACTCCTATGACGTGCCCGCGATTTCCTGGTTCGAAGCGGGTAAAGGCCCGTCCTGCGCCTCGTCCTCTCCTCGATCCTACACGACCGATCCGGTGTTACAAAGTCGGCGCGACCGTTGCCTTCGTTGCGAACGCACCTTGCTCGTCCCAGACGTGCCGTGCCCGGCCGCGGCCGCATTACACCTGCGCGGGCCGAGACCGCTAACGCGTGACCTGGCGCTGGAAGGCGTCGGGGAACCCGTGCGCGTGCGCGGTGGCCACGGCGGACGAGGCCTCCGAGGCCGAGCCGTAGACGCCTGCGAAGACGACGTAGTAGCCGGCGTGCAGGCTCGAGTACTGCGAGGAGAGGAGGACGCCGACGTCCTGCAGCCCGTTCGCCTTTGCCTTCCGGGCCCGCGCGAGCGCTGCCTGCTTGCCGCCCGAGACGGGCAGCGACTCGAGCACGACGGTGTAGCCCGACTTCCCGGCCGGCCACGTCGTGAGCGCGTTCGGGTTGGACGGCGTCGGCGACGGCGGCACCACGCCCGTGCCCGTCTTCGAGCCCGGGGGTGCGGGTAACGGGCCGGTCGTGATCGTCGGGTGGTTCGTCGGCGTCGGCAGCGTCGCCGGCGACGTCGAGACGGGGACCGCCGTCGGCGTCGCGCCCGGGCCGACCGAGACGCTCGGCGAGGTCGCGACGAGCGTCGGGCTCGAGGATTTCCGTGCCGAGTCGGCGGCGACCGCCGCGCCGGTCGCGATCACCGTCAGCACGAGGAAGAACAGCGTCGGCCAGATCCAGTCGCCGGGGTACCAGGCGAACGTACGCTGCCAGGCGCCCGCGAGGACGCCGACGACCCCCCGGTTGACGGGCAGGCGCGCGCCGCACTCGAGGCAGTACTCCTGCGTCGGCTCGTACGCGACGCCGCACTGCGGGCAGAACCGATCCGGCTCTTCCGTCACGTCGCCGAGACCGCGCGGCCGCACTGGTTGCAGAATTTCGCGCCCCAGAAGAGCGGCGCGCCGCATTCGCATCGGGCAGCCTCGCGGATCCGGCCGCGCGATGCCGAGGCGGCAAGCAGCGTCTCGAGCTCGACGAGCCGCTCCTCGAGCGTCGCGAGCTCGGTGCACCGGTCGACGATCAGGTCCTGCCGGAACTGGTCGCGGCGGTACATCTCGACCATCAGGCCGCCGAGGTCGCGGAGCCGCCGCTCGCGGAGCTGCAGCAGCGAGCGGCGCTCGCGCCGGAGCTGGCCGGGCGGCGGCAGCGCACGACGGACCGCGGCCCTGCCGGGCGGCGGCGCGGACGACTGTGGGGCTTCCTCTGCAGGCTGCGGAGCGCGGCGAAGGCGCATCGCCGCAAATCTACTTACAGCGCCTGCTGGTTATTGGGGCTGCTGGCCTCTGGCCGTGCGGCGGCCGAAGCCGGCGAAGTACAGGACGGCGAGGATGATGCCGACGATGCCGAGCGGGATCCCGACCCAGGGGATGATGAAGAGGAAGATGATTCCGATCACGATGAGTGCGAGCCCGGCTCCGATCATGGGTACGACGTTCCCGTCGCGGGGTGCGACAAACCCGTGATCCGCTCGCACCTCGTCGCCGACGTCGAGGCGTTCGGCGGGCGGTTCCCCGTCTACGTGCACACGATCGAGCGCCCCGAAGGGCTCGTGCTCGTCGACACCGGGATGGTCGAGTCGCATCCGCTCGTCGAGGACGAATGGCGGCCGCGCTGTCACCCCGACCGGCTCCCGCGCGACGTCGTGTGCGTGATCAACACGCACCTGCACTTCGACCACTGCGGCGGCAACCATCTCTACGCGGGCCTGCCGATCCACGTCCAGGCGCGCGAGCTCGCCGACGCGCGCGCGCTCGGGGACTACACCGTCCGCGAGTGGGTCGACTTCCCCGGCGCGACGTACGTCGAGCACGAGGGCGAAGCGGAGGTGCTGCCGGGCATCCGCCTCCTGCCGACCCCCGGCCACACCGACGGGCACCAGTCGGTGCTCGTCGACGAGTTGGAGCTGATCGGCGGCGACGTCGCGTACTCGTTCCGCGAGCTCGGCGAGGCCGACACCGAGGGAAAGCGCCGCGTGCTCGACCTCGCCGTGCCGACCTGGCTCGCGCACGTCGAGCGGCCGCACGTGCCGCGCCGCAATTCCTAGCCGGGCATGCGCGCCGCGGTCGCGGCCCAGGTGCGTGCCGCGAAGGCCGGCACCGTGTCGGCGAGCACGCGGAACGCGCGGTCGCTCAACACGAGAAGCCGTGAGGGAGCGGTCGTCGTGACCGTCGCCGTCCGCGGGCTGCGCGTGAGGAGCGCGATCTCGCCGAGGAAGTCGCCGCGCCCCAGCGTCGCGACCGCCTTGCCGTTCTCCTCGACGGTCGCCTCGCCCTCGACGAGGACGACGAACTCGCGACCCGGTTCGCCCTGGCGCGTCAGCGCCCTGCCGGCGGGGACGTCGAGCTCGTCGGCGACCGCCGCGACCGCCCGCAGCTCGTCGCGCGAAAAGCCGGCGAACAG
>JAICLU010000117.1 GCA_025925195.1 Thermoleophilia bacterium
AGACGTTGGCTGCGACCACGGGCACGTGGTCGGGGACGGCGCCGATCTCCTACGCGTACCAGTGGCGGCGCTGCGACTCGGCCGGCGGCACCTGCGCGAGCATCTCCGGGGCGACCTCGCAGAGCTATCTGCTCGTCTCCGCTGACGTCGGCTCGACGATCCGCGTGCGGGTGACGGCAAGCAACAGCGCCGGCAGCTCGACCGCCGATTCGAGCCAGACGGCGGTCGTGCAGACGGCGCCCGCGTCGACCGGCCCGTGCGGGACGGCGGCGGCGGCACCGGCAACGTGGAAGCACGTGATCTGGATCTGGATGGAGAACCACTCCTACAGCGAGATCGTCGGCAGTTCGTCTGCGCCGTATCTGAACCAGCTGGCGAGCGAGTGCGGGCTGGCGACGAACTACCACGGTGTGGTGCATCCGTCGCTGCCGAACTACATCGCGGCGACCTCGGGTGGGACGCAGGGGATCACCGACGACAATCCGCCCTCGTCGCATCCTCTGGCGGTGGCGAGCATCTTCAGCCAGGTCGCCGCTGCCGGGTTGACGTGGCGGAGCTACGAGGAGTCGATGTCGTCGAACTGCGCGTTGTCGAGCTCGGGCAGCTATGCGGTGAAGCACAACCCGGCGGTGTACTACACCGGCATCCGGACGCAGTGCGCGAGCTGGGACGTGCCGATGGGGACGACGAGCGCAGGCGCGTTCCGGAGTGACCTCCAGAACGATGCGCTGCCGTCGTTCTCGTTCGTGACGCCGAACCTGTGCAACGACATGCACGACTGCGGCGTCTCGACCGGTGATGCGTGGTTGAAGTCGTGGGTGCCGCTGATTCTCTCGAGCCCGGGCTATGCGTCCGGGAACACGGTCCTCGTGATCACCTGGGACGAGGACGACGGCAGTACCTCGAATCAGGTCGCAACGATCGTCGCGTCACCGAGCACGCCGGCGGGAACGCGTTCCGGCACGCTCTTCAACCACTACTCGCTCCTGCGCACCGCGGAGGAGCAGCTGGGGCTGCCGGCGACGCTCGGAGCCGCCGCGACGGCGACGAGCATGCGCTCGGCGTTCCACTACTGAGTGAAGGTCGGCGGGGGGCGCGACGCCGCGCTCCCCGCCGTCGCTCACGCGCGTCCGTACCGGTCCTCGAGGCGTACGACGTCGTCGAGATGCGGCGTCGAGACCTCGAGGAACGAGCACTGCTCGATCGCGCGGATCCGGTGGACCGTGCCGGGTCGCATGCGGAACGCTGCCCCCGGGCCGACCACGACCGGGGCGATGCTCTCGGCACTGTCCCCGATGTCGAGCTCCGCGAGGCCCTCGTCGAGATAGAGGGTCTCGTCCTTCTCGCGGTGGTACTGCAGGCTCAGGGAGTGACCCGCCTTGACGACGAGGATCTTTCCGGCATAGAGCTCGGTGTCCGCCCAGATCAGCTCGTACCCCCACGGCTTCTCGATGCGCCGCGCGGGCGCCTCGTACCGGGGGAGGTCGACGACGGTGGATGCCAGGATGCTCATGGGTGCAACGCTCCTATTCCGGGGGCCACGATCGCGCGCGCGAGCCGGGTGTCGGCCGGCAGCTCCGACGACGGCAGGACCGCCGACAGCCGGAGCGACGCCCGATCGCCGATGCGGGCGTCGTGCCCCACGTGGACGAAGGGACCGACGGTCGTGCCTGAGCCGATCTCGGCGCCGGGCGCGATCGTCACGGGTGGCAGGAGGATCGTGTCGCGGCCGAGCAGCGCGGAGCCGTCCACCTGTACGGAGCGGCTCCGCCGCAACAGGTCGAGGTGCGCCTGGAGGTAGCTCGCCGGCGTGCCGACGTCCAGCCAGTAGCCGGGAAGCGGGCACGCGTACAGGGTGCCCTCCTCGACGAGCGCCGGGAAGATCTCCCGTTCGATCGACACCGGACGGCCGCGCGGAATCCGCTCGAGCACCTCGGGCTCGAGCACGTACATCCCCGCGTTGATCAGGTCGGTGTCGATCTCCTCCGGCGGCGGCTTCTCGACGAACCCGGTGACACGGCCGCGCGTGTCCGTGCGGACGAGCCCGTAGCGGGCGGGGTCGTCGACGCGGGTGAGCAGGATCGTCGCCTGTGCGCGGCGGATCCGGTGGAACTCGAGCAGCGCCCGGATGTCGATCTCCCGCAGCGAGTCGCCGTTCAGCGCGATGAACGTCCTGTCGATATCCCCGGCCGCGAAGCGAATGCCGCCGCCGGTTCCGAGCGGCTCCGGCTCCGTCCGATACTCGAGTGCCAGGCCGTCGTACCGGTCGCCGAAGAACTCCTCGATCGCCGTCGGCAGGTAGCCGCACGCGAGCACGGCCCGGTCGACGCCGCCGGACCGCAGGTGATCGAACGTGTACGAGAGCAACGGGCGGTCGAGGAGCGGCAGCATCGGCTTCGGGATCGACTCGGTCAACGGCCGTAACCGCGTCCCCTCGCCGCCGACGAGGATCACCGCAGGAACGCTCATCGTTGCCTCCTTTCGCGTGTCACGGCGAGGTCACCTGGACGTCGTCGTAGGCGATGTCGTATGTGCGCGAGCTCTGCGACTCGCCGAGCTGGACGATCCCGACGGGAGACGTCCCGAGCGTGTCGGTACGGCTGAGCGCCGGGGCACCGTCGAACGTGATCGACTCGCTGCTCCCCGTTGCGTCGCCGACCGTGAACTGGACGGTGAGCTCGTGCCAGACACCCTGCGTGACGGTGGTCGTGGACGTCGTCGAGACGTTCGCGACGTCGTTCCGAAGCGCGAGCCGGTCACTGCTCGTCACGTAGACCGCGCCCAGGGATCCACCGCTCGCCGTCCTGAAGCGGAGCAGGTTGACGTTGTTCGCCCCCTGAGACGCGATCAGGAAGTCGAGCGAGTAGGTGACGGTCGAGGCCGTGCTCGACAGATGGCCGTATGCGTAGGTCGGCGTGCCCGTGCTCGTGGCGCGCGCCGCCCAGCCGCCGTCGAAGACGAGCGCCGGTTGCACGGTTAGCCCGTTCACGTTCGTCCACGCGTTGAGCGTCCCACTCTCGAAGCCGTCCTCGAAGAGCGTCGCGCCCTCCGCCGGCGTGTTCACCTGCAGCGCCGTCGAGGGCGGCGACTCGTTGCCGGCCGCGTCGAGGGCCGTCACCGTATAGGCATAGCCGGTGCCGGCGAGTATCCCCGTGTCCGTGTAGCCGGTGGAGCCGGTCGTGCCGATCTGCGTGCCGTCGCGGTACACCCGGTAGCCGGTGACGCCGATGTCGTCGGACGCGGCATTCCACGCGAGCACGACCTGGGCGGCGGTCGTCGAGGTCGCGGCGACCCCGCTCGGCGCCGTCGGCGCGACCGTGTCGGCCGCAGTGGTGCCGTCGACCGCGGCCGCGGCGGAGCGGTTGCCTGCGCCGTCGACTGCGATCACGGAGTCGTGGTACGTGGTCGACGGCGCGAGGCCCGTGTCCGTGTACGAGGTCGATGCGGTCGTGCCGACGGCCGTGCCGTTCCGGTCGATCTCGTAGTGATCGACGCCGACGTCGTCGCTCGACGCCGTCCAGCCGAGCGAGACGCTCGTGTCGGTCACGCCGCTCACGGCTAGGGCGCCGGGCGAGGTCGGCGGCGACGTGTCGGGTGCCGCCGGCGTCGTCACGGCGAGCGCCGCCGAGGACGGCGACTCGTTACCGGCGGCGTCGAGCGCCGTCACCGTGTAGCTGTACGTCATGGCAGCGGCCACGGTCGTGTCGGTGTAGCTCGCCGCCGTCGTCGTGCCGATCTGCGCGCCGTTCCGGTAGACCCGGTAGCCGGCGATCCCGACGTCGTCGGTGGAGGCGTTCCAGGAAAGCTGTGCCTGGGAGACGGTGACGCTGCCCGCGCCGAGCCCGGTGGGCGCGCCCGGCGGGGTCGTGTCGGCCGCGGTCGTCGCCGTCGTGGTCGCCGCCGTGGAACGGTTGCCGGCGGCGTCGACTGCCGTCACCGAGTACGCGTGGAGCGTCGACGGCGTGAGGCCGGTGTCGGTGTACGACGTCGCCGCCGTCGTCGCGACGGCGCTGCCGTCCCGGTCGATCTCGTAGTGGTCGACGCCCACGTCGTCGGTGGCCGCGCTCCAGCCGAGCGAGACGCTCGTGTCGGTCGTGCCGGTGGCCGCCAGGTTGCCCGGCTGGGACGGCGGCGACGTGTCAGCCGGGCCGGCCGCGGTCGTCACGACGAGTTGCGGCGCCGTTGCTGCGCCCGACTCGCGCGACGCGAAGTGGACGCCGTTCGCGCTCGTCGAGACGCCGCCGATCGAGATCGTCCCGTCGCCCTTCACCGCCGCGGTGACGTCGACGTCGGCCCATGTGCTCGTCGTCGTCGAGCCGATCGAGCCGAGCACGGTCGCGTCGAGCGCCGGCGCCGTGTTCCAGTTCACGCCCGTCTCCGTCCAGCTCGAGTCCGGGACCGCGTGGTAGACGCCGCTTGCGCTCGACGCGTCGTTCGAGCAGTACAGCCGCAGCCGCGCGCTCAGCACCCGGCGGCCGCCGATGCCTGTGACGTCGAACTTGAGCAGCGTCTCGGTGACGGGGCTCCCGTCGACGATCAGCGTCGAGGAGGTGCCGAAGTTGGTCGTCGCCTTGTCCGTCTCGACGTACGTGTCGGCGACGGGAGCGAACGTCAGGGTCGTCGGTGGCGCGGGCGTCGTCGCGGTCGCCGTGCTCGACGGCGCCGAGGTGTTGCCGGCCACGTCGACCGCGACGATCGAATAGGCATAGGTGGAGCTCGGGGACACGGTCGTATCGGCGTACGTCGTCCCCGTCGTCACCGCAACCTGCGTGCCGTCCCGGACGATCGAGTAGTGGTCGACGCCGGCGTTGTCCGTCGATCCTGTCCACGACAGGTCGACCTCGGTCGAACCGGCCGGCGTCGCGGTCAGGCCCGTCGGCGCGGTCGGCGGCTCGGTGTCGGCGAAGGTCGTCGCCTGTGACGTGTTCGAGGCGGCGGAGACGTTGCCGGTCGCATCCACCGCGTACACCTGGTACGTGTGGGTCGTCGACGGGACGAGGCCGGTGTCGGCGAACGAGGTTCCGGTGACCGTCGTCAGGAGCACGCCGTCGCGGAAGACGCGATAGCCGCTGACGCCGGTGTCGTCGGTCGAGGCGCCCCACGTCAGGTCGATCTCGCTCGTGCTCGCCGCGGTCGCAGCGAGGCTCGTCGGCGCGGTCGGCGGCTGCGTGTCGGTCTGCGTGCCGTGGCACGGCGCCGAGCCGGAGTCGGTGAAGGTGCCGCTGCCGGCTGCCGGCACGAACTTCCAGTCGTAGCTCGTCGCGTGGAGCGTGAGCTCGAGGACGCCGAACGTCGTCGTGTCGCGCACCTCGCTGTTCCGCGCAACACTGGCGATCGACGTGTGGTTGTTGCCGCCCGTGCCGGAGATGAACTCGCGGATGCCCCGGGCCGTGTCGAGGGCGCCGCTCGGGTCCTGCGGCGCGAACCGCTCGTAGATGTGGTCGTGCCCATTCAGCACGACGTCGGCGTTCGCGTCGTAGAGGTCCTTCCAGAACTGCAGCGTGCTCGACGACGCGCGGCCGCCGGAGCTGAAGAGGGGCACGTGCCAGTAGGCGAGCGTGCAGAAGTTCGTGTGCGTCGCGAGGTCGTTCCTGAGCCATGTCTCCTGCTGCGTCCCGAGTGAGCAACCGCCGCCCGGCCCGCACTGGGAGTTCAGGGCGATGATGTGCCAGGTGCCGATGTCGTAGCTGTAGTACGCCTTGCCGGCGACGCCGGCGCCCGCGGCCCCGAAGTACGTGAAGAAGCCCGCCGCTCCGGCGTTTGCGGACGTGCAGCCCGTCGTGCCGGAGCCGGAGGAGGTGATGTACTCGTGGTTGCCGATCGCGGGATGCGTGATCGACTTGACGCGTCCCCACGAGGGGTCGTACGAGCCCTGGTAGGCGGCGAGGCCCCCGCACTCATACTGTGTGTCGCCGAGCGGCAGGACGGCGGCGAGGCCGGCGTTCACGAGCAGGTCGGACGTATACATCTGCCGGCAGGAACCGGACGTGCCGACGCCGGCCTTGAAGTTCGAGCTGGCGGGATCGCAGGCGATGTCGCCGGCGGCCGCGATCACGGGATCGGCGGTCGTCGTCGCCGCGGCCCGCACTGCCGGCGCTGCACCGGCAGGGGAGAGGAGGGCGGCCATGAGAGGCAGGAGCACGACGCGCGCCTTCAGTCCCCGCGCCCGACGCTTCCGTCGCTCCGTCTGCCACCCGTTCATTCTCCGCTCTCCTCTCCGTTCGGGGGATTGCTCCGGGCCGGCGGCGTCTGCGACCGGCCCGGAGGTGGTTGGTCTCAGCGCAGACCGAACGCCGGGGCCATGCTCGGAGCCGTCGCCGCGTTTCCGATCGGCGTGAGACCGAGGAGGTCCTCGCTCGTTCGCAGGAGCGAGTAGTGGTTGAAGGCGGCCGAGGAAACGGTGCCTGCGGCCGTCGAGGGGCTGATCACGACCGCCGGGACGATGTTCCCCGTCGAGTTGTCGTTCTCGTCGAAGGTGATGAACACCGCGGTCGATCCCGACTGGTAGTCGGGGCTCGCGAGCAGCCGCGGCAGCCAGGCGCGCAGCCAGTCATCGCTCGACGCGATCGAGCAGTCGTGCGCGTCGTTGCACAGGTTCGGCGTCACGAACGAGAAGGTCGGCAGGCCGCCCAGCAGTGCATTGGGCAAATTGCCGCCGGTGAGTGAGCCGAGCGGCACGTCCCAGTTCGCGCACGTCGTGGCGATGTTGCTGTAGTACGCCGCCGGGTCGTGCTTGACCGCGTAGAGACCGGTCGAGCCGTTCGGGCAGTTGCTCGACGAGCTCTCCTCGAAGTCCCGCCACGTCCCGCCGGCAGCCTGCACCTGCTGGTAGATGTTCGGGACGTTGAGGTAGTGGTTCGTCGAGGTCGGCGGGTTGTCGTCGGTGATGCCCTGCGTGCCGCCCGACGTCGCCGCGATGTAATTCGGCAGGCTCGGATGCGCAACGCCCGCGTAGTTCGTGGCGAGCCCGCACGCGTTCGCGACCGCCGTCAGGTACGGCGCCGACGCCGAGCCGACGACCTGGTTGTACGAGTGGTTCTCGAAGAAGATCCACACGACGTGCGACCATGTGGCCGGCGGTGCCGCCTGTGTTCCGCAGGTGCCGGCCGTGGACGGCAGCCCGTCGGTCGGGACGATCGCACTCGGCTCGCTGAGCGACGACTTCGCGCCCGCGCCGTTCGTGTCGGTCACGAGCGCCCTGATGGTCGACCCGACGTCCTCGGGCCCGAGCATGTAGCTGCCGCTCGTGGCGCCGGGGATGTCCACGCAGCTGCCGCCCGCCGAGTCGCACCGGCGGAACTGGTATGTGAAGGTGCCGGGCGTGCCGGGCCACGAGCCCGGGACGACCGTCAGCGATGCACCCGCCGCGACGACCCCGGCGAGCGTCGGACCGGGATTCGGCGAGCCCGGTGCGACCGCGGTCGGGAAGCCGCCGCCGTTCGCCGCGAGCGCGTCGAGGTACGTCGTCCCCCAGGTCGTCGACGACTCGACGGCCGTCCCCTCGCCCCACTCGTTGAAGGTGGTCACGAGCTGGAACGCGGC
Organism: Thermoleophilia bacterium; assembly: GCA_025925195.1. Taxonomy (GTDB): domain Bacteria; phylum Actinomycetota; class Thermoleophilia; order Gaiellales; family Gaiellaceae; genus Palsa-739. Next base: position 7,543 of record JAICLU010000117.1, read on the forward strand.
GTCCGAGTTGAGCATGTCGAGGACGTTCTGGTTCCAGGTGGATGGGTTGCGGGTCAGCCGCGGCGTCGCCTCGGTCGCGAGCCAGAAGCCCGGGCTGATCGCGTACGACCACGGTGTCTGGGGGCTTTCCGCGTTCGACGGCGCGTACTGGTGCCAGCCGTCGGGCTGGCTGCCGCAGCTCTTGAAGCCGGTGAAGACCTTGAGGACGACGAACGCTGCGTCGCCGATCTGGTCGTTCGCCTGCTTCCACCGCTCCGTCATCTCGCAGCTCGTCGGCCCGTCCGACGGCCCGCCGTCGTAGGCGAAGACGACGAAGCGGCCGCCGATCCTCAGGTAGCCGGGATCGGAGGCGTAGCGCGACTGGATGTACCGGAGGTCGGAGACGATCTGCGCCACCGACGGGTCGCCCTGCCCCTCGGGCTCGTAGTAGAGCGCGAGGCGCAGGCTCGAGTGCGTCGACGCGATGCGTGAGAGCAGCAGCGGGATCCGCGTGTCCTCGCTCTTCGCGCCCTGGCCCCACCACGAGGCGATCGCCGAGTCGACGTGTGCCGAGCTCATGGCGGCGAGATGGGCGTCGACGGTGGCCGTGTCGCTCGAGCTGTAGAAGCCGAGGCTCGGCGTGTAGTGGGTGAACGGGGTCAGGCCCTGCTGCGTCCACGCCTCCGGGAACCACGGGTAGTAGAAGCTGGCCCGCAGGGGGAACGCCGGCTGGTGGTCGACGGTGACGTCGACCGTGCCGCTCGCGGAGTCGCCGTTTCCGTCGGTGCCCGTGTACGCGAACGTCGCGTCGCCGGCGAAAGTGCCGTCCGGCGTGTAGACGACCCGGTCGCCGACGATCCGCACGTCGCCGTGGGTGTCGGTGCCGCCGGAGACGGACGAGACGGTCATGGTCTCGCCGTCCGGGTCGTTCAGGTGCGCGGCCAGAGTGCTCAGCGGCAGGGTCGCGGGGGCGTTCGAGTCGGCGGAGAGCTGCACGTCGCCGGCGGTCGGTGCAGCCGAGCGCACCGTCATCGTCACGGTCGCTGGCGCGGAGGTGCCGCCGGCGCCGTCGGAGGCGGTGTACGTGAACGCGTCGGTGCCGGTGAAGCCCGCGTTCGGGGTGTAGGTCGCAGTCGAGCCGGAGACGGTCGCGTGCCCGTTCGTCCCGTCGGTCGCGATCGCGAACGAGAGCACCTGCGGCGGCGCCTCCGGGTCGGTCGCCGACAGCGTGACCTGCACCGGCTGTCCGGCGATGGTCGAGGCCGAGAGGTCCGAGGCCGTCGGCGGGTGGTCGACCACGGTCACGGTCACGGTCGCGGGCGCGGAGGTGCCGCCGGCGCCGTCGGACGCGGTGTACGTGAACGAGTCGGTGCCGGTGAAGCCGGCGTTCGGGGTGTACGTCGCGGTCGATCCGGAGACGGTCGCGTGACCGCTCGTCGCGTCGTTTGCGATCGCAAACGAGAGCACCTGCGGCGGCGCCTCCGGGTCGGTCGCCGACAGCGTGACCTGCACCGCCTGTCCCGCGTCGGTCGTCGCCGAGCCGCCGGAAGCG
>JAICLU010000196.1 GCA_025925195.1 Thermoleophilia bacterium
CCCGCGAGCGACGACTGGCCTGCCGCGAGGTTCCAGCCGATGAAGGCGAACCGCTTCGCCTTCTTCGCCTTCGCGAGGTACTCGACGAGCGCGTCGAAGTGGTGGTTGAGCGTCGTGTTCGACCGGAACACCCATGGGCTGCCGGTCGCCGTCAGCTGCTCGGCGCCGGACTGGTACGCGATCGCCGGCACGTGGGCCTGCGCCTGCAGTGACTGGATCGCGATGCCGCCGACCGAGTTCGTCGGCCCGGTGATCGCGACGACGTGGTCCTGCTGGATCAGCTGCGCGGCGGCCTGCACCGCGAGCTGCGGATTGTTCGCCCCGTCGGTCGAGATGAGCTCGAGCTTGCGGTGCAGCACGCCGCCGCGCGCGTTCAGGTAGTCGACCATGAACTGGGCGCCGCGCGCCGTCTCGAGGCCGATCGTCGCACTCGGGCCCGTCAGGATGGTGATCGAGCCGATCTTGATCGTGTCGGCGCCGGGCCGTGCCTGCGCCGCCGTTGCACCCGCGAGCGCCACCAGTAGCGCGACGGCGACCGGCATGACGTACGAGAACCGACGCTTCCTCATATCGGTGACACCCCTTCCGGATCGAGTTGCGAACGTTCCTACCAAGCGCGGCCTCGGCGACAAAGGACTGTCGTGCAGCCGTCACATCGAAGCTGTCTGTGTGCGCGAGGCCGCGGTATGGTCGTCGCCATGCCGGTCTCGCGTGACGTGGACGTACAAGCGCACGAGCGCTTCGGGAACTTCATGCAGGGGCTCGCGACGCCGAGCCGCGGCGCGAACGAGGTGATGGTGTGGCGCACGCGCGTCGCGCCGGGCGGCGGGCCGCCGGTGCACAAGCACGACCACGAGGAAGTCGTCGTGATCGTCTCGGGCACGGGCTCGTTCGTCGAGGCGGACGGCTCGGTGCACGCGTTCGGTCCCGGCGACACGCTGTTCGCACCGGCCGGGACAGTGCACGAGCTGAAGGCCGATCCCGACGTCGCCGTCGAGTGGATCGCGTGCATGCCGACCGGCACGAAGACGTTCAGGGAGGACGGCGAAGAGCTGCCGACTCCCTGGTCCGAGTAGCTCAGAGCGTCTCCGGCGGCACGAGCAGCTGGTACGCGCCCGCGCGGCGGGCGACGAAGCCCTCGCGCTGCAGCTCGTCGAAGGCCCGCGTCACGGTCTCGCGCGCGCAGCCGACCATGTCGGCGATCAGGTCGTGTGTGAGCGGCAGATCGATCCGGATCCCCTCACGTCCGACGCGGCCGTGCTCCCGCGCGAGCTCGAGGAGCTGGTGGCGGACGCGGTCGGCGTTGCGGATGCCCGCGAGTGCGCGCGACGCCTCGCGCTGGCGGCGAAGCGTCTCCTCGAGGCCGGCGATCAGCCGGTCGGCCACCTCGGGCACCGCCAGGAGGCGTGACCAGACGGTGTGCGGGATCGCGGTCAGCCAGGCGTCGGTGAGGCTTTGCAGGAGCTCGTCCTCGGCCGGCGGCGGCAGGATCGCGCCGGGGCCGCAGCGGCCGATCACCATGCTGCGCATGCCCTCGGCGGCGAAGGAGCGGGCGAGGACGGTGCCCTCCTCCACGATGTAGAGCCGGGCCGTCGGCAGCTCGGCGGCGACACGCCGCGCGCCGGCCGGGAGCATCACGGCCGCGCAGGCACGCCGAAGCTCGAGCGGCAGCCCGGGAAGGGCCTGCTCGAGGAACCGGCTGCGCTGGAAAGAGACCGCGACCGCCACGGTCGAACCACGATACGAAGGAGCGGCAGCCCCGTCTATCGGCAGAGCTGCCTATCTGCTCGGCGGCTCGGCGTGGCGGAGCGGCGCCGGTCGATCCGTGCCCGGCGCCCCTGGAAGATCGGCAGTTCTGCCGATAGCACGGCAGCGACGTCCGACCGTATGGTCGCGAGATGGGCGGCTGCTCGGCGGAGGACACCGGTGAGCGAACCCCATAGGCGGATCGACCTCGTGCTCAACGGCGAGCGGCGCGAGTGCGACGTGCCGGTACGGGCGAGCCTCGCCGATCTGGTGCGCTCGCTCGGAGCGACCGGGACGCGCGTCGGCTGCGAGCACGGCGTCTGCGGGACCTGCACCGTGCTCCTGGACGGCGAGCCCGTCCGTGGCTGCCTCGTTCTCGCCGTCCAGGCCGAGGGTCGCGCGGTGACGACGATCGAGGGCCTCGCGGAGGGGGACGATCTGCATCCGGTCCAGCGCGCGTTCGTGGAGCACAGGGCGCTGCAGTGCGGGTTTTGCACCCCGGGCTTCGTCCTGCTCGCGGCGTCGCTGCTCGACCGCGAGCCCGCCGCGTCCGAGGAACGCATCGTCGAGGTCATGTCGTCCAACCTCTGCCGTTGCACCGGCTACGCACCGATTCTCGCCGCCGTCCGGGCGGCGCAGGCGGAGCGCGCGTGAAGCCGCCGCCGTTCGAGTACCTCCGGGCGGGTTCGGTCGAGGAGGCGCTCGAGGCGCTCGACGGAGAGACGAAGGTGCTGGCCGGCGGCCAGAGCTTGCTGCCGCTGCTCAACTATCGACTCGCGCGGCCGGCCCGGCTCGTCGATGTCGACCGACTCGAGGAGCTCGCGGGCATCGACGTGGAGGACGGCGTCCGCGTCGGCGCGCTGACGCGACATGCCGCCGTCGAACGCGACGAGCAGCTCGCCGGCCCATGGCAGGCGCTTCGCGTCGCCGCGGCCCACGTCGGCCATTATCCGATTCGCACGCGGGGCACGTTCGGCGGCAGCATCGCGCATGCCGATCCCGCTGCCGAGCTTTGCCTCGCCGCGCTGACCTTCGACGCCGACGTGGTCGTGCGCTCGCGCACCGGCACACGGCGCATCGCGGCCGCGGACTTCTTCGCGGGGCCCTTCGCCACGGCGCTCGCCGACGACGAGCTCGTGACCGAGATCGTTTTTCCCGCCGGCGCGACGGCGAGCGTCTTCGAAGAGCTTGCGCCGCGGACCGGCGACTTCGCGCTCGCCTCGGTCTGCGTCGTGCAGACGGCTCGAGGCGTCGCGATCGGCCTCGGCAGCGTCGGCCCCACGCCGCTGCGCGCGCGCTCTGCCGAGGAGGCTCGCGCCTCCGGCGAGCCGGTTTCGTCGGTCGCACGGGCCGCCGCCCAGGACTGCGACCCGACCTCCGACTCGCATGCCACCGCTGAGTACCGCCGTGCGCTCGTGGCGACGCTCGTCGAGCGTGCGCTGCTGCGGTTGGAGGCGACCGCTTGAGCCCGCTCGTCGGGACGGACGCTCCACGGGCGGACGATCGCGCGCTCGTCACAGGCACCGCGCAGTTCGTCGGCGACGTCGATCGTCCGGGCCAGCTGTGGGCGCGGATCGTGCGGAGCCCGGTCGCGCACGGCCGTCTGGTCGCATGCGACGTCGCGTCCGCGCGCGCCCATCCCGAGGTCGTCGACGTCTTCACCGCGCTGGACATTCCGGAGCTGCGCATCCCGATCCGGCTGCCATTCGCCGAGACGCCACAGGCGAACGAGCACCTGCAGGCGCCGCTCGCGCGCGACGAGGTGCGGTATGTCGGGGAGCCGCTCGCTGTCGTCGTCGCGACGAGCGCGGCGGCCGCCGAGGACGCGGCCGAGCTCGTCGTGCCGGAGATCGAGGAGG
>JAICLU010000207.1 GCA_025925195.1 Thermoleophilia bacterium
CGACAGGTACTCGAGGTTCACCTGGTGGCAGATGCCGGTGTTCGGCGGCACCGCCTTGAAGTTGTCGAACGCGCCCTGGCCCCAGCGCAGGAACGCGTACCGCTCCTTGTTCCGCTCGAACTCGCGCTCGACGTTGTGCTGGATCGCAAGCCGGGTCGCGAACTCGTCGACCTGCACCGAGTGGTCGATCACGAGCTCGACCGGGATCAGCGGATTGATCCGCGACGGGTCGCCCCCGTGGTCGCGCATCGCGTCGCGCATTGCCGCGAGGTCGACGACGCACGGCACGCCCGTGAAGTCCTGCAACAGCACCCGGGCCGGCATGAACGAGATCTCGCGCGAAGGCTCGTCGGTCGCGACCCAGCCGGCGACGGCTTCCACCTCGGCGTCGCTGCCGTTGCGCAGGACGTTCTCGAGCAGGATCCGCAGCGTGTACGGCAGACGCGCGACATCCCAGCGGGACTGGAGCGCGTCGAGCCGGTAGATCGAGTACGTCTCGTCTCCGACTCGAAGCTGCTCAGGCTGGGCCATACCTCGATTCAAGCAGAAGCGCTGCCCTCCGCCTTCCCCTGGGCGAAGCGGTTCATCGTCACGAGCCCGATTCCGCCGATCATGTTTCCGGCCGCCGAGAGGAAGAAGTTGCCGAGAATGAAGAGCCACGAGAAGTGGGCGCCGTAGCGGTAGCCGAAGATCAGCTCGATCGTGTCGACGATGACGTGGTTGAACGAGCCGAGGACGATGATCGCGCCGACGATCCAGGCGACCGCGACGCGGACGCCCACCGAGTCCTGACCTTCGACGAACCACGTCATGGCCGTGATCAGCGCGCCCGCGAAGACGGCGCTGACGAAGAGCGCGAGGATGCCGTTCGCGTGGATCACCTCGGCCTGGTGGATGAGCGCAGTCCCCGTTCCGTACGGGAGGACGCTGTGCACCGTCAAGAGCAGGACGACGATCAGACCGCCGAGGATGTTGAAGATCGGCGATGTCGTCCAGAGCTTCGCGAGGCTCCTCCACGAGCTGCGGTCCCGATGGTCGACGCCGGCCAGCGGCACGAGGAAGTTCTCGGTGAAGAGCTCGCCGCGGCCGACGACGAGGAAGACGAACGAGACGCCGAAGCCCACCGAGGCGACGACGTGCGCGGCCTCCCGCCCGAGCAGGTGGCCGAGGCTCGACTGGAGCAGTGCGAAGACCGCCAGGCCGGCGACGATGTCGAAGCCCGCGGCGAGCGCCGTCGTGACCTCCTCCACCACCGGCCGTTCGAGCCGGCGCCGACCCTCCTCCTTCGTTCGCTCGTAGATCTCCTCGGGAGTGGGCGCGCTCATGCGTTCGGCAGCAGCTCCCTTGCCGCCCAGTCGCAGAACTCCTCCTGGTTGTCGCCGATCTGGTGGATGTAGACGTGCGTGAAGCCGGCCTGCTCGAACTCCGAGATCTGCTCGAGGTATGGGGCCGGGTCGGGGCCGTGCGGGATCGATTCGGCGATGTCGTCCTCGCTCACCATCGGCGCCGCGCCCTCGAAGTCGGACGGCGTCGGCAGCTCCTGGCTGAGCGACCCCTGCAGCGCGTTGTTCGGCCACAGCTCGTGCGCACGCTTCAGCCCGGCCTGGGCGTCGGTGTCGTAGGCGCAGTGCATCATCCCGAGCTTCGGCTTGTCCTGGCCGAACTTCTGCACGACCTCTTCGTCGGGCGACGTCGAGATGAGCCCGTCGCCGATGCGCCCGGCGAGCTGCGCGGCGTTCGGCTGCGCCGCCGCGACGTACACGTCGATGCCGCCGTCCGGGATGTCGAAGATCTGCGTGCGGTCGACCGTGTAGTGCTTGCCGCGGTGCGTCTGCTCGCCGCCCTGCCAGAGCAGCCGCATCGCCTCGACAGCCTCTTCCAGCATCTCCAGCCGCTCGTCCGGCGCCGGCCAGCGTGCGCCGAGGACGTGCTCGTTCAGGTTCTCGCCGGTGCCGACCCCGAGGAAGAACCGGCCGGGCATCATGCAGCCGACCGTCGCGGCAGCCTGCGCGACGATCGCCGGGTGGATGCGGATCAGCGGGCACGTCACGCCGGTGCCGACGCGGATCGTCGAGGTCGCCTGGGCGATGCCGCCGAGCGTCGACCAGACGAACGAGGCGTGCCCCTGCTTGGAGATCCACGGGTGGTAGTGGTCGGAGATGAGACAGAACGTGAAGCCCGCCTGTTCGGCGAGCGCCGCCTGCCGCACGAGGTCGTTCGGCGGGTGGTCTTCGGAGGAGAGTGCGAATCCGATCTCAGGCATGGCTGAGCGAGTTTCCTGCGTTTGTGCTCGGGAAACCAGGCGTACATGGACTCTGCGGCGGCAGCGCAGCTGAAGACCGTGCTCGTCGGCGTCGCCCTGCCGGCGCAGAAGCAGGACCTGCTCGCATACGCCGTGCAGCAGCACGCCGAGCCGCAGTTGCTCGACGGGTTGCGGTCGCTGCCGGACGACGAGAAGTACGAGAGCCTCGACGCGGTC
>JAICLU010000197.1 GCA_025925195.1 Thermoleophilia bacterium
GCGCCCTGGCCTTTGCTCAGAGCGGCAGCGTCAGGCTCTCGAGGTCCCGCGGATACTCGGTGAGGACCTCGATGCCGCCGTCCGTGACGACGACCGTGTCCGAATGGCGCAGGCCGCCGAGCTCCGCGTCGTACACACCCGGCTCGACCGTGAACACCATGCCCGGCTCGACCACCGTGCTGTCGCCGACGTCGAGGAACGGCGCTTCGTGGTTGCGGAGACCGATTCCGTGCCCGGTGTGCTGGCGCCAGTAGGGCATGAGGTCGTTCTCCTCGAAGTACCGCATGACGGCGCGATCGACGTCGGCACACGTGACACCGGGCTGCAGCGCGTCGAAGGCGACCTGCTGCGCGGCGACGACGTGCTCGAACATCCACTTGACGCGGTCGTCCGGCTCGCCGATCACCATCCCGCGCTCCAGTTCGGCGTTGTAGCCCCACACCGGCGCGCCGGTTTCGCTCACGAGCAGGTCGCCCGGCTCGAAGACTATGCCGTGCGCGATCGCGTGCGCCCACGAGCTGCGCGTCCCGATCTGCCCCCGGTAGCCGGCCTTGACGCCGTCGGCCGAGCCGAGCTGGCCGAACTCGCCCAACCGGAGCATCGCCTGCGTCGCCTCGTGCGCAACGCGCAGGCTCACTTCGCCCTCGCTCACTCCCACGCACGTGTAGTCCTGCAGGAGCCGGTGCGCGTACGCGCACCAGCGGCCGCTCTCCCTGATCAGCTCGACCTCGGCGGCGCTCTTCACCCGCATGAACGCGTCGATCTGGCCTGCGAGCGGCCGCACGTCGGCGCCGGTGACCGCGCTCAACGGCGGACCGCTGTACCCGAGGATGCCCGGGTATCCGTCCGAGTCGGCGGCGATGCGATCGATCGACCCGAGCAGCCGCCCGAGGACGAGCATCGGGTGCTCGACGCCCGGATACTCCGGATACGACTCGATGCGCGGGAACGCGGCCTCCGACCGCGTCCGCTCCACCTCGAACTCCGGCACGAAGACGAACGCGTCGCCGTCGGCCGGCTCGACGTACGCGATCGGCCGCTCGTTCGAGAGGAACCAGAAGTCGGTGAAGTACCGGATTGCGTCCGGCTCGAAGAGGACGTAGCCGTCCGGCGCGTGCTCGCGCAGCCGCTCTCGCCGCTGCGCGAGCTCGTCGCTCGGAATCCGTGGCACTACCGCGTCTGCGGGAAGCCGAGGTCGACGGTCGAGGTGGCCGGGTCCGGCCAGCGGGACGTGACGACCTTGCCGCGCGTGTAGAACTCGATCCCCTCCGGCCCGTAGACATGACGGTCGCCGAACAGTGACGCCTTCCAGCCGCCGAACGAGTAGTAGGCCACCGGCACCGGGATCGGGACGTTGATGCCGACCATCCCGACCTGCACGTCGAACTGGAACCGGCGCGCGACGCCGCCGTCGCGGGTGAAGATCGCAGTGCCGTTGCCGTACGGGTTGGCGTTGATCAGGGCGACCGCCTCGTCGTAGCTGTCGGCGCGCGTGATGCCGAGCACCGGCCCGAAGATCTCGTCCTCGTAGGCCTTCATGCCCGGCGCGACGTTGTCGATCAGCGACGGCCGCAGGAAGAAGCCGTCGCCGGACACGCCGTCGCGGCCGTCGACGAGCACCTCCGCCCCCTCCCCCGGCGCGTTCTCGACGTAGGAGGCGACCCGGTCGCGATGCTCCTTCGTGACGAGCGGCCCCATCTCCGACGACGGATCCATGCCGTCGCCGACCTTCAGCTTCGGGATGCGCTCCTTGATCGCGTCGATCAGCGGCGTCGCGACGTCGCCGACCGCGATCACCTGCGAGATCGCCATGCAGCGCTCGCCCGCAGAGCCGTAGGCCGCCGACACCGCCGCGTCCGCGGCCATATCGATGTCGGCATCGGGCAGCACGATCATGTGGTTTTTCGCGCCGCCGAGCGCCTGACAGCGCTTGCCCTTCGCGGTTGCCGTCTCGTAGACGTACTTCGCGATCGGCGTCGAGCCGACATACGACACCGCCGCGATGTCGGGATGCTCGAGCACCGCGTCGACGGCGACCTTGTCGCCGTGCACCACGTTGAACACGCCGTCGGGCAGCCCGGCCTCCTTCAGCAGCTCGGCCGTCCAGTTCGACGCCGACGGATCCTTCTCGGACGGCTTCAGCACGAACGTGTTGCCGCACGCGATCGCCGGCGCCCACATCCACATCGGCACCATCGCCGGGAAGTTGAAGGGCGTGATCCCGGCGACGACGCCGAGCGGCTGCCGGATCGAGTAGACGTCGATCCCGGTCGAGGCCTGCTCCGAGAACTCCGACTTCAGCAGCGTCGGCAGACCGCAGCAGTACTCGATCACCTCGAGCCCGCGCGTCACCTCGCCGATCGCGTCGGAGAGCACCTTGCCGTGCTCGGCGACGAGCAGCTTCGCCGCCTCCTCCTTGCGCTCGTGGATCAGCTCGCGGATGCGGAAGAAGAGCTCGGCGCGCTTCGCGAGCGACATCTGGCGCCACTCGACGAACGCGTCCTTCGCGGCCCGGACGGCAGCGTCGACCTCTTCGACGGTGGCGAAATCGACCTCGCCGCTCTGCCGGCCGGTCGCCGGGTTGTAGACGGCGCCCTTGCGCCCGGACGTGCCGGCGACGCTGCGGCCGCCGATCCAGTGGGTGATCTGCTTCGTAGAGGCGGGTGCTTCGAGAATGTCGGTCATGTGAGTTAGCCTAACTCCCATGGCGACGATCGAGACGAACCCACAGCTCGGCAGCCAGGTCGTCGAGGACGCGAAGCGCTACGTCCTCCACTCCTGGTCGGTGCAGGACGCGCTCAACCCGATCCCCGTGGCAGGCGCCGAGGGTCGGTACTTCTGGGACTACGACGGCAAGCGCTACCTCGACTTCGCGTCGCAGCTCGTCAACGTCTCGATCGGCCACCAGCATCCGAAGCTCGTCGCCGCCATCAAGGAGCAGGCCGACAAGCTCTGCACGATCGGGCCGCCGATGGCGACGGAGCCGCGCTCGACGCTCGCCCGCCTGATCGCCGAGGTCACGCCGGGCGACATCTCGATGGCGTTCTTCACGAACGGCGGCGCCGAGGCGAACGAGAACGCGATCAAGCTCGCACGCTGGTACACGGGCCGCCACAAGGTGATCGCCCGCTACCGCAGTTACCACGGCGCGACGGCGGGCGCAGTGACCCTGACCGGCGACCCACGCCGCTGGCCGGCCGAGCCCGGCATCCCGGGAGTCGTGCGGATGTTCGACCCGTACACCTACCGCTGCCCCGCCGGCCATCCCGATCCGTGTCCGGTCTGCTCGGGCGCGCCCCACCTCGAGGAGATCCTCCAGTACGAGGGCGCGCACACCGTTGCGGCCGTGATCCTCGAGACCGTGACCGGGACGAACGGGATCATCGTGCCGCCCGACGGCTACCTGCAGTCGATCCGCGAGGTCTGCGACCGGCACGGGATCCTGCTGATCGCCGACGAGGTGATGGCCGGATTCGGCCGCACCGGCAAGTGGTTCGCGGTCGACAACTGGGACGTCGTGCCCGACATCCTGACCGTCGCCAAGGGCATCAACTCCGGCTACGTGCCGCTCGGCGCGA
>JAICLU010000171.1 GCA_025925195.1 Thermoleophilia bacterium
AGGCCTGCAGGATCTCGTGCTCGCCGGCGTCAACGAGGCGCTCCGCGCCGCCTCCGCGAAGGTGGAGGCGAAGGCGTCGCAGATGCAGAGCGAGCTGCTCGGCGGGCTCGGTCTTCCCGGCCTGGGAAGCTGACGCTTCCTGACTGTCCGGAGGGGGCTTGTACCCTCCGGGAATGCTGAGCCCGGCGATCGACAACCTCGTCGCGCAGTTGACGCGGCTGCCCGGCATCGGCTCGCGCACCGCGCAGCGGCTCGCGTTCCATCTGCTGCAGGTGTCGACGCAGGAGGCGAACGCCCTGGCCGAGGCGATCGTCGAGGTGAAGCAGCGGGTGCGCTTCTGTCGCGAGTGCGGCAACCTGACCGAGGAGGAGACCTGTGCGATCTGCCGGGATGCGCGACGCGACCATTCGCTGATCTGCGTCGTCGAGCAGCCGGTCGACCTGCTCTCGCTCGAACGGACGGCGGAGTTTCGCGGGCTCTACCACGTGCTGGGCGGCGCGCTGTCGCCGCTCGACGGCGTCGAGCCGGAGCACCTGCGGATCGACGAGCTGCTGGCGCGCGTCTCGCGCAACGGCGTCAGCGAGGTCGTGCTGGCGACGAACCCCAACATGACGGGCGAAGCGACCGCGGCCTACCTCGCCGACCGGCTGCGGGGAAGGGTCAAGGTGACGCGGCTCGCCAGCGGCCTCCCGGTCGGCGGCGACCTCGAGTACGCCGACGAGGTGACGCTCGGCCGCGCCTACGCCGGCCGCCGCGAAATGGTCTAGACGGGCAGGATGCCGGCCGTGTCGAGCCGGATGCCGGCGATCGTGATCGCCCCGCAGGCGAGGCAGAAGTGCGCTGGCACGTCGGGAAGGCTCACGCAGGCCTGGACGCCGCACTGCGAGCAAACGTTCCGCTCGTCGTCCCCGAACCAGGCGAGGAGGTCGACGTTGCTGGGCGGCTGGTTCACGGACCGCCCACGGTAGGAGCGGCCGCGCCGACCCGCAATGGGCCGTTCGGCCCATCCGAACCCACAAGAACCGCCCAAACGTTGCACCTGTGACCACTCGAAAAGGAGAACTCCACATGGGCATCAGTGTCAGCCTGCTCCTGATCGCAGCCGGCCTCGTCCTGCTCTTCGCGACGACGCTGAACGCGATCGGCTGGATCCTGCTGATCGTCGGTGTCGTCGGAATCGTGCTCTCGCTGATCTTCTGGTCGGCCTGGGGCGGCTTCGGCGCCGGTGCTCCCGCCGGCCGGCGGCGCACCACCGTGATCGAGGAATAACAGCGCAACCGGGCGGGGCTCCCTGAGAGCCCCGCCTACACTTCCTGCGTGGCGAGCACGCATTTCGAGGCGGTTCCCGAGCTCGCGTCGGACGCCGACGCGACCGGCCGCGACCTGATCGTGATGAAGTTCGGCGGCACGTCCGTCGGCTCGACGCAGAAGATCAAGGATGTCGCCCGCCGCCTCGTCGCGGCCCGCGAAGCAGGGCGCCGCGTGGTCGGCGTGCTGTCGGCCATGGGCGACACGACCGACGAGCTGATCCGCCTCGCCCATGAGGTCTCGCCCCATCCGCACCCACGCGAGTACGACATGCTCGTCTCGGTCGGCGAGCGGATCTCCAACTCCCTCTGCGCGATGGCGATCCGCGACCAGGGCCACGAGGCCGTCTCGCTGACGGGCTCGCAGGCGGGCATCGTCACCGACACCTCGCATTCGAAGGCGAAGATCGTCGAGGTCCGCGCGCGGCGGCTGCACCAGGAGCTCGATCGCGACCGGATCGTCCTCGTGGCGGGCTTCCAGGGCGTCTCCACCGATCTCGAGGTGACGACGCTCGGCCGCGGCGGCTCCGACGCCACGGCGGTCGCGCTCGCGGCGGCGCTCGGGGGCGCCTGCGAGATCTACACCGACGTCGAGGGCGTGTTCACCGCCGACCCACGGATCGTCCCCGACGCGCTCAAGCTCGCGACGATCTCCTACGAGGAGATGCTCGAGATGGCGGCCACCGGCGCGCGCGTGATGATGGCGCGGTCGATCGAGATTGCACGCAGCTACGGTGTGCCGCTCCACGTGCGCGCGGCCCACGGCGACACGGAAGGCACGTGGATCCGCGAGGAGGCGAACCTGGTGCTCGAGAAGGCAATCATCTCCGGCGTCACGCACGACACGGCGGAAGCGAAGGCCACCGTGCTGTCGGTGCCGGACCAGCCCGGCGTTGCGGCGCGGGTGTTCCGGGCGCTGGCCGACGCGGGCGTGAACATCGACATGATCGTCCAGAACGTCTCGGCGCAGGGCGCGACCGACATCTCGTTCACCCTGCCGAAGACCGATCTACCGGCCGCAGAGCCGATCCTCGAGATGCTCGCGAAGGAGATCGGCGCCGCCGGCGTCGCGTACGACGACGACGTCGCGAAGGTGTCGTTGATCGGCGCCGGCATGAAGAGCCATCCGGGCGTCGCCGCCGACATGTTCGAGGCGCTCGCGGACGCCGGGATCAACATCGAGATCATCTCGACGTCGTCGATCCGCGTCTCGTGCGTCGTGCGCGCATCGGAGGTCGAGCGCGCCGTGCAGGCGATCCACGAGCGGTTCCGGGGCTACGCCGAGGAGCGCGTCAATGCCTAGGATCGCCGTGATCGGCGGCACCGGAGCGGTGGGCAACGTGACGTTGCGCCTGCTGCGGGAGCGAGGCCACCACGACGTTCGCGTCTTCGCGTCCGCGCGGTCGGCGGGCCGGGAGATCGAAGGGCTCACCGTCGAGGAGGCCACTCCCGATGCGCTCGCGGCGGCCGGCGTCGACGTCGCGCTCTTCTCGGTCGGTACCTCCGCCTCGCGCGAACTCGTGCCGCACGCGGTGCGCGGCGGCGCCGTTGCGATCGACAAGTCGTCGGCCTACCGGCTCGAGCCGGGCATCCCGCTCGTCGTCCCCGAGGTGAACGGCGGACGAGCGCTCGAGCACGACGGGATCGTCGCGAACCCGAACTGCTGCACGATCCCGCTCACCTGCGCGCTGAAGCCGCTGCACGACGCAGTCGGGCTCGCGCGCGTGCGCGTCTCGACCTATCAATCGGTGTCCGGAGCCGGCGCGAAGCGGATGGAGGAGCTGCGCGCCGAGCCGGTCGACGACCACGACCTGCGGATGGACTGGACTTGGGACGGCGACGAGACGGACGAGGAGTCGAAGATCCGCGCCGAGGCGCGGAAGATCCTCGAGCTGCCGGACTTGCCGATCAGCGCAACCACAGTTCGCGTACCGGTACTCGTCGGCCACGCCGAGTCGGTCTGGATCGAGACGGAGGAGCCGCTGAGCGCCGGACAGGCGACGGAGCTGCTCGCGCACGCACCGGGCGTGCGGCTCGTCGAGGTGCCGTCTCCCGGGGCGGCCGCTCAGACCGACCAGGTGCTCGTCGGCCGCATCCGCGAGGATCGCGCCGCGGAGCGGAACGGCCTCGTGCTGTTCCTCGCGTGCGACAACCTCGTCAAGGGCGCCGCGCTGAACGCGATCCAGATCGCCGAGCTCGTATTGTCCAGGGTGGCCGCATGAACATCGTCGTCGCGAATCTCAAGGGCGGGGTCGGCAAGACGACGAGCGCCGTCTATCTGTCCGCCGCCGCGGTAGCCCGTGGCCACGAGCCCGTGCTGCTCGTCGACGCCGACCGGCAGGCGTCGTCTGCGGTGTGGCTCGAGGAGCGGGCACTCGACGGGGTCACGGTCGTCGAGGCGCCGTCCGAGCGGACGCTCGTGCGGGCGATGAAGCACGACGAAGGGGTCGTCGTCGTCGACACGCCGCCGGGCGACGAGCGCATCGTGCAGGCTGCGATCAACGGGGCGGACGCGGTGGTCATTCCGACGCGGGCGGGCGGCGTCGAGTTCCCGCGGGTCGCGGTGACGCTCGAGATGATCCCGAAGGCGACGCCGCGCGGCATCGTGATCGCGTCCGCCCGGCTCGGCACGAACGACCTCGACGAGACGGTCGCCTGGTGGAAGTCGCAGGACGTGCCGATCTGGGGCATCGTCCCGGAGCGGGTCGCGATCGCAGCCGGCCCCGAGTCGCGCCTCTACCGCGAGGGCCTCGAGCAGTACGACGCCGTCCTGCGGCGCGCCCTTCGCAAGCGCTGATCCGATACGTCAGGACGCGAGCGCTACGCGCAGTGGTTGCTGAGCGTCTTGACGGACACCTCGGCCGACCGTGACGACCACGAGAGAAATGTCGCGTCGACGACGTAGTAGTACGACTGCGTGTACGCGAGGGTCGTGGACGGGTCGGCGAACGTCGTCGTCGCGGCGCTGACGCTGCCGATCGACGTGTACGGCCCGCCGCTCGTCGTGCCCCGGTAGATGGTGTACCCGGTTGTGAAGCCCGACGAACTGGCCGTCCAGTCGACGGTGAGCTTCGGCGTTTGGTTGTTTCTGCAGTTGACCTCCGTCGCCGTGACCGAAGCCGGCGGCTGGAACGCCGCCGTCGAGACAGGCTGCGACGCCGAGGCGACGCTGAAGAATCCCGCGTACGCCGCAGCCGCCGTCGCCAGGACCGCGGCCGGAACGAGCACGAGCGCGATGAGGAGCTTACGCCTGCGCATCCCGCGGGCGCCTTCTGCCACCGATCCCCCACATCTTGGCCAGCAACGTGAGCGCGAGCAGGCCCGGGATCAGGATGACGGAGACGAGGTGGAAGATGCGGCCGCGCATCGCATTGATGACGTAGCCGGCCTTCGGGACGACCGACTCCAGCCGGTAGACGGTGTCCCCGCTGAGCTGCGCCGTCCAGGGATCGACGACCGTGTTGTTGTCGCCCTTCGTCTGGATGACGGGCGACGTCGTGCCCTTGCCACGGATGATCTTGACGACCCGGTGCGTCTCGACCTG
>JAICLU010000161.1 GCA_025925195.1 Thermoleophilia bacterium
ATCATCTTTGCCGTGACCGGGAGCGTCGCGCTCCTCGCGGACCTGATCCACAACTACGGTGACGGCCTGACGGCCGTGCCCCTCGGCATCGCCTTCTTTCTGCGCTCCGAGCGCGGCGAGCGGTGGGCGGGGCTCGGGGTGGTGCTCGCGATCTTCGTCAGCGCGGCGGTGGCGCTCTACGAGACGGTCGAGCGGCTCATCCACCCGCAGCACCTCTCGCATCTGTGGATCCTCGCGGCGTCAGGCGTGGTCGGCTTCGTGGGGAACGAGATCGCCGCTCGCGTGCGACTCCGTGGCGGGGAGCGCCTCGACAGCCCGGCGCTGACGGCGGACGGCAATCACGCGCGGATCGACGCCTTCGTCTCCCTCGGCGTGGTCGCCGGCGCGATCGCCGTTGCACTCGGCGCGCCGGTCGCCGACCCGATCGTCGGGCTCGTCATCACCGCCGTCATCCTCAGGATCACCTGGGATTCGTGGCAGACCATCTACGGGCGCCACGAGCACCCCGTGGACCACTGAGGGTCAGGACTCGACGGGCGGCTTCTTCGACGGCGACAGGCGCACGACGACCCACGTGATCCCTGCGGCCGTGCCGACGACGGCGAGGATGAAGAGGACGAAAGCGAGGATCCCGAGGACGTTGGCCACTGCGAACCTAGAATAGCCCGATGGCCCGCGCCTGCGTGATCGTCCTCGATGCCGTTGGAGCCGGCGAGCTGCCGGATGCCGACCAGTACGGTGACGCCGGCTCGAACACGCTCGCGAACGTCGCCAAGGCCGTCGGGGGCCTCGACCTGCCGACGATGGAGGCGCTCGGCCTCGGCAACGTGGAGCCGCTCGAGGGCTGCAGGCCGCAGCCCGGCGCACCCGCGCTCGCCGGCCGGCTGATCGAGCGCTCGAAGGGCAAGGACACGACGACGGGGCACTGGGAGCTGATGGGCGTCGTCACGGCGCAGGCGTTCCCGACCTATCCGCACGGCTTCCCGCACGACGTGATCGACCCGTTCATGCACCGCACCGCGCGCGGCGTGCTCGGCAACAAGCCGGCGTCGGGAACCGAGATCATCCTCGAGCTCGGCGAGGAGCACCAGGAGACGGGCAAGTGGATCGTCTACACGTCCGCCGACTCGGTGTTCCAGATCGCCGCGCACGAGGACACCGTGCCGCTCGACGAGCTGTACGACGCCTGCAAGGCCGCGCGCGAGATCCTGATCGGCAAGCATGCGGTCGGACGCGTGATCGCGCGGCCGTTCACCGGGTCGCCCGGCAGCTACGAGCGGACGCCGAACAGGCACGACTACTCGCTCGAGCCGCGGCGCCCGAACTATCTCTCGCTCGTCCGTGACGCGGGCGTCACCGTGCACGGCGTCGGCAAGATCTCCGACATCTTCGCCGGCTGCGACATCGACGAGTCGCATCCGACGAAGTCGAACAGCGACGGCATCCAGCAGACGGAGAAGCTGCTGCGCGAGCTCGACGAGGGATTCGTCTTCACGAACCTCGTCGAGACCGACTCGCTGTGGGGGCATCGGAACGACCCGGAGAATTTCCACCGCTGCCTGCAGGACTTCGACCGGCGGCTGCCGGACCTGCTGGACGCGTTGCGGCCGGGCGATCTCCTCGTCATCACGTCCGACCACGGCTGCGACCCGACGACGCCGTCCACCGATCACTCGCGAGAGCACGCGATGCTGATGGCATACGTCGAGGGCCGGAACGCCGCGGGCAAGATCCACGAGGGGGAGTTCGCCGACGTCGGCGCGACGGTCAACGCCTGGCTCGGCGGCAAGGCGCCCGGCCGTGGCATCCCCGGCCAGCCGATCCTGCTGCCGTAGGTGGCCGCGTGAGGCTCGACAACCCACTCCTCGTCCGCTGGGAGTACGCGAGCGAGGAGCGACTGGCGAAACGGAACGCCGTCCTGCGGTCGCTCTCCCAGGGCGCGAGCCCCGAGGACGCGGCGTTCGACGCCGTTGCGGCGGCGAAGCCGAAGCGCGTCGCGGACATCGGTTGCGGCCTCGGCGAGCTGGGCGAGCGGTTCGAGCGAGAGCTCGGCGCGCGCGTCAGCGCGGTCGACCTCTCCCCGCGGATGGTCGAGCTCGCCAAGGGCCGCGGGCTCGACGCGCAGCCCGGCGACGCCGAGAGCCTCCCGTTCGAGGACGACCACTTCGACTGCGTCTTCGCCGGCTGGGTGCTCTACCACGTCCCCAATATCACCCGGGCGATCGGGGAATGTGCGCGGATCCTGTCTCCGGACGGCACGCTCGTCGCGACCTCGGTGTGCAACGACAACATCGCCGAGGTCTGGCAGCTGATCGGGATCACCGAGCCGCGCGAACCGCTCAGCTTCACGCGCGAGAACGGCGAGGCGCTGCTCGCTCCGCATTTCGGTCATGTCGAGCGCCGCGACGTCGACGTCGAGATGGTCTTCCCGGACACCGAGTCGCTCCGGACGTTCGTGGCGTCGACGATCGACCGCGCACACCTCGCCCCGCAGGTGCCCGAGATCGACGAGCCGTTCCACGCCACAGCGCGCCACGTCGTGTTCGTCGCGACGGGGCCGCATTGATGCGCGCAGCCGAGCTGATCGAGCGCAAGCGGGACGGGCTCGAGCTCGACGGCGCCGACCTTGCGGAGCTCATCCTCTCGTACGCGCGCGGAGAGGTGCCCGACTATCAGCTCGCCGCGTTCTGCATGGCGGTGTACTTCCAGGGCCTGTCGAGCGCCGAGACGTTCGCGCTGACCGACGCCATGGTGCGCAGCGGAGACACGATCGATCTCGGCGCCGCGCTCGGCCGGCGGGTCGTCGACAAGCACTCGACCGGCGGCGTCGGGGACAAGACGACGCTGGCTGTCGGCCCGATCGTCGCTGCCTGCGGCGTGCCGTTCGGAAAGATGAGCGGGCGCGGGCTGGGACACACGGGCGGCACACTCGACAAGCTCGAGTCGATCCCCGGCTTCCGGGTCGAGCTGACGACGGACGCGTTCGTCGACCAGGTTCGGGAGGTCGGGCTGGCGATCGTCGGCCAGACAGCCGACCTCGTGCCCGCCGACAAGCAGCTGTACGGGCTGCGCGACGTGACGGCCACCGTCGACAACGTGTCGCTGATCGCGGCGTCGATCATGTCGAAGAAGATCGCCGCCGGCGCCGACGCGATCGTCCTCGACGTGAAAGTCGGCGACGGCGCGTTCATGAAGTCCCTGCCGGACGCACAGGTCCTCGCCGAGACGATGATCGCACTCGGCCGGCGCGCCGACCGAGACGTCGTCGCCGTCCTGACGGACATGGATCAGCCGCTCGGCCAGGCGGTCGGCAACGCGCTCGAGGTACGGGAAGCGCTCGCGACCGTGCGCGGCAACGGTCCTTCCGACCTCACGGAGCTCGTGCTCGACTCGGCCGCGCATCTGCTCGCGCTCTCCGATCTCGGCGTGTCGCGGGCAGAGGGGCGGCGTCGGGCGGAAGAGGCGGTCGCCGACGGGTCGGCGCACGCGGCGTACGAGCGCTGGGTGCGCGCGCAGGGGGGAGACCCCGACGAGGCGGCGCTCCCGAAGGCACCCGTGATCCGCGAGGTCTTCGCACCGCGCGGCGGCTATGTGCAGCGGCTCGGCGCCCTGCCGGTCGGCCTCGCGACGGTCCATCTCGGCGGCGGCCGGCGCGAGAAGGACGACGCGATCGACCACGCGGTCGGGATCGTCTGCCTGAAGAAGCGCGGCGACGCCGTGCACGACGGCGAGCCGCTGGCGGAGATCCACGCGCGCGACGAAGCGTCCGCGGCCGCCGCGGCCGTCGAGGTGCTGGCGGCATCCGACGGCGGCGACGACGAGCCGCGCGCGCGTCCGATTGTCCTCGACACGATCGGCTGACGTGCCCGAGCTGCCCGAGGTCGAGACCGTGCGCCGGTCGCTCGAGCCGGTCCTGACCGGCAGGACGTTGCGGCGGGTGACGATCGAAGACGGCCGCCTGACGCGCCCGTACGACCCCGTGCACGTCGCCGCAGAGCTACAGAGCGAGACGGTCGCGGCGGTGGAACGGCGCGGCAAGTACCTGATTCTCCGTCTCGCGTCCGGCAGAGCCCTGCTCGTTCATCTGCGGATGACGGGCAGCTTTCACGTCGACGAGCAGCCGTCGCACGAGCGTGCCGTCGTCGTGCTCGACGACAGGACACGTGTCTCGTACCGCGACGTCCGACGGTTCGGTACGTGGCTGCTGCTCGAGCCCGACGAGGTGGAGCCGTATCTCGCGGAGAAGGTGGGGGAGGAGCCGCTCGACGCGTTGTTCACCGTCGCGCGGCTCGGCGAGCGGATCGAACGGCGGCGGGCGCCGATCAAGTCGGCGCTGCTCGACCAGCGCACGCTCGCCGGGCTCGGGAACATCTACACCGACGAGGCGCTGTGGTGGGCGCGCATCCATCCGCTGCGGCCCGCGGAGTCGCTCGAGCGCGACGAGGTGCGGCATCTGCACCGGGCGATCCGCCGCGCGCTCGAGCGCGGCATCGCGCGCCAGGGCGCCGATCTCGGTGACGGCGTCTATCGCGGCGGGCGGATGCAGAAGGAGTTCAAGGTCTACGGCCGCGAGAACGAGCCGTGCGACCGCTGCGGCACGCCGATCGTCAAGACGCGCGTCGGCGGCCGTGGGACGTGGTTCTGCCCGGCCTGTCAGGCGGCGAGGAGTTCGGCGAGCCGGCCGTCGCGGTCGAGGCGCCAGAGCTCGGTGTAGCCGCCGATCGGCTTGCCGTCGATCAGGATCTGCGGGACGGTCCAGCCGCCCGTCAGATCGTGCACCGTCTGCCGGAACCCGGGGTCGTCGTCGAGGTTGATCTCCTCGTACGGGATCTGGCGCGAATCGAGGAGCGCCTTGGCGCGCACGCAGTAGCCGCACCAGCGGGTCGTATACACCTGAATTCGGGCCATTATGGGTTCTAACGTCCAACCGGCGCGATCCGTTCCCGGCCGTATCCTCAACGGATGACGCCGCGCACCTACAAGACCGAGGCGGTCGTCCTGCGGTCGATGCGGCTCGGCGAGGCCGACCGTGTCCTCCACCTCTACACGCTCGACCGCGGCCGGGTCGGCGCCGTCGCGAAGGGCGTCCGCAAGACGAAGTCGCGCTTCGGCGGCCGGCTGGAGCCGCTCTCGCATGTCGAGCTGATGCTCCACCAGGGCCAGAGCGACCTCCAGACGGTGACCGGCGTCCACCTGCTCCACTCACACGAGGCGGCGCGCGGGGACTACTACCGGCTGAGCGTCGGCCTGATCGGCGCCGAGGCGATGCTCCGCCTCTTCAGCGAGCAGGAGGCGAACGAGCGCGCGTTCACCGCCGTCACCCGCTTCCTCGACGCGCTCGACGAGTTGTCCCCGCGTGCTTCGCACGACTCGCCCCATGCGGCCGACCGGCCGGCGCTC
>JAICLU010000073.1 GCA_025925195.1 Thermoleophilia bacterium
CGGCTGGAGGCCGCGGGGTACGCGATCGCGGGGAAGACGAACCTGCACGAGTTCGCGTACGGCATCACGTCGCAGAACGCGCATTTCGGAACCGTGCCGAACCCGCGCTTCCCCGGGAGGCTCGCGGGTGGATCGAGCGGCGGCTCGGCCGCGGCGATCGCGGCGGGCGACGTCGAGCTCGCGCTCGGTACCGACTCCGGCGGCTCGATCCGCATCCCGGCCGCGTGGTGCGGGATCGTCGGCTTCAAGCCGACGTTCGGCCTCGTCCCGAGCGACGGCTGCTTCCCGCTCGCGCCGAGCTACGACCATGTGGGACCGATGGCCTCGACCGTTGCCGGCTGCGTCGGGTTGCTGGGCGCGCTCGTGCCCGGCTTCGCGGCCACGGCGACCGCGCTCGACGAGCTCCGGGTGGGCGTGGCCTGGCTCGAGCACGCCGACCCGCTCGTCGCCGCGCAGGTGACCGCGGCGGTCGACCACTTCCCCCGGCGGGAATTCGTGGACTTTCCCCTGCCGGATCGCGCGGAGAATCTCCTGTTCGCCCGCGAGATCGCAGACGTCCACCGTGTGCTGTTCGCCGAGCGGGCGGACGAATACGGCGAGAACATCCGCGCGAAGATCGAACGATGCCTCGAGGTCACCGACGCCGAGGTGGTGGCCGCCGAGCGGCTGCGCGCGCTCTACCGGGAGCGCTGCGACGAGCTGATGGACGGGCTCGACCTGCTCCTGACGCCGACGTCGGCCTTCGTCGCACTTCGGGCCGACGTCTACGAGCCGGACGTCAGGCGCCGCGGCACCCTGCTGACCTATCCGTTCGACGTGCTCGGCTGGCCGGCGCTCGCGCTGCCGTGCGGGCCGGCCGAGCACGGCTTGCCTGCCTCGGTGCAGCTCGTCGGCCGGCCGGGCGCCGATGCGCTCGTTCTCGCCGCGGGCGAGCAGCTCGCATCCCTCGTTTGAGGGACAGCGGGCCCCCCGGGCCTGCCGATCAACGAGAAGACGATGCGCGCCGTACGGATCCTCGCTCTCTTTGCGCTGGCTGCGATTTCACTCGCGGTCGGTTCGGCCTCGGCCGCCGCGCCCGCGGCTCCCACCGGCCTGCACGGGTTCCTGCTGCGTGCGGACGAGCCCGCGCCCGCGGGCAACTCCTTCGGACGGACGCCGTCGTTTGCGTGGGATCCGGTTCCCGGCGCGACGGGCTACGAGTTCCAGCTCTCCACGAGCAACACGTTCGGATCGGGCGACAACGCGGCCGACAACGCGATCTTCTACGACACGAACTCGCTGCAGTCGCCGGTCGCCGCACCGCCGCTCGTCCTCCCGTGGATCACTGGCGCCCCGCACGCGCTGTACGCGCGCGTGCGTGCGACGACCGCCGACGGCGTCTCGCCCTGGAGCGCCGACTACGGCTTCGACCTGGCGCCGAACCCGGCCTACCCGACACCGCTCCCGACGCAGGGAGACGCAGGCATCCTGCGCTGGACCCCGATCGAAGGGGCCGACGCGTATCAGGTGTGGCTCGTCGATCTCCCGAGCGGCGGCAAGCTCGTCAAGACGCGCACGAACGTCCTCGACGAGCGCGAGTTCTACACGTTCCACGGCAGCCCCCAGTGGATCGGCTCCGTGCGCTGGCGCGTCCGGGCCGTTCGCAGCGTGGAAGGCGGCGCGCCGGCCAACCACCTCCCCGTCTCGTCGTACGGTCCGTGGAGCCCGATCTACAAGTCGACCAACCCGGCGCTGACCCCCGGTCCGCTCGCGCTGTCCCACACGATCTCCGACGTCGTCGAGTCGGGCACCGCGTCCCACTCGCAGCCGGCGCACAAGCTGATGCCGGCCTTCACGTGGTCAGGCAATCGGGTGACGCTTCCGAACGGGTCGCAGGCCTCCGCCGAGCTCTTCCGCGTCGAGGTCTTCAGCGACCGCCAGTGCTTGAACATGGTCTACGCCGGCCCTGTCGTCGGAGGGCAGAGCTGGGCGCCGCGCGCGTTCGGCGGCTCGATCCACCTGCCCGACGCGTCGTCGCTCGGGGCCGCGCGCGCGAACTTCCCGTCGGATGGGGGCCAGGGCTCGACGCTGACCTACGACGGAACGCTCCTCGGCTCGGTCGAGGACACGAACCCGGCGACCCCCACGACGGCCGCGCCGCCCGATGCGAGTCCGGCCGGCGCCTCCCAGGCCGTGACGTCGCCGCCCGACGCCGCGACGTTCCCGGCCGTCGCAGGCACCGCCTCGCTCGGCGCGCAGGTCGACCTCTGGGACACCTACTGGCCGGACTCCGGGTACTACTGGACCGTCATGCCCGTCGCGCCGGCGCTCGCCTCGGCCAACTCCAGCGTGGTGGCGCCGGGCGCCTCGAAGGGGTCGGCCATCGTCCCGGTCTCCGACACGAGCAGCTTCGTGACCGGCGAGACGGTCACGGTCGGAGTCGCTCCCTCGTCCGACACCGCGACGATCACCGGCGTCGGCAACGGCCTTCTGACCCTGAATGCACCGCTGGCCTTCGGGCACGTGCCCGGCGACCCGATCGTCATCCTCGGAGGGGGCGGCGGCTATCAGGACGTCATGCTCCCCGAGGACCTGTGCGGCGAGACGGGCCTGCGCCATGAGTTCGGCGTCTGGAGCGAGCCCACGGTCGCCTCGCCGCTCGCCCCGTTCGTGACGGGGCTCTCCTCGACCGGCAAGCTGACGTCGGCGACGCAGACGAGCTCGCAGTTCTACGGCCGGCCGCTCGTCGCGTGGACACCGGCACTGCGGGCCGAGAAGTACGAGATCGAGTGGGCCACGTCGAACAAGCCGTTCGTCGCGGTCGGCAACATGCTCACGACGTCGACGTCCGCGATTCTCCCGCTCACGACCGGCGACTGGTACTACCGCGTCCGCGGCTTCGACTACAACCTGCCGACCGGCGCCCAGCAGATGGCCTGGTCGGACGTCCAGGAGCTGACGATCTCCAAGCCGACCTTCAAGCTCGTCGAGAAGGCCGCCGGCAAGTGGACGGCTCCGAAAGCGAAAACGGCGCCGAAGAAGAGGTCCGCACCGAGCGGCCTCCGCCGCATGACGGGCGACGGCTTCTCGATGTCGATTCCGACCGGGTGGACATTCGCAGCGCCAAAGGACAGCATCGTGACCTTCGCGTATGCGAACCGCCAGAAGACCGCGACCGTCAACGTCCTCAAGGGCGGCGGACGGGCGGGCCGCACGTACGACCAGTGGGCCGCCGACCTGAAACAGCAGTACTCGGCAACCGCGAAGCCGACGACGGCGGTCGTGTCCCTTGCCGCCGGCAAGGCGATTCGACTGACCGCAACGGCGACCGGAAGCGGTCACGTCTTGCACGTCCTGCAGTACTTCGTCGACGCCGGCGCCGTCACGTACACCGTGACCTTCGAAGCGAAGGACGGCTCCTACGCCGCCAACGCGCCGCAGTTCGCGAAGATGATCGCCGGCTTCACGCGGCGCTAGGCTCTTTCGGCGCATGAGCGCCGACCTCGAGCTCGCACTCTCACTCGCAGACGACGCCGACGCACTGTCGCTGCCGCGCTTTCGCGCGCTCGACCTGCACGTCGAGACGAAGGCCGACCTGACGCCCGTCACCGACGCCGACCGGGCGGTGGAGCGGGCCCTGCGAACGCGGCTCGCACGTGAGCGCCCCGGCGAGGGCGTGCTGGGCGAGGAAGAGGGAGACACCGGCGGATCGGTCCGCTGGATCGTCGACCCGATCGACGGCACGAAGAACTTCGCACGCGGCGTGCCCGTGTGGGCGACGCTGATCGCGCTCGAGCGCGACGGGACGGTCGTCTGCGGTGTCGCGTCGGCTCCTGCGCTCGGCCACCGCTGGTGGGCGGCTCGCGGCGAGGGGGCCCACCGCGACGGCGAGCGGATCCACGTGTCGGCGATCGACCGGCTCGAGAGGGCCTCGGTCTCGTGCTCCCACGCGCGAGATCTCGCCCGCTTCGAGCCGCACGTCCTGCATGCTCGTGGCTTCGGCGATTTCTGGCAGCACATGCTGGTCGCCGAAGGCGCGATCGACGCCGCTGTCGACGCTGCCCTCGCACCGTGGGACATCGCCGCTCTCGAGGTGATCGTCGGCGAAGCCGGTGGGCGGGTCGGCACGTCGAACGGACAGACGGTGACGTCGAATGCGCTGTTGCACGACGATGTCATCGCCGCGGTGCGTAGCGATGGCTGAGCGCTGCCGCATCGTCATCTGCGACGACCATCAGTCCTACCGGGAGCTCGTCTCGCTCGTTCTCGGACTCGAGCCCGACCTCGAAGTGGTCGGCGAGGCCGCCGACGGCCGGCAGGCGATCGACGTCACTCGCCGGCTCGAGCCGGACGCCGTCCTGCTCGACGTCTCGATGCCCGAGATGGACGGGATCGAGGCGCTGCCGCACATCCGCGCGGCAGCGCCCGGCGCCAAGGTCATCATGGTCACGGCCTTCGGATCGGAGAGTGTGCGGAGACGTGCGACCGACGCCGGCGCCCACGCGTTCGTCGAGAAGGGCGGGGACATCGAAGACCTCGTCGCCGAGGTGCGGATCGCCTGTGGCGAGCGCTAGGCCGAGCGGCGGAAGCTCGGCGCGTCCTCGACGAGCTCGGAAAGGATCCGCTTGCTCGCCGTGAGCGCTTCGTCGACGGCCGCGAGCCCGGCGTCTCGATCCTCGGTCTGGAACCGCAGCTTCGCCAGCACGAGCGCCTGCACGACGTCGTCGTTCAGCTCGGTCGCCCGCTGGGCTTGCCGCCGTGCGGCGAGGCGAAGCTCGAGCTCGTCGACGACGAGCGCCGCCAGATCCTCGAGCACCCGCCCCTGCTCGTCGGTGAGATCCCGCGGCTCTCGGTCGATCACGCACATCGTCCCGAGGTTGTAGCCGTCCGCGGTGTGCAGCGGCGCCGCGGCATAGAAGCGGAGCCCGAACTCGCCTGCGACGAGCGGGTTCGCGAGTGTCCTCGGGTCGATCTTCGCGTCCTGGACGACGTAGATCTCGTCGGAGAGGATCGCCGACGCGCAGAGGCCGGGATCGCGGCCGATCTCCTCGACCCCCTCGAGTCCTTCGACCGCCTTGAACCAGATCCGGTCGTGGTCGACGATCGTTACGATCGCGATCGGAACGTCGAGCACGAGGCTGGCCAGGCGGACGATCCGGTCGAACGCTCCGTCTCGCGGTGTGTCGAGGATCTCGTACCGCTGGACAGCTTCGAGCCTGTCCGCCTCGTCGGCCGGGATGATGCTCACCCGTGCAGTCTGCCCGAAGCGGCTGCGGCCGCGCGGACCGCCGCCTCGTACACGCGGTCGCGCGTGAAGCGCTCGAGCTCGTCCGACAGGACGTCGCTCGGCAGCGGCGGGTCGCCGGGCGGGAACGGCGCCGGCTGCCCGTCCAGGTCGATGCCCTCCAGCCGCTCGGCCTCGACGTGCTCCACCCGGATGTCGTCCCGATCGAGCCGGGACCGCAGCCAGCCGGCGATGAGCAGCGCCTGCGGAGCCGTGCCGGTCACACGCACGGTCCCGACCTCCCCGATCTCGGGCCAGAGGCTCGCCAGCAGTCGGCGCCACCGCGATGTCCGCGCCCAGGCGATGTCGGAGACGACGACGCGGTCGAACAGCTCCGCCAGGCGCGTGTACGCGTGCGGCAATTCATCCCATTCCGTCGAGTCGACGATCAAGCGGTCGGCGATCCCGAGCAGCTGGTCGAGCTCCGGTGTCCGCCAGGGCGGCTCTCCGCGCCAGCGCAGGAAGACCGGCAGGTCGGAGATCAGGAGCGGGAGCACGATCGAAGCCGGTGCCTGCGCGCGCGTCCCGAGCAGGCGGAGCTCGATCACCTCCGAGACGACCGGCCGGTCGACGCCTGCCAGCTCGAAGCTCGCGAGCGACACGGACGCGTCGATGCGGTTCGCGCCGGCGTCCGAGTCGGGGAAGAGCAGGATCGTCCGGGACGGATGGCGCTCCGCCATGCCCGACAGGGCATCGCGCGCCTGCTCCGTCCACTCCTCCGGCACCCAGGCGAGGTGCGTCATCACGGAGGTGCGCATGCTCGGCCCGTCCTCCGCGGCCTCGGCCCGCAGGCGGGCCAGCGCCGTCTCCACCTCGCCGAGACGGACGTCCGCACACGACCAGCTCAGTGCCGCCGCCATGACCTTCCGTCGCGGTGCAGGAGGTCGTCGGCGCTCGGCGGCCCCCATGTGCCCGCCGCGTAGTTCGGGAAGCCGGGCTTGTCGCGCTGCCACGCCGCGACGATCGCGTCGACGAGCAGCCACTGCTCCTCGATCTCGTCCGCCCGCGTGAAGAGCGTCGCCTCGCCGAGCATGACGTCGAGGATCAACCGCTCGTACGCCTCCGGCATCCCCGTCCGGAAGGCGCCGCCGTAGAGAAAGTCCATGTGGACGGTGCGGATCTGCATGCCCTGGCCCGGCACCTTCACGCCGATCGCGAGCGAGACGCCCTCGTCGGGCTGCACGTGGATCAGCAGCACGTTCGGGCGCAGGCCCTCGGCGGCCGACTCCTCGAACGGCGGGTGCGGCGCCGCCTTGAACTGGATCGCGATCGTCGTCTCGCGCCGCGCGAGCCGCTTGCCCATCCGGACATAGAACGGCGTGTCGGCCCAGCGCCAGTTGTCGACGAAGAGCTTCGCCGCGACGTACGTCTCCGTCGTCGAGTCCGACGCGACGCCCTTCTCCTCCCGGTAGGCGACGACCTCCTCGCCCTCGACGAATCCGCGACCGTACTGGCCGCGCACGACCGACTTCGGGCCGGGCGTGTGCAGCGCGCGCAGCACCTTCACCTTCTCGTTGCGGACCGACTCGGCGGTGAACTCGACCGGCGGCTCCATCGCGGTCAGCGCGAGCAGCTGCAGTAAGTGGTTCTGGAAGATGTCGCGCACGGCGCCGGCCGCCTCGTAGTAGCCCGCTCGGCCCTCGATCCCGATCGACTCGGCGACGGTGATCTGCACGTGGTCGACGAACTGCCGGTTCCAGATCGGCTCGAAGATGCCGTTCGCGAACCGGAGCGCCAGCATGTTCTGGACGGTCTCCTTGCCGAGGTAGTGGTCGATCCGGAAGATCTCGTCCTCCTGGAAGTGGCCGCGCAGCAGCTCGTTCAGCGCGAGCGCCGACTGCAAATCGTGGCCGAACGGCTTCTCGACGATGACGCGCGTCCAGCCGCGGTCGTCCTTGCGCTTGCCGAGCGCCTCGACGATCGTCGGGAACGCGGGCGGCGGCACGGCGAGGTAGTAGACGCGGTTGCCGCCGAGATCCTGCTCCCGCTCGCAGGCTTCGATCCGCTCCTCGAGCTTGTCCTCTCCCCCCTCGTCGGCGAAGTCGGTCGACACGTAGCGCATCGCCTCCGCGAGCTCGCTCCAGACGTCCTGTCGGAACTCGTCTCGGGCGTGCTCCTTCACCGCCTGCTCCATCTCCTTGCGCCACGAGTCGTCGTCGCCCTCGGTGCGCGCCACCCCGACGATCGCGAAGCGCGGCGGCAGCAGCCGGCGGACGGCCAGCGCGTACAGCGCCGGCATGAGCTTCTTGTGCGTCAGGTCGCCCGACGCGCCGAAGATGACGAGCGTGCACGGGTCCGGCGTGCGCCGGAGCGACAGGCCTTCCTCGAGCGGGTTCTCGGTCGGCGTCAGTGCGATCTCGGGTCGTCGGAGTGCGCCTCGGCCGACTGCATCGCCTTGACCGCATGGCCGCCGAACTGATTCCGGAGTGCAGCCGCGACCTTCGCCGCGAAGTTGATCTCGTCGCGCGAGGCGAAGCGCGCGAACAGCGCCGCGCTGATCACCGGTGCAGGAACGTTCTCGGCGATCGCCTCGTGGATCGTCCAGCGTCCCTCGCCGGAGTCCTCGACGTACGGCGCGATGTCGCCGAGCTTGTTGCCGTGCTCCTCGAATGCCTTGTGCAGCAGCTCGAGCAACCACGACCGCACGACGGAGCCGTAGCGCCAGATGCCGGACAGCTCGTGCAGGTCGACCTCGAACTCGGAGTGCTCGATGATCTCGAAGCCCTCGGCGTAGGCCTGCATGATCCCGTACTCGATCCCGTTGTGGACCATCTTCGTGAAGTGGCCGGCGCCCGACGCGCCGACGTGCGCGTAGCCCTTGTCGGGGGCGAGCGCCGTGAAGATCGGCTCGAGCGGCTGCACCGCCGCATCGTCGCCGCCGACCATCAGGCAGAAGCCGACCTGCAGTCCCCAGATGCCGCCCGACACGCCGGCGTCGACGAAGTTGACGCCGCGCTCGGCCGACTCCCGGTAGCGCCGCTGCGAGTCGCGGAAGTTCGAGTTGCCGCCGTCGACGATCGTGTCGCCGTCTTCGGCGAGCTTCAGGACGTCCTGGAACACGGCCTCCGTGATGTCGCCGGACGGAACCATGAGCCAGTAACGGCGCGGCGACTCGAGCTGCGACTTCAGCTCCTCGAGCGTCGCCGCGGTCCGCGACTCGACCTTCGGGTCGTACGTCTGGATCTCGTGGCCGGCCTCGCGGAGCCGCTCGGTCATCCCGTTGCCCATCCGGCCGAGGCCGATCATCCCCAGTTGCATCTAGATGTCCTCCAGTTCGACGCGCGCGGCCCGACGGCCCCGCTCCTTCAGAGACGCGTAGTCCCCCGCCGCCTGCGCGCGGATCAGGCGGCGGAATCCGAACGGCTTGCCGGGGATGGGCAGCTCCTCGCCGGGATCGTCGACGACCTGCAGGAAGAGGCCGGTGTTCGGGCCTCCCTTGTGCAGCTGGCCGGTCGAGTGCAGGTAGCGCGGTCCGTAGCCGTGTGTCACGACGACGCCGCTGCGCCGCCGCAGCTTGCGGACGAGATCGGCGATGCGGCGGTCGTTCTCGTCGGTCGGCTGGATGAACGCCTGGACGCAGACGTAGTCGCCCTCGTTCGCCTGCTCGAGCAGCTCGTCGATCGAGCCTTCCGGCGCGACGTCGGGCTCGTCCCCCGTCGCGAGCACCTCGTTCGTCTTGTCCTTCGCCGCCTGCACGTCGGGCTGGTCGAACGGGTTGATCTCGAGGTACGAGCCGGCGACGGCGACCGCGAACTCCCACCGGAAGAACTCGCCCGCGAGGTTGTACGGGTCGGCGATCTGCGGCTCGACGCCCTGCCGGTCCGGGCCGTCGGGCGACTCCCCCGGCGCCGGGACGAGGCCCTTCCCGAGCTTGCCCGTCGACTCGGCGATCAGCTGCTCGGCCCAGAGGCCGAAGCCGCCGTCGGTCTCGTGGATGCAGACCTTGTCGCGGCCGTTCTGCCAGCCGGTGCCGAACTGGCGTCCGAGCTCGTAGCCGGGGTTGCCGTCGTCGCGTCGGCAGAGCTCGCCCATCCGCAGCGCGTTGTCGAGGAACCGCGCGAGGTCGACGCCCATCAAGGCCGCCGGGACGATCCCGAACGGCGAGAGTGCCGAGTACCGGCCGCCGATCGTCGGCTCGCCCGAGAACACGTGCCGGAACTTCCGCTCCCGCGCCAGCTGCTCGAGCTCGGAGCCGGGGTCGGTGATCGCGACGAACCGGGCGCCGACCTTGCCGGACTGCTCCCAGAAGTAGTCGGTGTGCGACCGCGTCTCGAGCGTGCCTCCCGACTTCGATGCCGAGATGAACAGCGTGTTCTCGACGTCGATCGAGCTCTCGAGATCCCGGATCGCCTGCGGGTGGGTCGTGTCGAGGACGTGGAAGCTCTCGACCCTGAACGTGCGCCGCAGCACCTCGGGGGCGAGGCTCGAGCCGCCCATGCCGAGCAGGACGATCGCGTCGAGGCCCTCGTCGGCTACCTCGTCGGCGAAGTCGGCGATCTCCGTCGCGCGTTCGCGCATCCGCGCCGGCTCGTCGAGCCAGCCGAGCCACTTCGACTCGTCGGCCCCCGTCCAGACGGTCGGGTCACGCTCCCAGATCCGCCCGATCAGCTCGGAGCGCTCCGTCGGCATCACGCCGCCGCGAGCTCGCCGCGCTTCGCCTTCACTCCGTCCATCAGCTCCGCGAACGCGTCCGCGAACTTCTGCACGCCCTCGAGCTCGAGCGTCTCGACGACGTCGTCGTAGTCGACGCCGGCGGCCGCGATCTGCTCGAACACCGCATGCGCCTCGTCGAGGCCCTGGTCGACCGTGTCGCCGCGCACCTCACCGTGATCCTGGAACGCGCGAATCGTCTCCTCGGGCATGGTGTTGACCGTGTGCGGGCCGATCAGCTCTTCGACGTAGAGCACGTCGCGGTACTCCGGATTCTTCGTAGAGGTCGAGGCCCACAGGCACCGCTGCGGTGTCGCGCCCTTGCTTTCGAGGAACTCCCAGCGCGGTCCCGAGAACTCGCGCTTGTAGTGCTCGTACGCGAGCTTCGCGTTCGCGATTGCCAGCTTGCCGCGCAGCGCCAGCGCCTCGGGCGTGCCGATCTTCTCGAGTCGCTTGTCGGCTTCCGTGTCGACACGTGAGACGAAGAAGGACGCGACGCTGTGGACCTCGCTCGGCTTGCCGCCCGAGGCAACGAGCCGCTCGAGCCCGCGCAGGTACGCCTCGACGACCTCCTTGTACCGCTGCAGCGAGAAGATCAGCGTGATGTTGATGTTCTTGCCGTGCGCGACACAATCCTCGATCGCGCCGAGACCGGGCTTCGTCGCCGGGATCTTCACGTAGAGGTTCGGCCTGTCGTTCCAGTCGAAGAGACGCATCGCCTCGGCGAACGTCCCTTCGCGGTCGTATGCGAGCGTCGGGTCGACCTCCCACGAGACGTAGCCGTCCTGCGCGTTCTCCTCGTGCACCGGTGCGAGCACGTCGAGCGCCATCGCGACGTCCCGCGCCGAGAGGTTGAGGAAGATCTCCTTCGGGTCGTCCTCGTCCTGGAGCAGCTCCTTGAGCTGCTCGTCATAGGCGTTGCCGCTCGAGATCGCCTTCTGGAAGATCGACGGGTTCGAGGTGACGCCGACGACGGCGTCCTCGTCCATCATCCGCTTCAGCTCGCCGTCCTGCACGAGGTCGCGGGAGAGGTAGTCGATCCAGACGGACTGCCCGCGCGCGCTCAACTTGTCGAGATTCGAATCAGCCATCGCTCATCTGCCTTTCCATCGCTTCCACTTTTCGCAACCGGGCCACGTACCGCTCGCCGCCGTCGAAGCGCGCGCCGAGAAACGCCTCGACGAGCTCGGCGGCGAGGCTGGGGCCTACGACCTCGCTGCCGAGGCAGAGCACGTTCATGTCGTCGTGCTCGACGCCCTGGTGCGCCGAATAGCCATCGTGGCAGATCGCCGCCCGGATGCCGCGCATCTTGCAGGCGGCGACCGCCGCGCCGACCCCGGAGCCGCAGACGAGCACGCCGCGCTCGGCCGCTCCGGCCTGTAACGCCTCGCCGAGCTCGCGCGCCTTGTCGGGATAGTCGATCCGCACCGCGTCGGTATCGGTGCCGAGGTCGACGATCTCGTGCTGCCCCTCGCGAAGCGTCTCGAGCACGCGATCGCGCAGATGGACTCCCCGGTGGTCGAAAGCAACCGCTACGCGCATCAGGAGACGCGCGTGCGCAGCGCCCGGGCGCGCGCGACGACGTTGTCCTTGGTGTAGCCGAACTTCTCGAGCACGGTGCCGCCGGGTGCCGACGCGCCGTAGTGCTCGATCGAGATCGAGTCGCCCTCGTCGCCGACCCACTGCTTCCAGCCGAGCTTGATGCCCGCCTCGATCGAGAGGCGGGCCTTCACGTCGGGCGGCAGCACCTCGTCGCGGTAGTCGGCCGGCTGCTCCTCGAAGATCTCCCAGCACGGCATCGACACGACGCGGGTCGGGACGTCGAGCTCCCCGGCCGCCTCGACCGCGAGCGACACCTCGGAGCCGGTCGCGATCAGGATGAGCTCCGGCGCCTCGTCCGGCTCGTGGACGACGTAGGCGCCGCGCGCCACGCCCTCGACCGTCGTCCCGTCGAGCGTCGGCACCTTCTGCCGGGTCAGCGCGAGCCCGACCGGGCCGTCCTCGCGCTCGAGCGCGACCTTCCACGCGCCGACCGTCTCGGTCGCGTCGGCGGGGCGGATGAACCAGAGGAACGGGATCGCCCGCAGCGACGCGTAGTGCTCGACCGGCTGGTGCGTCGGGCCGTCCTCGCCGAGGCCGACCGAGTCGTGCGTCCACACCCAGAGCGACTGGAGACGCGACAGCGCCGAGACGCGCACCGCGTTGCGCATGTAGTCGCTGAAGATCAGGAACGTCGAGCCGTACGGCTTCACCATCGCGTTGTGGAGCGAGATGCCGTTGACGATCGCGGCCATCGCGAACTCGCGGATGCCGAACGCGAGGTTGCGACCCGCATGCGTCGCGGAGAAGAGGCCGCCGCCCTTGAACTCGGTCTTCGTCGATTCGACGAGGTCTGCGGCGCCGCCGATCATCGTCGGCGTGTAGGGCTTGATCGCCTCCATCACCTTCGCGCCGACGTCGCGCGTCGCGAGCTCCTCGCCGGGCTCGAAGGATGGCAGCGCCTCGACCCAGCCGGGGATCGGCTTGCCGCTGTTCGCCTGGTCCCACCGCTCGCGCAGGCCGGGATACTTCGCCGACCAGGAGGACAGCTTCTGCTTCCAGGCGTCCTCGAGCTCGATGCCGCGATTCGTGACGTTCATGTGCTCGCGGACCTCGTCCGGGACGAAGAACTTCTTGTCCGGGTCCCAGCCGAGCGCCTCCTTGACCGCGCGCACCTCGTCCTCGCCGAGCGGTGAGCCGTGCGCCTTCGCCGTGTCGACGGCGCGGGGCGCACCGAAGGCGATGTGCGAGCGGATGACGATCAGCGACGGACGTTCCGTCTCGGCCTCCGCGTTCGCGATCGCTTCCCGGAGCACGTTCAGGTCGTTCGCGTCGTGCACGTGCTGGACGTGCCAGCCCTGCGCCTCGAACCGCTTGCCGCGGTCCTCCGTGAACGAGATCGAGGTCGTGCCGTCGATCGTGATGTGGTTGTCGTCGTAGAAGTAGGTGAGCTTGCCGAGGCCGAGCGTCCCCGCGAGGGAGGCCGCCTCGTTCGAGACGCCCTCCATCAGGTCGCCGTCGCCGGCGATGCAGTAGACGCGGTGGTCGACGATCTCGTCGTACGGCCGGTTGAAGAGCTCGGCGAGGAA
>JAICLU010000185.1 GCA_025925195.1 Thermoleophilia bacterium
AGCCGGGCCACGTGATCGCCGTGTGGGGCGCCGGGCCGGTGGGTCAGTTCGCCGCGGCCAGCGCCCAGCTCCTCGGGGCCGAGCGTGTGATCCTGATCGACCGCTTCGAGTACCGGCTCCGCATCGCCGAGCAGCACCTCGGCGTCGAGACGCTCAACTACGAAGTGGTCGACAGCGTGCCGGAGGCGCTGAAGGAGCTGACCGGCGGCCGCGGCCCGGACGGCTGCATCGACGCCGTCGGCATGGAGGCGCACTTCCACGGGCCGTCGTACGCCTACGACCGTGCCAAGCAGGCGATGCGACAGGAGACCGAGCGGCCGTTCGCGATCCGCGAGGCGATCATGAGCTGCCGCAACGGCGGTGTCGTCTCGATCATGGGCGTCTACGGCGGGCTGATGGACAAGTTCCCGATCGGCGCGCTCATGAACAGAGGCCTGACGATCCGCACCGGCCAGTGCCACGTGCATCGCTACCTGAAGCCCCTGCTGCGACGGATCGAAGACGGCGAGATCGACCCGAGCTTCATCATCACGCACACGCTGAAGCTGTCGGACGCGCCGAAGGGCTACGAGATCTTCAAGAAGAAGCAGGACGACTGCCTCAAGGTCGTGCTGAAGCCGTAGTCACGGTTGGGGTGCGAGTGAGAAGAGGCTGAGCCCGTCCGGGACGCCGAACGCAAACCGGGCGGGCGCCGTACCGCCTTTGCTCGTCCAGACGTTGCGGGCGTCGACGAGCGGTCGCCCGAGCACGAGCCCTGCCCCGCGCGTCCACGCGAGCGCCGTCCCGGTGCCGACGCTTCGCCGGTGCCTCCCCTGACGGTCGACCGAGACGACGCCCTTCAGGGTGGTCGCCACGATCCGCGTTCCGTCGGGCGACCAGACGGCGGCCGTTGAAACGGTGTGGATGGGGATTCGGGTGAGCCTGCGTGTCGCGACGTCCTCGATCGCGAACCAGGGATCGTGAGGTGAGCCCTCCGGGACGCCGTTCAACGCGACGAGCTTCGAGTCGGGAGACCAGACGGGATGGACGCCGGCGCGCCAGCTGACCGAGCGGTACAACACCGTGGCGCCCGTCCCGTCGGGCCGCGACATCGTCAGCACTGTTTGGCAGCAGCTGGCGTAACCGGCGTGCCCGCTCTCGCGCGTGTACGTGATCCATTTCCCGTTCGGCGACCAGGTCGGGTCGGCGTACTCCGTGTAGCGGGACTCCGGTGCGATCGACCGCATCGTGCCGGACGCGACGTCGACGACGAGAAGCTGGTTCGTCCGGTGACCCGCCCCGCCGACGATGATGCGCGTCCCGTCGGGCGACCAGGCAAAGTCGAGGTTGCCGAGGCACTGGTCGTTGTCGCATCGCGGGTGGGAGACGAGCAGCCGGTCGTCGCTGCCGTCGAGGCTCTGGACGTGCAGGCCGGCAGCATCGAGGTAGACGATGTGCGTCCCGTCGGGCGACCATGCCGCTCCGGTCTCGTCGAAGGTGGAGGGCGCCGAGACGACCCGCTGTACCTGGCCGCTCGCGTCGAGGAGTTCCGTCACGGGCGGCCGAGCGGCCGTTGTGGGAGCGCCGACCACGAGGTACAGGGCTGCGGCGGCGGCAGCGAGCACGCGCCCAGCGTACGACGCTAGTCAAGCCATTCGGGACGGTCGAAGCCGCCGTACTCCTGAATCGAGCCGTAGATGGTCTGGACGATGCGGGTGCAGTGGACCGCAAGCTCGCATGTGCCATACGGAAGCTTGTTGGCGCGCTTCTTCTGGCTGTACTTGGAGTAGTTGTTGATCGTCGGACTGCGTAAGCAATCTCGTGGGAGGCCGAGTCGGCCGAGCCAGACCTCCTCGACGGCGCGAAGCTGCACAACATGGTCGGAAAAGAGATTGAGCCGAACGCGGAACCGGTCGTTCGAAACCTGGAACTCTTCGCGAAGAAATCGGGCGAAGACGGCGGTCAGCTCCGGGTCGGAGTTCGTCAGCCGCACGCTGTGACGCCCTTTGGCGCCTTCGCACCAGTACAACATGCAGCCCGCTCGGTACTGCGCTCCTCGCTCTACAGCGAGGAGGCGCCCTTCCGCCTGGTATCGCTGTCGGACGAGGCGAGCCCGGGCGGCTTTCAGTTCGGCTGCGACGATCGGCCCTTGTCCCACGCGCCGCGCCAGTCGTTCGCGCGCGGCAGCGTCCAGCGCAACGTCGCGCACCCAAAGGCTGACCGACGATCGAGCGACACCGAGATGGCGCTCGATCTCCTTGATCGACCAGCCGAGTGCCCGCAGTTCTCGGGCGCGTCGCTGTTCGTCTGTTTTCACAACAGACAACGTATCGACGTGGTCGGACGGAAAGCGCCCGACCGGGCTTGAACCGGTGACTCAGCCTTGGAAGGGCCGCGTGTTACCACTACACCACGGGCGCGCCCGGCTAGCGTAGCCCCATGCACCCGTCGCTGGAGGCGCTCGGCTTCGTCCCGGCGCTGGCGATCGCATACGCCGTCGCGACCCGCCCGGCACGCCGCGAGGTCGCGCTCGCCGCGGCGGCACTCCTCCTGATCTTCCTCGCGTTCGTGACGCCGCTCCAGGGCTGGGCGACGCACACGTTCCTCTGGGCGCACCTGCTGCAGAACGTCGTCCTCGCCGAGTGGGCGCCGGCGCTGCTCGTGCTCGCGGTACCGCGCAGGCTGGGCGCGCGGCTCCACGTGCCGATGCTCGTCGTGCTGCCGATCTGGGTCGTGACGTACTTCGTCTGGCATCTGCCGTTCATCTACGACGCGGCGCTCCACCATCAGCACTCGCTGCTACACGTCGAGCACCTGACGTACCTCGTCGCCGGTCTTGCGCTCTGGTGGCCTGTGGTGCACGGCCGCGAGTCGTCGGGCACGAAGGCCGCCTACCTGTTCGGCGCGTTCGTGCTCGCGTCGCCGCTCGGCCTGCTGCTCGGCCTGATCCCGCACGCGATCTACCCGTTCTACGTGCACGCGCCGCGCACGTGGGGGCCCGGACCGCTCGCCGACCAGCAGCTCGCCGGGATGACGATGGCGCTCGAGGAGGCGGCCGTGTTCTTCGCCGCGTTCGCGTTCTACCTCCACCGCTTCCTACGGGAGGAGCAGGGCGATCCACAGCTGCTGCGGGCGCGTCTAGATCGCGCTCGCGACGCGTGACGCGCCGAGCAGGTCGGTGACGCGAGCGCGAACGTCGGCCGTCGCACGGCCGCGCAACGCGAGCGTCGTACGGCGCCGAAGCACGTCGTCCGCATCCACAGCCCACTCGTGGTCGCGCGCATAGACGACCTGCGCGAGGATCTCCGGCTCTCCCGGAACGATCGGGTCGAGCGCATCCAACCGGCCGGCCGCGTGCGCGAGCACCTCGCCCGCGAGCTCGCCGTACGTGCGCGCGAGGTGCAGCGCGAGCTCGGGCTCGACGCCCCGCAAGGACGCCGCGACGATGTCCGGCTCGGCTGCGCCGGGCAGGGGGAACGGCTCGTGCCAGTCGCCGCGG
This sequence comes from Thermoleophilia bacterium, assembly GCA_025925195.1. Taxonomy (GTDB): domain Bacteria; phylum Actinomycetota; class Thermoleophilia; order Gaiellales; family Gaiellaceae; genus Palsa-739. The sequence continues at coordinate 3,479 of JAICLU010000185.1, forward strand.
CCGCCGAGGTCGGCGCCGAGCTCGTCGAGCACGCGGCGCGCGATCAGCCGGTACGTCGTCAGCTTGCCGCCCGCGACCGAGAGCATCCCGAGCGGGCCGCGCGACAGCGTCACGTCCCGGTGCGCACGTGCTGTCGTGCCGTCGGTCAGCGGCAGCACCCGCAACCCGGCGAACCGCGCGCGGACGAGCTGCCGCGCCAGCAGCTCCGCCGGCAGCGCGCGCGCGGCTTCACCGAGCACCTGCAGCTCGTCCTCCGGCGTCACCGACGCGGCGCCTGGATCGTCGACGGCAGTATCGGTGGTGCCGAGCAGCAGCTTGCCCTCCCACGGGATCGCGAACGAGACGCGCGACTCGTCGACCGGGATCGTCAGCGCCGCATCCCAGCCTCCCGGGAGATCGACGACGAGATGCACGCCCTTGCTGAGCGACACCGACGTTCCGGCCTGCGGATCCTCGAGCCGGCGGACCGCATCGACCCATGGGCCGCACGCGTTCACGACGGTCCGCGCATGCAGCTCCATGTCCCCTGCGTGCACGACGAGCCCGCCCGGCCCGCGCTCGATGCCCGACACCTCCGTGCGGCTCGCGACGAGCGCGCCGGCCGCCTCGGCCGCGCGGACGTTCGCGAGGCAGAGGCGCGCGTCGTTCGTCTGCGCGTCGGAATAGACCCCTGCG
>JAICLU010000070.1 GCA_025925195.1 Thermoleophilia bacterium
CAGGCCGACGCGCAGCACGAGTTCCTCGCGTGCGCTCCGGCGGCGGCCTAGCTAAACGCGCAGGTCGCAGATGAAGGGCAGCGCCGGCCGGCCGACGCCGATCGTGTCCGCACGCTCGGTCAGCTGTTTGTTGCGTCGCAAAGGGCCGACGGATTTGCGTGCGACGCGCTCGGCGATCAGGTCGGGCTCCATGGCTCAGTAATACGTCGCGGACGCCGCGGCAAAACGCAGCAGGCCGCCTGCGACACTTCGGGACGTGGACGCGCGCAGGTTGATCCCGATCGGCGTGGCCGTGACCGCGCTCCTCGTCGTCGCCGGGATCGCGAGCCACGGCCGCCCACTCTCGAGCGGCCTCGGATCCGGGCCGAGCGGGACGTTCTTCGACTACCTCGCAACGACGCTCTTGCTGATCTTCCTGGCGCTCCTCGCGTTGTTCGTGGTCGCGGCGGCAACGCAGCGGTCCGCGGGTGGCGGACCGCGCCGCGGCCGCCGGCACCTCTACACGATGATCGCGATGCTCGTCGCAGCGGCGCTGTTTGCTGCGCTGATCTCGCGTTCGGGCGTCGAGCGCCGGCTGCAGGACATCGCGAGCCGGGTCAACGCCCGAGGATCGAGCCAGCCTGCTCACCAGCGCGGCGGGCGCACCGCGAAGCAGCCGGCGCCGACGCGCATCCGGTGGGACGAGGTCGCAGTCGTCCTCGCGCTCCTCGCGGGCGCTGGGCTCTACTTCCTCGCGACCGGCCGTCGTCGGCAGGGCCTGCGACCGCTGGCATCCTGGCGCCGCGACGCCGTCGCGCGCGCGCTCGACGACTCGCTCGACGACCTTCGGAGCGACCCCGACGCGCGGCGCGCGATCATCGCGGCGTACGCACGGATGGAAGCCGCGCTCGCGGCGGCAGGCGTCCCCCGGCATCCCGCCGAGACGCCGATCGAGTACCTCGAACGCTCGCTCGTCGAGCTCGACGCGGGTACCGTGGCGGCCCGCCGCCTCACGGAGCTCTTCGAGCGGGCAAAGTTCAGCCACCATGAGCCGGCGGAAGCGATGAGGGACGAGGCGATCGACGCGCTGGTCGCGGTCCGCGACGACCTTCGCGCCGCGGCCGAGCCGGTCGCCGCATGATCGACCTGCGCCGCTTCGGCGCGAGCGTCGCGCTCGCGACGCTCGTGCTCGTCGTCCTCCTCGGTGCACGGCCGCTGCCCGCCGACCGGCTGCTCGCCGGCTACGCGCTGCTCCTCGCGGCGATCGCGCTGACCGGCCTGACGAGCGCCATGAACGCGGCACGCGTCAGGACGCCGTCCCGATTCGAACACGAGCTGACGCGCAAGCCGGCGCCGCCGACGCGGCCGGCTGAGCTCGTCCGCGTCGAGCGCGAGCTGATCCTCGCGTCGTCGAGTGCGGGCCACCTGCACTCGCGCTTCCGGCCGCTCATCCGCGAGGTCGTCGAGGCGCGGCTCGACACCGACCTCGCGCGCGAACCCGCGGTCGCCCGAAAGCGGCTCGACGACGCGACGTGGGAGCTCGTCCGCCCGGACGCACCGCCGCCGCCGGACCGCTCCGGCCCGGGTATGCCGCTGCGACAGATCCGGGCGATCGTCGACGCGGTGGAGCGGCTCTGATGGAGCTCGGCGAGCTGCGCGACCGGGCCGCGGCCGTCCTCGACGAGGTCGAGCGCGCGATCGTCGGCAAGCGCGACGCCCTCGAGCTGATCCTGCTCGCCGTCCTCTGCGACGGCCACGTGCTGCTCGAGGACTACCCCGGCCTCGCGAAGACGCTGATCGCGCGCTCGTTCGCGCAGGCGACGTCGCTGCAGTTCGCGCGCATCCAGTTCACGCCCGATCTGATGCCGTCCGACGTCACCGGCTCCTCGATCTTCGACCAGAAGAGCACCGAGTTCCGGTTCCTGCCGGGCCCGATCTTCACCAACCTCCTTCTCGCCGACGAGATCAACCGCGCCCCGCCGAAGACGCAGGCTGCGCTGCTCGAGGCGATGCAGGAGAACCAGGTGACGAGCGAGGGCGAGACACGACGCCTCGAGCCACCGTTCGTCGTGCTCGCGACGCAGAACCCGATCGAATACGAGGGGACATACCCGCTGCCCGAGGCGCAGCTCGACCGGTTCCTCATCCGGATCGGCGTCGGCTACCCCTCGCGTGAGGGCGAGATCGAGCTGCTGTCGCGGCGGCTGCAGCGCGGCGAGGACGAGGTCGAGCTGACGCCGGTCGTCGACGCGCCGACGTTGCTCGAGATGCAGCGCTCGCTCGAGCTCGTCCATGTGTCGCCGCCGATCGAGGGGTACATCGTCGACGTCGTCACCGCGACGCGCACCTCTCCGCGTCTCGCGGTCGGCGCGAGCCCGCGCGGCAGCCTGGCGGTGCTGAAGCTGTCGCGCGCGAAGGCGGCCCTCGCCGGGCGCGACTTCGTCGTGCCGGAGGACGTGAAATCGGTCGCCGTGCCCGCGCTCGCGCACCGGCTGACGCTGCGGCCCGAGCTCTGGGTGCAGCGGATCCGCGGCGCCGACGTCGTCGCCGAGGCGCTCGCGACCGTGCCGACGCCGCCGGCCGAAGACGCGCTCCGCTCCGCGCGATGACGCGAGGCGACTCGCCCCGCCTCGCGGCCTATGCGGGGCTCGCCGCCGTCGGCCTCGTCGCGGGTCTCGCGGCCGGGCGAGTGGAGCTCGTCGCGCTCGCTGCGCCGTTCGCGCTCGCCGCCGCGCTCGGCGCCGCCGGCGCGCGCGACCGGACGGTCGACGGCACCGTGACGCTCGATCGCGAGCGCGCGCTCGAAGGCGAGGACGTTCACCTGCACGTCGCCGTTGCCGTCGGAGCCGGGGCGGCGCGCGTCGACCTGCTACTGCCGCTGCCCGACGAGCTGAGCTCGACCGGCTCGCCGCGCGGCTTCCGCCCGGCCGATGCCGGCGGCGTCGACCTCACCGTCGGGTGCCGCCGCTGGGGCGCGTTCTCGATCGGCCCTGTGCTCGTGCGCGTTCGCGACACGTTCGGCTTCCACACGTGGGAGGCGCAGATCGGCCGCGCACAGCCGCTGCGCGTCTACCCGAGCGCGGAGACGGTGCAGGCGCTCCTCGAGCCGCTCGAGACCCAGGCGTACGTCGGGAATCAGGTCTCGCGCGACCGCGGCGACGGGATCGAGTTCGCGGACATTCGCGAGTGGACGCCCGGTGACCGGCTGCGCCGCGTCAACTGGCGGGCGAGCGCGCGCCGCGGAGATCTCTGGGTGAACGACCAGCATCCCGAGCGCAACACCGACCTCGTGCTCTTCCTCGACACGTTCGCGGACGTGCGCACGCGCTCGCGGGGCACGCTGGATCTCACCGTGCGCGCGGCGGCGTCGCTCGCCCACCGCTACCTGCAGCGCAAGGATCGCGTCGGCCTCGTCAGCTTCGGCGGCTACCTGTCGTGGCTCCTCCCCGCCTCCGGAGCGACGCAGCTCTACCGCATCGTCGACTCCCTCCTGCAGATGGACATCGTGATGAGCTTCGCGACGAAGGACGTCGACGTCCTGCCGCCGCGGACGCTGCCGCCGAAGGCGCTGGTGCTCGCCATCACGCCGCTGCTCGACTCGCGATCGACGGCCGCGTTCGTCGACCTGCGCGCCCGCGGCTACGACCTCGTCGTGATCGAGGTGTCGCCCGTGCCGTTCGTGTCGCCGGGGGAGGGCGAGCTCGCGCAGCTCTCGTACCGGCTCTGGCGGCTGACCCGCGACGCCCTGCGGCGGCGCTATGCGGACGCCGGCATCCCGATCGTCTCGTGGACGGACGGGCAGGCGCTCGACGCGGTGCTCGAGGAGGTGAGGACGTACAGACGCTACGCAAGGCCCGTGCACGCGTAGTCCCGGCCGTCTTGTCGGGAGCCGCCTACGCAGGCGTCGTCGCCTGGTGCTGCGTCCTCGCGCCGCGGGTCGCGGAGCTGACGGCGACGATCGGCGCGGTCGGAGGGCTGCTGCTGGCGTTCGTGCTCGTTCGCGGCGTCGACGACGTGCTCGGCGCGGCCGTCCTGCTCGCCGGCGCCTGCTATGTCCTCGGGCTGCTCGCCGGACACCATGCGCTCGACGACGGCGCGCCGCTCGTCGGCGTCGGACTGCTCGCGTGCGGAGAGCTCGCGACGTGGTCGCTCGAAGCACGGCCGCCGGTCCCGGGCAGCGCGGCCCTGACGCGTGCCCGCGCCGGCGCGATCGGCGTGCTCCTGCTGGCCGGCCTCGCGGCGTCGGCCCTCGTCGTGGCGGTGGCGGCGGCACCGGTCGGCAGCGGCCTCGCCTGGGTCGTGCTCGGCGCCGCAGCCGCCGTCGTCGCGATCGGCCTCGTCGCGCGACTCTCGATCCGCTAGCTGCGATCGCGGTCGCGGCGCTCGTCGGGCGTCGCGTCCTCGGGGACCGAGCCGCCCGGGCCACCCAGCGCGACGCCGGCGTCCTCGACGATCTCGACCGGAGCCGCGTGGCGGTACTCGTCGCTCTGCACGCCGCCGCGCGGGTCGTCGTCACGGTCGAGAGCGTGCACGTCGCCCTGCTGCTTCTCGGCGTCGGCGCGCGGGCGCCGGAAGATTCCCATCAGCTGCTTGAGCACAGGAGGGGTCTCTCCGTTTCGCCGCTACACTAACCCGCGGTTCGGGGCGCATTCGTCTAGTGGCCTAGGACACCGCCCTCTCACGGCGGCGGCACGGGTTCGAATCCCGTATGCGCCTTTCTCCTCTCGCATGGTTGGCCGGAACGGCTCGACCATGCGTGCCTCCATCCGTGGCGTCGTTCAGACCGGACGCGGATAGAAACGCCGCCGCATGGGAAGATCAACGGCATGGGGTTGCTGGGATCGCCGTCGCCCACGATGCGTGCCTCAGCTGCTGAACGGGATCACGTCGTCGGTCGCCTCCAGGACGCCTGCGCCGAGGATCGGCTCTCGTTCCACACCTTCGCCGAGCGACTCGACCTGCTCTTCGCGGCGCGCACGCAGGGCGAGCTCCGTGCGCTCGTGGCCGACCTTCCGCAGCCGCGAACGCTCGACCGCCTCCTCGCTCGCGTCGCCGACGTGGCCGCCGAGTCCGTGACGCGGTGCACCGACGCGTGGGGACGAGCGACGGCCCCGCGCCTCGCGCTCCCGACCCACGGAAGTGTCGTGCTCGGCCGGTCTCGCGACTGCCAGTGCGTCATCAGCGACGAGACCGTCTCCCGTCACCACGCGGTCCTGGCGCAGACGCGAGCCGGTTGGGAGCTTCGCGATCTCGCGTCGAGCAATGGAACGTACGTGAACGGCGCCCGGGTGAGTGACGCCGCGCCGGTCCGGCCGGGCGACGACGTGTGGATCGGGTGCGCGCGCTTCCGGCTCGTTCAGACTCGACCCCCAGCGCATTAGCGTCGTTCGAGCGTGCGCACGTCGCGTGAGATCAGGACGAGCGCAGTCGACCCGACGACGACCGCCGCCGCACCGATGAACGTCGTACGCGTGCCGATGGCGGCGGCGACCGGGCCCGCGGCGATGAGTCCCAGCGGCACCAACGCCCACGAACCGAGTGCGTCATAGGAGGAGAGTCGCGAAAGCTTCTCCGGCGGAATCTCCTGCTGCATCGCGGTCGCCCACATGACGCCGAAGATCTCCATGCAGATTCCGCCGGCGAACGCGCATCCGAGCACAGCGGGAAACGAGAGTGGACCGGCAAGCGCGAGCGGTGGCAGCGCGATCCCGAACGCGGCGAATGTCGCGACGAGCAGCAGACGGCGCGGCCGCCACCGCAACAACACGAGCCCGGACAGGACGAGACCGAGGGTCTGCGCTGTCAGCACGAAGCCCCAGGCGGCGGCTCCGCCGAGCTCGCGCTTGGCGACGCTCGGCCCGAGGACGTTCACGGCGCCGCTCTCCGCGGCGGCGAGCACGCCGAACTGGAGAACGATGCCCCAGAGCCAGCTGCGCGACCAGAAGTCGCGCCAGCCTTCGCGCAGCTCGTGCAGGACCGAGCTGCCCAGGACGCGCAGCCCTGCCGGGAGCCGCATCGAGACGAGCGCGACGGCGGCAGCGCCGTACGAGGCGGCGTCGACGAGGATCGCCACGCCTGGATTCGTCGCCGCGACGATGATGCCCCCGACCGCTGCACCGGCGATGTTCGTCCCGTTCAGTCCCAGCCGGAGCGCGGCGTTCGCTTGCTGCAGCAGGGCTTGCGGCACCGTCTGGGGGATCACGCCGGTGCTCGCGGGAAAGAAGAACGCCGAGGAGGCCCCGTTCAGCGCAGCGAGCGCGGCCAGCTCCCAGAGCTGCGCGTGGCTCGCAAGCAGCAGCACCCCCGCGACCGCCTGGCTCGCGCCGCTGACCGCATTCGAGGCGACCATGACGTGGTTTCGCTGCAGCCGGTCGCCCCACACCCCTCCCAGGAGCAGCAACAGGATCACCGCCACCTGCCGCGCGGCGAGCACGATCCCGATGTCGGTCGGCGAACCGTGGAGCGTGTTGAGGATCGCGAACGCCAGCGCGACCGGAGCCATCGCACTGCCCAGCATCGAAATCGTGCGCCCGAAGAACAGCAGGCGAAACTGCCGCTCGCGGAACGGCCCGAGGCTCGTGCCGCGGAGCGCGGTCACCGATCGACAGGATCGACCCGGAAGAGTCGCCTCTCCGCGGCAAGCTGGGATGCCCAGACCAGGTCTGCGGCGCCCGCGAAGCGGAGGTACGCCCGCAGCGCACCGCGCATCGCGTCGACGAACCCGTCGGCGCTGCGCGGCACGAAGCCGTCCTCCCACCAGAGACCGAGTACCTCGACGCGGCCGTGCTCGCGGTCGATGCGCGGCTCGATCCGCCCGACGAAGCGGTCGCCGAAGAGGATCGGGAGCACGTAGTAGCCCCAGCGGCGCTTCGCCGCCGGGAAGAAGCCCTCCCACACGTGCTCGAAGTCGAACAGGCTCGCGAGGAGCGCGGTATCCCAGAGGAGCGCGTCGAACGGCGCGATGAACGCGACGGAGGGCGACACGGCCGGCGGCCCCTCGAGCAGCCCGATCTCGTCCGCGACGACGAGGCGCTTTCCGCGCACGCCCTCGACCTCGACCGGCACGAGCGAGCCGCGCTCGACGAGCTCCTTGCGGAGCTCGTTGCGCTCCGGTGGGTTGGCGATGCGGTCGAACGTGCCGCCGGCGCCGCCGCGGCCGAGCAGGCCGTGGGCGCGGTAGCGGGACAGGAGCTTGTGCAGGAGCTGTTCCCGCTCCGGTACCTCGCGCGCGAGCAACTCGGGCGGCAGCAGCCGTTCGAGCAAGTCGTAGTACCGGAGGCTCCCCTCCCGCCGCGCCAGGCCGACCACACCGGCGACGGTGTACGCCTCGAGCACCGAGCGGACGGCGTTCTCGGGCAGGCCGAACCAGTTCTTCGTGACGCCGCTCTCGCGCTCGAAGTCGCGCGCCGACAACGGTCCCTCGGCGCGGATCCGTTCGAGCACGTGCTCGGCAACCGCTGCGTTGCCGGCGAGCGCTGCGGCGTGGAATCGCGGGCCTTTGCGGCCCCAGACGTGCCGGAACCAGGGAAACTCGCTTACCGGGACGAACGACAGCGCCTTGTTCGTCGCCTCGAAGATCTCATTGCCCTCGTAGAGCTCGTCGCACCAGGCGGGCTCGTAGCCGGCGACGCGGGCGTGCAGCACGAGGTCGTGGTTCCGGCCGGCGACTGCGACGGGGTCGAACTGGATCGACCCGAAACGCCGGAAGACCTCGAGCACGCCGTCGCGGCCTCCCCCGAGAGCGCGCGCAGGCGCGAGGAAGTGTCGCGCGACGAGGAAGCGGCGGGCCGCCTCGGCAGTCACCTTCACGGCGGGGACGCTAGCGCCCGAGCGGGCCGGCGCACACCTGCCTCGTTTCCGGCCGTTGCCCCGGGGGACATCGAGCGGGTGGCGGGGTCACGTAAGCGCAAGCGGAAAGGGCTGAAGGACATCGTCACCCTCTGGGTCGACCTGTTCGACGAGCACGAGCTCCTGACATCCGCCGCGGCAATTGCGCTCCAGGCGTTCGTTGCCATGGTCGCCCTCGCGCTGCTCGGGATCGCGGTGCTCGGCGAGCTCGGACACGAGAGCGTCTGGACGAAGCGCATCGCGCCGCAGATCGAGCCGAAGGTGCTGCCGCTCGTCTTCGACGGCATCAACGCGACCGTCCAGAAGGTGTTCTCGAGCAGCTCAACCGGCCTGATCGCGGTCGCATGCCTGCTCGCCGTGTGGGAGGTGTCCGGCGCAGTCCGGGCCTGCATGAGCGCGCTCTCGAAGATCTACGGGACGAAGGACGGACGGCCGTGGTACGTCCGGTTCCCGATCTCGATCGCCGTCGGGATCGTCGTGATGATCGCGCTCGTCGGCGCGTTCCTGCTGATCGTCAGCCTGCGCCACTCCGTCCATGGGGCCTGGGGCCTGCCGTTCTCGATCGCGCGCTGGATCGGGACGATCGTCCTGTTGTCCCTCGGGTTCGGCGTCCTCGTCCGCTTCGCGCCGGCCGAGCGGCGCTCGAAGCGCTGGGCATCCGGGGGCGCGACGCTCGTCGTCGTGCTGTGGGTCATCCAGTCGCTGATCTTCGCGTGGTACCTCAAGTCCGCGGCGAACTACAAGTCGGCGGTCGGCTCGCTCACCGCCGTCTACTTCTTCACGACGTACTTCTACGTCGCCGCAATCGTGCTTCTCGTCGGCATCGAGCTCGACGAGCAACTGCGCGCGGACCTGCAGGGCGAGGAGGAGCGCGGGATCCTCCAGATGGCGCGGGACGTGCTCAGCTGACGGACAGATCAGCGACGAGCGGCGCCGTGTCGAGCGGCTCGAAGCCGAGCCGCGACGCGATCTCCTCGCTCGTGGGCTTCGTGCCCTCGCGGAACAGCTCGCGCAGCAGGTCGCCCGTCTGCGGGCTCCGCCACCAGTTCTCCCCCACCTCGCGCACGAGATACGCGCGCAGCTGCGCCGAGCGGATCCACGCGCGCAGGTAGTCGGCCGAGTAGAAGCCGGCGTCCATGTCCGCAAGATAGTTCCGCTCGTCGTAACGGATTCCCGTCGCCTCGGTCAGCAGCGTCGCGTAGTCGCGCGGCGATGTCCCCTTCTCGGCGGCGAAGCTCGACCAGAAGCCGAGCTCGTAGCGGAGCTTCGCCGCGTAGCGGCGGTAGAGCAGCGCCTCGAGGAACACCGTCACCTGTGCGTTCTCCTCCGCCTGCGCGTCGGAGAGCCCGAAGTACTGCGCGTGCCAGCCCGGCTCGCGCGTCACGGCCTCGAAGATGTACGAGTAGATCTCCGTCAGCGCGTGGTCGCGCGAGATCGCGCGGAACGTGTAGGGCAGCCGCGGGTCGACGCCGGCGTAGTGCAGTGCGTGACCGGCCTCGTGCAGGAACGCCTGGTAGTCGGAGAGGCCGCCCTGCGCGCGCGTGATCAGGTGCACGACCTCCGGCGGGTTCGACGCGATGACGCAGGCGCGCGGGTTCTTCTGCGGGCGATCCTCGACGTCCAGACGGATGTTCGGGATCGCGGTCATGTCGAACCCGAGCGCGAGCGTCGTCGCGAGGCACACGTCGACACCGCGCTCCTTCGTGTACGTCGACTCGAGCGGCGACACGCGACGCAGGTAGTGCACGTGCGCATTCGACGGGAGCTCCTCGCGTTCCGGGCCGAGCAACCGCTCGAACCACGTGTCGCGGAGGCGTTCGTACGCGCCGCTCGTCGCATCGGCGGCCGCGACGAGGGCTCGCTCGAGCTCGCGGAGCGAGATCGCCTTCTCCTCCTCGTTCCGCGCGACCGGGTCGGGCTCGCCGCTCACGTCGGCGTCGAGGCGCTCGCGCGCCTCGAGGAGGTCGCGGCGCTGCGGGTTGAACGCGGCGGACGCGGTCCGCTCGAGCTGCCCGAGCTCCTCGCGGTCGGCGTAGGAATCGAGCACGGCGAGCCGAGCCGACGCAGTACGGAGTGGCATCTCCTCGCCACGGAATGTGACGCGCGCGTCGAGGATCGCGTTCTCGAGCGCGTCCTCCTGCGCGGCGATCTCGGAGGAGACGACCCCCGACTCGCAGGCCTTGCGCAGGCGGTAGAGCCGCTCGCGGTCGTCGCCGGCTGCGGCGGACTCCTCGTCGCGCAGCGCCTCGAGCTGCTCGCGCGTGAACAGGTCGCCGTAACGGGCGATGATCGCCGCCTGCTCCGACACTTCCTTCTCGCCGACGCGAACGGCCCGGCCCTCCTCTGACCGCTCGAAAACGTATTGCTGCAGCCGCGCTTCGTATTCGGCCGCCGTACGGGTGGAGGTCGCTGACACCGCTCCGAGCCTAGCCGCGCGGCGCGAGCTCGCGGACGGTGCGGAGGAGGTCGTCGATGGCGAACGGCTTGCCGAGCACGGCGTTCGTCCGCGGCGTCCAGACCGGGTCGAGCTCGGCGGAGCCGGTCACGACGACGACCGGGATATTGCGGTCGTTTATCTCGTCGAGCAGCGTCTCGCCGCGCTCGTGGCCGATCCGCATGTCGAGCAGCACGAGCGCGATTGCACGAGCGTCGAGCTCGCGTCGGGCGGCGTCGAGCGACGGCGCCTCGATCACCTCGTAGCCCTCGAGCTCGAGGTTGACGCGGCAGAGCAGCCGAATCGCCGGTTCGTCGTCGACGACCAGTACCGCCACCGTCCCGTTGTCCCCCGGCAAGACGGCGGGGACTATACCCGCCGTAACCAGCTCCGCCGGGATCCCGTTTACTCCTTACAAATGAGAAACGATCACGGGAACACGAGGCGACTCGTGGTGACCCGGGGGGACACGACGAGGGCTGAGGAACAAGGGGTGCCACTTCCGACGACGCAATTCCGGCGGCGGAGCTGGCTTCAGTTCCAGCGGGCACTCGACCCGCTGGCGCCGCCGCGGCCCCTGCCTATCCGCCGGACGCGCTGAGGCGGCGCAGCGTCGTCTCGCGCCCGAGCAGCTCGATGCTCTCGAACAGTCCCGGTGAGACCTTCGATCCCGTGATCGCGACGCGAATCGGCGCGAAGCCCTGACGCGGCTTCAGGCCGAGCCGCTCGAGCACCGCCCGTAGCGCCGCCTCGATCGACGCCGCCTCGAACGGCTCGAGCTCGGCGAGCGCAGCACGGGCCGCGGCGACGACGTCCGCGCCGCCGTCGAGGGCGACCGGTTCGACGTCGTGGAACAGGAAGCCGGCGAAGCCCGGGAACTCGCCGAGCGTCGCGATCTTCTCTTGGACGAGCGGCGCCGCCGCGCGCACGCGCGCCTCGTCCCAGTCGTAGCCCTGCTCGCGCAGATAGTCGACGAGCGCCTGGGCGAACTCGTCGGGCGAGAGCGCGCGGAGGTAGACGCCGTTCATCCAGTCGAGCTTCGCGTAGTCGAACCGCGCCGGGCTCGACGACACGCGTGCGAGGTCGAAGCGCTCGACGAGCTCGTCGCGCGACATGATCGTCGTCTCGCCGTCCGGAGCCCAGCCGAGCAGCGCGAGGAAGTTCATCAGCGCGGGCGCCAGGTAGCCGGCGGCGCGGAACTCCTCCACCCCGGTCGCGCCGTGCCGCTTCGAGAGCTTCTTGCCGTCCTCGCCGAAGATGCTCGGCACGTGTGCGTAGACCGGCACGGCACCGCCGATCGCCTCGATGATCCGGATCTGCTTCGGCGTGTTCGAGATGTGGTCCTCGCCGCGGATCACGTGCGTGATCCCATCCCAGACGTCCTCGAGCGGGGACGCGAAGTTGTAGGTCGGCCGCCCGTCCGAGCGGACGAGCACGAGGTCCTCGATCGTCTCGTTCGCCACCTCGACGCGGCCGCGGACCGCGTCGTCCCAGGCCGTGACGCCTTCGTTCGGCATCCGGAAGCGAATCGCGCCCTCGTCCTCGTACGCCTTGCCCTCGGCGACGAGCTGCTCGGCGACGCGGCGGCAGTCGTCCATCCGCTCGAGCTGGAACGTGATCGCCCCGTCCCACTCGATCCCGATCCAGCGCAGCGACTCCTGGATCTGCTCGACGGCCGCCGCGACCTCGCGGCCGGTGTCGGTGTTCTCGATCCGCAGCCGGTTCTGGCCGCCGTGCTGGCGTGCGAAGAGGTAGTTGAACAGGAACGTGCGCACGCCCCCGATGTGCAGAAGCCCGGTCGGGCTCGGCGCCATGCGGGTAGTCACATGAGGGGGCACGCTCATGCTGGATAGCGTAGTCGCGTGCCGGACCGGATCCTCACGCAGCGGGAGCTGAACCGCGCGACGCTGGCGCGGCAGCTGCTACTCGAGCGGAAGAAGCTCTCGCCGCTCGCAGTCATCGAGCGCCTCGCGGGGATGCAGGCGCAGTGGGCGCCGGCGCCGTACGTCGGACTCTGGACGCGCGTCGAGGGCTTCCGCCGCGAGACGCTCGAGCGCGCGCTCCTGCGCGGCGACGTCCTGAAGCCGACCGTGATGCGCGGCACGCTCCACCTCGTCACGAAGCGCGACTACCCGGCGTTCTGGACGGCCTTCCGCGAGCTCCACGTCGGTTACGGGCCGCCGAGTCTCGAGCGCGGGCTCACGTTGCTCGCGGAAGCGCGATCCCGCGCGCCGCTGACACAGAAGGATGCCTACGCCTGGATCGGCGAACCGAACGCGAAGCACGTCTTCCGCGCGATCAAGCGGCGCGGGCATCTGCTGCACGCGCCCGAGACCGCACTCTGGAAGCCGACCGCGTCCCTGCTCTTCCACGCCGCGCCGGAGCCCGAGCAGCGCGAATACGACCGGGCGTTGACGGAGGTCGTGCACCGGTACCTGCGCGCCTTCGGGCCTGCCACCAAGAAGGACATCAACGCGTGGTCGCTGCTGCCCATGGGCTGGTTCGCGCACGCGCTCGACGGATTGCCCACGTTCCGGGACGAGGAAGGACGCATCCTCTACGACGTGCCTCGCGCGCCGCTCCCTCGCGCCGACACGCGCGCGCCCGTGCGGCTCCTGCCGAAGTGGGACAACGCAATCCTCGGCTTCGAAAAGAGTCGGCGGCTGCTGCCGGCCGACCTGCGCAAGATCGTGATCAGGAACAACGGCGACGTCGCTCCGACGGTGCTCGTCGACGGCTCCGTCGCCGGCATCTGGCAGACCGACGGAACGGTCGAGTACCTGCGCGGCGTGACGCGCACGCAGAAGGCCGAGGTCGCCGACGAGGCGAGGAGGCTGAGCGCATGGCTCGCGTCCTGACACTCCAGGCGCTGAACCGCGCGACGCTCGCGCGACAGCTGCTGCTGGAGCGCGAGCCGGTGAGCGTGGTCGACGCGGTCGACCGCCTCGGCGGCCTGCAGGCGCAGGAGCCGAGGCCGCCGTTCCTGGCGCTGTGGTCG
>JAICLU010000179.1 GCA_025925195.1 Thermoleophilia bacterium
GACCCGTTGACCTGGTAGAGCCCGAGCGTGGTGCCGAACGCGGACGCGATCGACGTCGAGCTGCCGCTGACGGACACGAAGTGGTTGTCGGGACCGACGCCGGTGACCTTCAGGCGCGCCCCGGTTAGCCACGACTCGACCCAGTCCCTCAAACCGAGTCGTAGAACTGCATCGTGCCCCAAGATCGATCCGCCCGCAAGCATCGGAATCAGATCGAAATAGGGCCGGGCGCCGCTGGGCGGTGCCCGGCCCACACGACGGATTACTTGTTGATCGCCGAGATGAACGTCGAGTTCGGCGTTCCCCAGCCCGTGGCGTCGTCGAAGCCCGGGATCGAGTTCAGCGTCAGCGTGTCACCGAACGTGCGGACGCTGTACAGCAGCCCGTCGTTGGCGTTCTCGCCGTTCGCGTAGTCGACCCGGACGTCGCCGAGCGGATCCGCGGACGACGCGAACACGTCGTTGAACGCGCCCGCGCCGGCCTTGTACAGCTGCGGGTTGACGAACCCGTGCGGGGTGCCGGCTGCCTGATCGGCGACCGCCATGAGGCCCGCGAAGAGCGGCGACGCGAGGCTCGTGCCGCCGATCCGGTACTCGTCGTAGTAGGCCCCGTCGCTGAACGTCTGCGTCTGTCCCATCAGGAAGCCGGTGTTCGGATCGGCGACCATCGAGACGTCCGGCACTGTCCGGCCGCCGGAGGCGACCTGCGACTGGTAACCGGGAACGCCGAAGACGTGGCTCACGCCGCCGCCGCCGCCGTACAGCCAACCGACGGAATTCCACTTGCCGTTCTTCAGCGAGTACTTGTCCGTGCCCCAGTACGTCTCGAAGACGCGCTGGTTGTACTTGCCGACGCCGAGCGACGTCCCGCCGACCGCGGTCACCCACGGGTCAGAAGCGGGGAAGTCCGGCTGCGGCGAGCTGAGATACAGGCTCTCGTCGCCGCTGTCGCCCGACGAGAAGTAGACGCCGATGCCCTCGGCGACCGCCTGCTGGAGGACGCTGTCGTACGGCTTGATGTAGCCGGCCGGCAGGGTCTCGCCGGACCAGCCGTACGAGTTCGTGACGATCTGCGCCAGGTGGTTGTTCACCACGTGGTTCAGCGCCGCGTCGAGGTCCTGGTAGTTGTTCGGAGCACCGACGTAGACGATGTTCGCGCCGGGCGCCATCGAGTGCACGGCCTCGACGTCGAGCGTCTCCTCGCCGTACCAGCCCTGCGGATCCTGCCGCGGGTTCTCCGGCCGCTTCATCGTTCCGGGCGCAACCACCTGCGAGAACTGGTTGCCCTGGAACTTGGGCAGGCCGCGATTGACCGAGTACTGGTTCGCGTCCGACAGAATCGTCGGCGACGCATAGGCGTCGATGATCGCGACGGTCGACCCGGAGCCGTCACCGGCGCCGGTCAGGCCGTACGCGCCACGCAGCCTCGAGGACACGTAGCCGCACGGGGCGTAATAGAGCTGCTGACCCTCGAACGCCGGGACGTCCTTGCTCTTCGTCTGGTACTCGCCCCAATAGTCCGAGCACGGCCGTGCGTTGCGGAAGCCGGCCGACGGCGGCGCGTCTGCGACGACGTGGTCGGTGTGCACGAGGGCAGCGCTCTGGTCGAGCCCGACGACAGCGTCGACCGTGCCGGCGAGGCTGGACGGGACGCTGATGTCCGAGCTCGGCGACGTAAGCGTGAGCCCGTCGACCGCGTACTGGCCGAACGACGTGCCGAACGCGGTCGCAGCCTGCCCGACCGTCCCCTCGGCCGCGACGTAGAGATTGTTCGACGGGGTGTAGTCGACCGTGAAGCCCTGGCTCGTGAGCCAGTTCTTGACCTGGTTGACGTCAGCCTGTGACGGCGCGAACTGCTGCCGGAACTGCGCCGGCGTCAGGTACTTCCCGTAACTGGAGCTGCCGGGCGTCGAGACGGCGAGCGCCGTCGACGCGGCGTCGCCGCGCCAGCCGAGGTAGACGCGGAAGCCGACGGAGTCGGAGGCGGACGTCGCGCTCTTGAAGTTTGCGGACGTCGCCCAAGGCGGGACGCTTCCTGCGAGTTTGGCGCGCGGGCTCGGTGCGGCCGACGCGCTTGCGGCGACGACGGCGGTGAGAGCAACCGCGAGCAGAGCGGGCGCGAAGGCCCGAAGACGGCGGTGATGCACTATCTCCCCTCCCTCAGTTGGGACCTGCGGTGCTTCGCCCCTGCGAAGCGATCGCAGTCTAAGCCGGATCCCGATCGGCCGCAATGCCCGCGGCGGCGAGCAGGTCGTCCCAGCTGCAGAGCTTGACGCGCGGCCGCCCGAGCGGCCCGCCGGCGGAGCGTTCGCGCTCGTCGATCGCCGCCCAGCCGCTGTAGATCACAGGATTTGCCGCGTTTTGCAGGAGAAATGCGTCGACGTCGTCGGCGGTCTTGCCGAGACGCGGGACGTCGCGCAGGTCGTCGAGCAGCAGCGCGACCGTCTCGGCGGCGTCCTTCTTGTTCGTGCCGATCACGCCGCTCGGACCGCGCTTGATCCAGCCGGCCGCGTACACGCGGTCGCCGACCCGGCCGCCCTCGTTCGGGATCGTGCCGCGGCCCTCGTCGAACGGCACGCCCGGCAGGGCGACGCCGCGATAGCCGACGCTCCGGAAGACGATCCCGCACTCGAGCGTCTCGCGCTCGTCGGTCGCGACGGCGCGCTCGTTCTCGTCCAGCGTGTTGCGGACGAGCTCGACCGCCTCGACGTGCGTCTCGCCGAGGATCGCGACCGGCGAGCGGAAGAAGCGCAGGACGATCCGGCGCGGCTTTCCCGCGGGCGTGCGGGCGGCGTATTCGCGCAGCACCTCCAGGTTTCGCTCGGCGTTCGTGTCCTTTGGCTCGGCGCCCTCGAGGTCGGCCGCGTCGACGATCACGTCCGCGCCCTCGAGCTCGCCGAGCTCGATCAGCTCCGGCGTCGTGAACGCCGCCTGCGCGGGGCCGCGGCGGCCGACCATGACGATCTCCTCGAGCCCGGCGTTCGAGATCGCCTCGATCGCGGCGTCGGTCGTGTCGGTCGGCGCGAGCTCGCCGGGCGTCAGGGCCAGCATCCGTGCAACATCGACGGCAACGTTGCCGTTCCCGATTACCACCGCCCTTTTGCCTGAAAGATCAAATTGCAGAGCCTGGAAGTCGGGGTGGCCGTTGTACCAGGCGACGAACTCGGTCGCCGGCCACGAGCCGGGCAGATCCTCGCCGGGAATGCCCATGCGCCGGTCGGTCTGCGCGCCGACCGCGTAGAGGACGGCGTCGTAGAGCTCGAGCAGCTCGTCGTGCTGGACGTCGCGGCCGACCTCGACGTTGCCGAGGAAGCGGAAGCCGGGCTGGAGGGCGATCCGCTCGAAGGCGCGCGAGACGGACTTGATCTTCGGGTGGTCGGGCGCGACGCCGAGCCGCACGAGGCCCCACGGCGTCGGCAGCCGCTCGATCATGTCGACCGCGGCCGGCGGGTCGGCGGCGAGCAGCGCCCCGGCGGCGTAGAAACCGGCCGGGCCGGAGCCGACGACGGCGACGCGAAGACTCATGCGGCGACCCTACACAGCCGATAGAACGGCCAGATGCGCGTCCTCGCGATCACCTTCGCAGCGCTCGCGCTGGCCGGCCCGGCCGTCGCGGCGACGCCTCGCTTCGCGCTCTACGACCTGCAGTCCGATCTCTCGCACGCCTCCCGGAACGAGTACGGCGACGTGCTCGTCAGGCCGCTCGCGAAGGTGGCGCACAAGGGCACCACGGTTCGCTGCGCCTCGGCCTGCCGCTTCGGCGCGGGCTGGCTCGCCTTCGCGGCGAAGCCGCACCTTGCTCCGGCCGACGTCGCGCGGGCGAAGGCCGGCTACTCGAAGCACAAGGGCTGGACCGTCGAGCTCTCGCTGCGTCCGCAGGCCGTCGCCCGCTGGGACGCGTTCAGGCAGAGGACTGCAGCCGCGGCGAAGCTGCGTGGAGTCCCGGACGTCCTCGTCGTCGTCGCCGGTGGGCAGATCGCCGCCTCGCCGCTCGCGAGCGAGATCGCGACGTCCCACGGCACCGTGACGCTCACCGGCTTCAGCCGTGCCTCGGCGACGTCGCTCGCCCGGCTCCTCGGCTGACAGACCTGCCCTCGCGGCACACGTCTCCGCAGGACACGGCCGGTGCCAGGCCCCGTTCGGAAAATGTAAAGGTGGCCGCTGAGCGGGGCTTTACGCGGAGCAGCCGGTACCGCAGCCGCCGAGCTCGCTCGGGTCGGCGTCGTCTGCGACGTGGAACGAGTGGCCGCAGCCGCAGGAGGAGACGGCGTTCGGGTTGTCGATCTTGAAGCCCGACTCCTGGATCGTCTCGAGATAGTCGACGGTCGCGCCCATCAGGTACGGGGCGCTGAACGGGTCGACGACGACGCGGACGCCCTCGAACTCGAACTCGTGGTCGCCCTCCTGGGCGCC
>JAICLU010000084.1 GCA_025925195.1 Thermoleophilia bacterium
ACCTGATGGACGAGGTCGGCGTCGACGCGGCGCGCTGGTTCCTCGTCAACCGCGGGCCTGACCAGACGATCGAGCTCGACCTCGACCTCGCGGCCGAGAAGTCCGCGAAGAATCCCGTCTACTACGTGCAGTACGCGCACGCGCGCATCGCGGCGATCCTCCGGAACGCGGAGGGCGAGCGGGTCGGCGGGCCGCCGCCGGGGCCGCTCGAGCCGGAGGAGAAGGACCTGATCAAGCGGCTGACGGACTTCCCCGCGACCGCGCGCGAGGCGGCGGAGCGGCGCGGGCCGCAGCTCGTGCCGGCGTACGCGATCCGCCTCGCGGACGAGTACCACCGCTTCTACCACCGGTGCCGCGTGCTCGGCGTGCCCGAGCAGGCGTTCCGGCTCGGCCTGTGCCGAGCGACGCAGAGCGTCATCGCGCGGTGCCTCGACCTCGTCGGGGTCGACGCACCTCAGCGCATGTAGATCCGCCGGACGATCTCCTCGATGTCCGGCTCCTGCACCTGCAGGTCGACGATGCGCGCAGCCGCCGCGACGCGCGCGGTCAGCTCGGAGGCGGAGCCGCGGAAGCGGAGCCACTGGCGCGGGCCCTCGACGCGCTCGACCGTCGCGCCGTCGACCTGGAGCGGCTCACTCGGGCCTTCGAGGTCGACGACGAGCACCCGCTCGCCGCCGTAGCGCTCCTTCAGCTCGGGGATCCCACCGTCCCAGATCAGCGAGCCGTGGTCGATCACGAGCAGCCGGTTGCAGAGCCGCTCGATGTCGCCGAGGTCGTGCGTCGTCAGCATCACCGTCACTCCGTCGTCGCGGTTGATCTCGACGAGGAAGTCGCGTACGCGCTGCTTCGCGACGACGTCGAGGCCGATCGTGGGCTCATCGAGGAAGAGCAGCTCCGGTCCGTGCAGCATCGCCGCCGTCAGCTCGCCCCGGATGCGCTGGCCGAGCGACAGCTGCCTGACCGGCGTGTGGATGAACGCGTCGAGCTCGAGCACTTCGCGGAACCGCGCGAGGCTCTCGCGATAGCGCCCCGGGGGCACCTTGTAGATGTGGCGCAGGAGCTGGAACGAGTCGAGGAGCGGCAGGTCCCACCAGAGCTGCACGCGCTGGCCGAACATCGCGCCGATGCGGCGGGCGAGCTCGATCCGCTTGCGCGACGGGTCGAGGCCGCCGACGCTCACGCGCCCGCCGGACGGCACGAGGATCCCCGTCAGCATCTTGATCGTCGTCGACTTGCCGGCGCCGTTCGGGCCGAGGTAACCGAGCAGCTCGCCGCGCTCGACACCGAACGAGATCTCCTTCACGGCGTCGACGACATGGCGCTCGCGGCGGAACCGGCCGCGGCGGACGACGAAGCGCTTCGAGAGGTTCTCGACCTCGATCATCCGCCGGCGCTCCGGTAGTGGCGCACTGCGAACCGCCAGGTGAGCCCTGCGACGCAGGCGGCCGCCGCGGCGACGGCGGGCGAGAGGAAGTCGAGAGCCCGAGGCAGCCCGAGCGGGTCGGGCTTGCCGAGGACGTAGAGCGCAGGGAAGTAGCAGACGAACGCGAGGGGGACGAAGTAGCCGAGAAGGCGTCGCAGCCACGTGCCGTACACGTCGAACGGGTACTGCGCCATCGTCGTCCCGCCGTAGGTGAACGCGTTCGTGAACTCGCCTCCGTCCGTCGTCCAGAACGCGACGCACGCGCCGACGACCCACACCGAGCCGAAGATGACGACCGCGCTCGGCAGCGACACGAGCAGCACCGCCACGCGGCCGGCCGTCCAGTGGATCGAAAGACCGGAGAGCGCGTAGACGAGCACGATCGTCCCTTGCAGCACGCGCGCGAGCCGCCGCGACGCGAAGTCGGACGCGACGATCTGCAGCAGCGTGCCGCGCGGCCGCACGAGGACGATGTCGAAGTTGCCGTCGCGGATCTTCTGCGGGAACTGGTCGAGGTGCCCGATCAGCAGGTCGGTGAACGCGAACGTGATCGACGACAGCGCGTAGAGGAACGCGACCTCGTGCACCGTCCAGCTGTTGAGGCGCGAGATGTTGTGGAAGATCGTCAGGACGACGAGAAAGTCGATGAACGAGATCCAGAACGAGCCGAACACGTCGAGCGTGAACGACATGCGGTACTGGAGCTGCGAGCGGACTTGCGCACCGACGAGCTTCCGCCAGACGAAGACCGCGTCAACCACCTTGCACCACCAGGCGCTGGGTCGCGCGCGCGAGCAGCACGCGGCCGAGGCCGATCAGCACGAGCGCCCAGAGCAGCTGCAGCCCGATCACGCCCGCGAGCGCCAGACCCTCGCGCTTGCCGAGCCAGATGTCGACCGGCGTCTGGATCACGCCCGCGAACGGCAGCGCGTAGCACAGCTCGCGCAGCGCGTGCGGGAAGAAGCGGATCGGGATCGCCATCCCGGAGAAGAAGATGACGACCGTGGTCGACAGCGTCACGACGCCGCGGAAGTCGAGCAGCCAGAACGCTGCGCTGTTGTAGACGAACCGGAACCCGAAGCTGACGACGACGGCGAGCGTCAGGCTCACGACGAATGCGAGCGCGTCGAGCGGCGACGGGTAATGCAGGTGGAAGACGAGCGCGCCGAGGACGAACGGCGGCAGCCCTCGGAACAGGAAGTGGTACGGCGCGCGGCCGAGGTCGTAGGCGAGCCAGTAGCGCTGCGGGTCGAGCGGCCGGGCGAGGTCGGTCGCGATCGAGCCGTCGCGGATCCGCCAGGCGAGCTCCCACCAGCTGAAGATGTAGACGGTCATGATCATCGACTGCGCGAGCCAGACGTACGTGACGGCGTCGGCTGCGTCGAAGCCGCCGATCGCGGCGCGGTGCCGGTAGACGGCGAGCAGGATGTACGCCTGGAGGAAGCCGAAGATGCTGTTCGTGAACGCGCCGGCGACGGTCGCCCACGGGTAGGCGGCGTAGCGGCGCCAGCCGCGCTTCGCGATCTCCCAGTCGAGGCGCACCGGCTCACTCTAGGATCCGATCCCGATGGCCCACGTCCCGCCCGACCGGAATCTCGCGCTCGAGCTGGTGCGCGTCACCGAGGCCGCCGCGATGGGCGCCGGCCGCTGGATCGGGCGAGGCGACAAGGTCGCCGCAGACCAGGCGGCGGTCGACGCGATGCGGTCGATGCTCGACACGGTCTCGATGGCCGGCGTCGTCGTCATCGGCGAGGGGGAGAAGGACGAGGCGCCGATGCTCTACAACGGCGAGGACGTGGGGGACGGCAACGGTCCGGAGGTCGACGTCGCAGTCGACCCGCTCGAGGGGACGAGGCTCTGCGCGTTCGGCCAGCCGAACTCGATCGCCGTGATCGCCGCGTCCGAGCGTGGGTCGCTGTTCTTCCCCGGCGCGGCCGTGTACATGGAGAAGGTCGCGGTCGGGGCCGACTCGGTCGACGCGATCGACATCGACGCGACCCCGACCGAGAACGTGAACGCCGTCGCGAAGGCGAAAGGGAAGCGGGTCACCGACGTCCGCGTGACCGTGCTCGAGCGGGACCGGCACGACGAGCTGATCGGCGAGCTGCGCCAGGCGGGCGCGCGCGTCGCGCTGATCCGCGACGGCGACGTCGCGCCGGCGATCGCCGCAGCGCGTCCCGGTACGAACGTCGACATCCTGTACGGCGTCGGCGGGACGCCGGAGGGCGTCATCTCCGCGGCGGCGCTGAAGTGCCTCGGCGGCGGGATGCAGGGGAAGCTCTGGCCGCGCAACGACGGCGAGCGGGACGCGCTCGTCGCCGCAGGCTACGACGTCGATCGCGTCCTTACGACCGACGACCTCGTCAAGAGTGACAACATCTTCGTCGCGGCGACCGGTGTCACGACCGGCGCGCTCCTCTCGGGCGTCCGCTACGTGCGCGACGGCGTCGTCACGGATTCGCTAGTCATGAGGTCGCGCTCCGGCACCGTCCGCCGGATCGAGGCGCGCCACACCTTGAGCAAGCTGACGCATTTCACGGGAAGGGAGTACTGATGGGGATCGGATTGGACGAGCTCGGGTACGACGAACGGCTGTACATCCTCGCGTTCGACCACCGCGGGTCGTTCGAGAAGATGGTCGGCGACACGGAGCGCGTGCCCGGCGCGAAGACGCTCATCTGGCAGGGGTTCCAGCGTGCCGTCGAGCTCGGCGCGCCGAAGGAGTTCGCGGGCGTGCTCGTCGACGGGCAGTACGGGCCGAACGTCGCGCGCGAGGCGAAGGCGGGTGGCTACAACCTGTCGATGCCCGTCGAGAAGTCGGGCCAGAACGAGTTCGATTTCGAGTACGGCGAGCAGTTCGGCGAGAAGATCGAGGAGTTCGATCCCGACTTCTCGAAGGTGCTCGTCCGTTACAACCCGGAGGGCGACCGGGCGATGAACGAGCGCCAGGTCGAGAAGCTCCGCCGACTTTCCGAGTGGCTGCACGAGCACCATCGGAAGTTCCTCTTCGAGCTGCTCGTGCCGGCCGAAGAGGCGCAGCTCGAGCAGGTCGGCGGAAGCACCGAGCGCTACGACACCGAGCTCCGCCCGCAGCTGATGATGGAGGCGATCCTGCAGCTGCAGAACGGCGGCGTCGAGCCCGACATCTGGAAGATCGAGGGCATCGACGACCGCGAGTCGTGCAACGAGATCGCGCAGCTCGCGCGCCGCGAAGGGCGCGACCGCGTGTCGTGCGTCGTGCTCGGCCGCGGCGCATCCGACGAGAAGGTCGATCAGTGGCTGCGGGCCGGCGCGGGTCTCGACGGCTACGTCGGGTTCGCGATCGGCCGTTCCATCTTCGCCGAGTCGGTGAAGGCGTACGCCGCCGATCCCGACCGCTTCGACCGCGAGGCCGCCGTCGACAAGATCGCACGCAGCTACCTGCGCTTCATCGAGGTCTACGAGGGGGCATCCGTCCCGGCCTGACGGAACAGGCGGCACAGGCTCGACGGAGCCGCGCAACTGCGAAGGCGCCGGCTCGGCCGGCGCCGAAAGCAAAAAGAAGGGTGCGAAGGGCGGCGGCTGCGGCTCCCGCCGCCCCTCGCGTGCCAACGTTCCCCCATCCATGAGATGCCGGCAGGGGCAGAAGCTTGCGCCGCTAGGATGGGGTCGAGCGCGGGCGTAGCTCAGTTGGTAGAGCATCAGCTTCCCAAGCTGAGGGTCGTGGGTTCGAGCCCCATCGCCCGCTTGATGACGTACGACGAAGCCGTTGGGAGACTCACGGCCCTGGCACGCAAGAACGACGGGGTCGTCACCGCAAGCGAAGTCGAGGCCGACGAGGATCTCGCCTCCGACAAGCAGACGGTCTCCGCTGCCGCGCACGCGCTCGCGAGCTCGACGAACGTGTTCGCAAGCCCGCGCGAGGACGGCTGGTTCCCCTACAGCGAGATCCGTTTCACGCTTCTCTGACCGGGGCGGTCCCCTCGCCGCCGCTGCACTGTGCGCCGCCGGCTTCGCGCTGACGCTGGTCGCCGCCTACCACACGACGTGGGGCTTCGACGTCGACGCCAAGGCGCTGTCGCGCCTCTCCGGCGACGTACCGCTTGGCGCGCAGTCGGTGAGCCGGCGGTCGATCGAGACGATCGACGGCGCGAGCGTTCTCGCCGCGATCGCGATCATCGTCGCCGTCGGCGCGGTGCGCGCCCGGTTCGTGCGGGCCGCAGCCGCGGCGCTCGTGGTCGTGCTCTCGGTCGGGAGCGCCGAGCTGCTGAAGCGGGGACTGCCGCATGTGCCGCACGCCGTCCCGGCCGGGCGGATGTCGAGCCTCCCGAGCGGGCACACCGCGGTCGCGGCGTCCGTCGGGCTCGGCCTCCTGATCGCGCTGCCGGCGGTGCTGCGTCCGCTCGCGGTGCTGGCGGGCGCGGCGTACGCGGCGGCGATCGGGTTCTCGCTCGTCCTGCTCGGCTTCCACTACCCGAGCGACGTCGTCGCCTCGTTCTTCCTCTGCGGATTCTGGGCGGCGCTCGTCGTCGCGGCGATCGGCGGCACGCACCGCAGCGCGGTGACGCCGCGCGGGCTTGCGCTGGCGACCGTCGCGACCGCCGCAGCGCTCGCCGTCGCAGCTGCGATCGCGTCGCGCCATCCGGTGGTGACCGCCGCCCGGTCGCGCGAGGCGATGCTCGCCGCCGCCGTCTGTCTGGGAGCGCTCAGCCTGGGCGTCTTCTCGTTGGTCGCATCGGTCGCCGGCGAGCGACGCCGCTAGGGCGAGAAATGCGGCCGCAGCCGCTCGGCGGTGCGGAGGAGGTGCTCCGGCAGCACCTTCACGTCGCCGAGCACCGGCATGAAGCTCGTGTCCCCGTTCCAGCGCGGGACGACGTGCTCGTGCACGTGCGCCTCGATGCCTGCGCCCGCGACGCGGCCGATGTTCCAGCCGAGGTTGAACCCGTGCGGCGCGTATTCGGCGCGCAGCGCCTCGATGCCTCGCGCGGCGAGCGCGTGCACCTCCGCGGCCTCCTCGGGCGAGACGTCGCCGAAGTCGCCGAGGTGGCGCAGCGGCGCGACGAGCAGATGTCCCGACGAGTACGGGAACTTGTTCATGACGACGAGCGCGTGCTCGCCGCGGTGCACGAGAAGCTCCTCCTCGGGCTCGCAGAAGATGCAGCGGTCGAGCTCGTCCGCGTGCTCGACATACTCGAGCCGCCACGGCGCCCAGAGCGGCTGCGGGCTCACCACCACCGCTTGTAGCGGAAGTACCAGATCATCGCGCACACCGACGTCAGCATCAGGCCGCAGATGGCCCAGAAGCCGACGCTCGTGTTCTCGCCTGGGAAGTGCACGTTCATCCCGAAGATGCCGGTGATCACGAACAGCGGCAGCATGATCGTCGAGATGATCGTCAGGATCTTCAGGACGTCGTTCTGCCGGTGCGAGATGACGGACTCGTTCGTGTCCTCGAGCGCCTCGACGACTTCCTTGTAGTTGTCGAGGATGTCCCAGATGCGCTCGGCCGCGTCGACGATGTCGTCGAAGTAGAGCTCGAGCTCTTCCGGCAGGAACCGCTCGACGTGACGCTCGAGGAGGCGCAGCGTCGAGCGCTCCGGCTTCACGATCTTGCGGTAGCTGATGATCTCCTGCTTGACGTTCGAGATGTCGCGGACGACCTCTTCGGAGCGCCCCTCGAACACGTCGTCTTCGAGCGAGTCGAGCTTGTGCCCGATCTTGTCGAGGATCGGGAAGCAGTAGTCGAAGAGATCGTCGAGCACCTCGTAGAGGAGCCGGCCGGAGCCCTTCGAAAAGAGCTGCTCGCGGAAGGCGCCGTCCTCCTCGCAGCGCCGGAAGAGCCGTGTCAGCGGCAGCAGCTCGACCGTCGGCAGCGTGACGAGGTAATCGGGCCCGACGAATGCGTCCAGCTCGGCCGCGTTCAGGCGCTGGATCGCGCGGTCGTAGACCGGGAAGTGGAGGACGCAGAAGAGGTAGCCCTCGTCGGCGTAGTCGTCGACCTTCGGGCGCTGGCGCTTCGACATCACGTCCTCGACGTCGAGGGGGTGCCAGCCGAAGCGGTCCGCCAGCTCCTGCGCGTGCGTCAGCGACGGTGCGTCGAGGTGGATCCAGGTGAGGCCGGCCGCGCTGAGCTCAGCGGGCGGCGACTGGGGCGCCGAGACGGCGACCACGGTCTCGCGTGCACGGGCACGCCGGATGCGAGGCAGGCTGGGCATCGTCTAGAGGCCTTGCATCGGTACTGAGCGGATCCTCGATCACAGGGAACACCGGCATGTTCGTCATTCTACCCCGGTTTCCCGCTCACGATGCGGCCGCGAGCGGGGTGCGACGCAGGGCGGCCGGGATGAAGCGCTCGAGCAGGAGCGCCGAGGAGCCGACGCCGAGAGCGGCCGCTGCGGCGGCGAGCCACAGTCCGTGCGGTGCCAGCACGAGCGCGAAGCCGCCGATCGCGCGGCCGGCCGCGCCGCCGAGCTGGAACGCGAACCCGTTCAGCGCGAGGTAGCGGCCGAGCAGGCCCGGTTTCGCGAGGTCGGCGACGAGTGCGTTCTGCACCGTGCCGTGGAAGCACTCGCCGAAGCCGAAGATCGTCAGCGCGAGTGCGAACACCGCGGCCGCGGCGGAGCCGGAGAACCACCAGCCGCCCGCGAAGACGATCAGCCAGGCGACCGCCCACACCGATCCCTCGACGCCGTACGCGGCCATGCGGCGCCGTCCCTCCAGCCACTTTGCGACGGGTAGCTGCGCGACGACGATCGCGAGTGTGTTGGCGAGGAAACAGAGGCCGATGCCGCGCTCGTTCACGTGCGCGATGTTCTTCGCGAAGGCGGGAAAGATGTCGCCGAGCAGCGAGAAGCCGATCGCGATCAGCGACGCGTTGAGGACGATGTACGACACGAACGTCTTGTGCCGCAGCACGAGCCCGTAGCCGCCGCGCGGCGCGTCGAGCGGACGCGGCACGTGCGGCGGAGCGGGCACGAACGCGAGCGCGACGAGGTACCCGCCGAACGTGAGTGCGTCGATCGCAAACAGCAGCTCGTAGCTTCCGGGCCGCGTGGTCGTCGCGATCAGGCCGCCGATGACGCCGCCGACGCCGATGCCGAGGTTGTTCAGGACGCGCTGCATCGCATACGCGTTGTGCCGCGTCTCGCGCTCTGTCAGCGCCGCGACGAGGCTCGCATGGCTCGGCCAGAACGAGCCGTTGCCGAGGCCCGCGAGGACCGCCGCCAGGAATGCGGGGCCGACGGAGTGCACGAGCGCGAAGCCTCCGAAGCCCACCGCCGAGATGACCATCGACGCTGCGAGGACGCGGCGCGGACCGATGTGGTCGATCAGCGCGCCGGAGGCGGGGCCCGCAACGAGACCGGCGACCGACGTCGCAGCGAGCACGAGGCCGGCCGTGCCGAGCGGGATCCCGCGCACGTTGTGCAGGTAGATGAGGAGGAAGGGGAAGACGACGCCGTTGCCGAGCGCGTTCGAGAAGCTCCCGGAGAGGAGCGTCCAGAGCTGGCGCGAGAGGTGCGGGTCGAGCGAGCGGAGGTAGGAGCGCACCGCTCGAGCGTATCGGCGCGCTTCGCGCCGTCAGCTCCCCGCGGAGAAGACGACGGCGTCCTACGATCAGTCCGGCGTGAGCACGAATGTCCAGTGGTGGGAGATGCGCCCCGCGCGGAACCTCAAGGCGGCGAGCTACGTCTGCCCGTTCTGCGACGGCATGCTCCACGCGACGAGCGATCACGCGCTCGTGGCGCCGGAGGGTGACCTCTCGAAGCGCCGCCACGCGCACATGGAGTGCGTTGTCGAAGCGCGCAAGCGCGGCGAGCTCCCGACCCGCGACGAGTGGCGTGCGCGGGCGAAGGGCTGATCGACGGCCCGAGGTGTGACGCACGTGCGGATTTTCTTCCCCAATCCCTGCGGGGAAGCCAAAACCGGGGTCAGACCCCGTCATGTCCGACCCCGTCATGTCCACTTCGGACATGGCCGCGGTGGACATGTCCCTCGCGGCGCTGGTCTTCAATCGGAGCGTGCTGAAGATGCGCCCGGCAGGATTCGAACCTGCGACCTTTCGCTCCGGAGGCGAACGCTCTATCCCCTGAGCTACGGGCGCGCGGGCACTAGTGTAGCCCCCGTGGAGTTGAGCGCCCGCCGCGTTACGTTGCGCCTCGCGGAGACCTTCACGATCTCTCGCGGCTCGGAGGACGAGTCGGAGGTGGTGCAGGTCGAGATCCGCCACGGAAACCTCATCGGTCGCGGTGAGGCGGCCCCGATCGAGCGATACAAGGAGTCGGCGGACTCAGCGGTCGCGTGGCTCGAGCGGGTCGAGCTCGGCGACGACCCGTTCGCGCTCGACGCGATCGGCGACGCGTTGCCGCCCGGTGAGCAGGCGGCACGCTCCGCGATCGACGCGGCGCTGCACGACCTGCAGGGGAAGCTCGTCGGGCTGCCCGTCTACAAGCTGCTGGGGCTGCGCCGGAACGGGCCGCCGACCTCGTGGACGATCTGGCTCGGCGACCCGGATGACATGGCGCGACGCACGGAGAAGGTCGCCGGCCGCGGCTTTCGCCGCCTCAAGCTGAAGCTCGGCGGCCGCGACGGTCTCGACGCAGAACGCGTGCGTGCGGTGCGGTCGGTCACCGACCTGCCGCTGCAGTGCGACGTAAACGAGGCGTGGTCGCTGGACGAAGCGCTCGAGTACCTGCCGCAGCTCGACCTCCAGTACTGCGAGCAGCCGCTTGTCGCCGGCTCGCCGGACGGGGCGGAGTTGAAGCGACGCTCGCCGGTCCCGATCTACGTTGACGAGGACTGCCACACGCTCACCGACGTCGCGGCGTGCGCGGATCGCGCGCACGGCATCAACATCAAGCTGGCGAAGTCCGGCGGCATGCGCGAGGCGGTGCGGATGGCGCACGCCGCACGCGCGCTGGGGCTCGGCGTGATGCTCGGCTGCATGGTCGAGTCGGGGCTCGGCATCGCCGCGGGCGCGCATGTGGCAAGCCTGATGGATCACGTCGACCTCGACGGCAACCTGCTGCTCGCCGAGGATCCCTGCCCGGGCGTCGCATTCGCCGACGGCGTGCAGCTGCCAGCGGAGGCACCCGGTCTTGGCGTCGGCTGACCGCCGGTCCCGCCGGCTGCTGATCCTCGCCGAGGGACGATCGGGCGACCCGCACTACGGCAAGACCGCGCGCGGCGTCATGCGCTACCGGCCTGACGACGTCGTCGCGCTCGTCGACTCGCAGCGGCCCGGCGAGATCGAGGCCGGGTTCCCCGTCGTCGCGACGGTCGCAGACGGAATGCGCTTCGACCCGACGGTCGCGCTCGTCGGCGTCGCCACCCAGGGCGGCCGGTTCCCGCCCGCCTGGCGCGATCTGCTGAAGGACGCCGTTCGCGCCGGCCTCGACGTCGAGAACGGCCTGCACGAGTTCCTCACGGCCGACGCCGAGCTCGTCGCGCTTGCGGCGGAGCACGGGGTGGAGCTGCGTGACCTGCGCAAGCCGCCGCCCGGCCTGAACGTCCCGACCGGCGCGAACCTGACCCACACGGCGACCACGATCCTGACCGTCGGCTCCGACTGCGCGATCGGGAAGATGACCGTCTCGCTCGAGCTCGATCGCGAGGCGCGCCGCCGCGGGCTGCGCAGCGAGTTCGTGCCGACCGGGCAGACCGGGATCGCAATCGCCGGCTGGGGCATCTCGGTCGACGCGGTCGTCGCCGACTTCATCGCCGGCGCTGCCGAGCAGCTCGTGCTGGAAGGCGTCGCGCGCGGGGGCGAGGTGCTCTTCGTCGAGGGGCAGGGCTCGGTGCTCCATCCCGCGTACTCGGGCGTGACGCTCGGACTGATCCACGGCTCGGCGCCGCACGGGCTCGTGCTCTGCCACAAGGCGGGGGAGCGGCTCGTCGACGAGAACGAGCGCTTTCCGATGCCGCCCCTCTCGGAGCTCGCGGCCCTGCACC